>CAZEQC010000006.1:2782-4143 GCA_964514285.1 uncultured Anaerolineales bacterium | reverse complement strand
GCAATCTCCATCGTCCCTCCATCTCCTCTGTCTTCACGCCTCCTCCTGGTACAGGCGATCGAGGCCATCGATCACATCCTCCCCCAGGTGGAACCGGATCACGCGCCGCCCGACCTCCTCCATCGCCTCTCGATCGCCCAGAGCCTGCGCTCTCTCCAACACCCCGAAGGTGATCCCCGACCGGGGAGACTCGGTCTCCGTATCTGAAGAGGTAAGCAAAGCAGCCTGGTCAGGAATATCGGCATCGCGCTTGGCGTCCGCCGTGAACTGGATGAACATACCCTCGCCGGCGTCGCCCTTGTAGAGCTGGCCGATGGAATGGAGAAAGCTGGGTCCATAGCCAACCGTCGTGGCTAGCCTATAGCGATCGCGCAGCTGCTCCCGCAAGGCCAAAAGGGCGGCGCTGATGCGCGCCGTCGGCTGAACGTAGGCCTGTAGGGCGATGTACGGTCGGTCTGAGTGGGGTGAGGGACTGCCCTGGGAGGAGACCTCACCGAGGAATTGATGAAGCGCCTCAGCTGTCACCGGCGACGACTCGCCAGTCGGCAGCTCGCCCTCCTCCTGATACCGCTCGACCATACGACGCGCCTGCACCTTGGCAGCCTCCACGTTGGGCTGGTTGAAGGGGTGGATCCCCAGGCGGTAGCCCGCCACGGCGACGGCCATCTCCCAGAGGAACATCTGCTCCCCCATGTCGTAGAGATCGCGCAGATTGAGCCGCACCAGAGGATGGCCCGCCTCCACCAGTCGGCCCAGCTGGACGTCGTGGCGGTCATCACCCTCCATCCGCAGATGGACGAAGACCCGATCGTCACCGTAGACCTGCGGCGAGCCGAGGGGCTCTTCCACCACCGGCAGGATGCCGGTGCCCGACTTCCCCAGGCTCTCGGCGATCAGCTGCTCCAACCAGGCCCCGAAGCTGGCCATCTCTGACGAGATCAAGAAGGTGGCCTTGTCCCGGCCGGCCTTGGCTAGCTCGCCGAGCACGGCACCCAAGTGGGCGCCCAGATTGTTCCCGGTGACCACGCACGACTCGCAGCCAGACGTCATGGTGAGCGCACCGTCCAGCAGCCGATCCACGTCGACCCCAATCAGCGCCGCCGGAACCAGCCCGAAGAAGGAGAGCGCCGAGTAGCGTCCTCCGATGTTCGGGTCGTTGAGAAAAGCGTCGCGGAAACCGAGCTGGCGCGCCAGCTCGGCCAGGTTGCTTCCGGGATCGGTGACGGCGACGAAGTGAGCGCCGGCCTCCTCGGTGACCGCGTCGACCCGCTCGCCGAGCAACTCGACGACCTGACGGTAGAAGAATCTGAAGAAGGAGAGGGTCTCGGTGGTGGTGCCCGACTTGCTGGCGACGATGAAGA
>CAZEQC010000006.1:0-2682 GCA_964514285.1 uncultured Anaerolineales bacterium | reverse complement strand
CTGAAGAAGGAGAGGGTCTCGGTGGTGGTGCCCGACTTGCTGGCGACGATGAAGAGCGTGCTGCCCAGGTCGAGGCGCTCCAGTTGCGCCAGGACAGCGCCGGGATCGGTGCTGTCCAAGACCGCCAGATCGAGATAGCCGTCCCGAACGCCAAAGGTCTGGCGGAAGACCTCCGCGGCCCGGCTGGAGCCGCCCATGCCGAGCAGGAGAGCGTCCGTGTAGCCCGCCTCCCGGACGTCGTCGGCCAACGCCTCCAGGCGGGGAACGTTCTCCTTCATCGCACTGGCGATGTGCAGCCAGCCCAGCCGATCGGTGATCTCCTCCACAGGGGACTCAGACACCCAGACGGTGGGATCGTGCTTCCAGATGCGGTCGAGGACGTCGTCTCGCGCCATCTCACCCAGGGCGCCAGCGACCGCCTCCTCATAGGCCCCCTCGACCAGCCGGGTCTCCATGCGCTGCCAGCTGACCGCCAGCCGCTCGACCTTCTCCTCGATGCTCTCCATCAGATCGGAGAAGGGTTTGGCGAACTTGTCGACCCCCTCCTCCAGAAGATCGTCGGTGACCTGATCCAGGTTGATCCCCAGCTCAGACAGTTTGTCCAGCTGAGCCTGCGCCGTTGTCAGCTGGGTCTCCAGGGTGAGCGCCGGTGACCGCTGTCGACCCACGGTGCCGTGGTCACGGAAGGCATTCAGGGTAGCGGGCGGAAGCGTGTTGACGGTGTGCGGCCCGACCAAGTTGTCCGGATAGAGAGTATCCGAGTAGGTCGGATCCTTGGTGCTGGTGCTGGCCCAGAGAACGCGCTGCAGGCGGGCGCCCTTCTCCGCCAACTGCTCCCAGCGGTCACCGGAGAAGGCGGACTTGAAGCGCTGGTAGGCCATCTTGGCATTGGCGATGCCGATGGTGCCCTTCAGGGCCTCTGCTCCGGGGCTCTCTATCGTCTCCAGCATCCGGTCCACCTTGACGTCCACCCGGCTGACGAAGAAGGAGGCCACCGAGGCGATCTCGGCGACGTCGCCTCCGTCGGCGTCCAACGCCTCCAGCCCGGAGATGTAGGCCTCCGCCACCTGATCATATTGATCGAGCGAGAACATCAAGGTAACGTTGACGTTGATCCCCTCACCGATGAGCGTCTCGATGGCCGGCATGCCCTGGGGCGTGGCGGGCACCTTGATCATCACGTTGGGCCGATCGACGGATGCGAACAGCCGACGCGCTTCCGCGATGGTCCCCTCCGTGTCATACGCCAAGTCTGGGCTCACCTCCAGGCTGACGTAGCCGTCGGCGCCGTCGGTGGCGTCGTAGACGGGACGGAGCACGTCGGCGGCCATCTGAATGTCCTTGATGGCCAAGGTCTCGTATATCTCCTCGGGGGACAACTCGTCGCCGGTAGATCTGGTCTGCTCCCCAAGACGGCGCAGCTCGTCGTCGTAGTCGTTGCTGCCGGCGATAGCTTTCTCGAAGATCGAGGGATTGGACGTCACGCCGCGCAGCCCCTGGTCAACCAGGTCCTCCAGCCGCCCCCCCGGTTGACCGTCTCGATCGGTGATAAAAGAACGTCGCATGTAATCAAGCCAGATGGCTTGACCAAGATCAGCTAGTTGATCCAGCTTCGTCATGGGTGAGTACCCTCCTCTGTCTTCATGCTCCAGTCCAGTAATCCTCAAGCGCCACGCCCAGCCCCTCGGCCAGGCGGTTGACAAAAGCAAAGTATGCTGTGATCTGTGCGACATCGAGAATGGCTCGATCGCTGAAACCGACCGTGCGCAGCGCCTCCACGTCGCTCTCCTCTATCGCTGACGGCGTCCGGGTCAGGCGAGCAGCGTAGTCGAGCATCGCGCGGTCGGCGGCGCTCAACTGCGCATGCGTGTAATCCTTCTGGAGCTGAGCAACCAGCTCGTCGTCACGAACCAACCGACGGAGAGACCCTCCGTGATGCGTCATTCAATAGCCGCAGCCGTTCAAAGCCGAGACGACCACGCCGATCATCTCCCGCTGGTACCGCTTGAGCGGCGAGGGGCCGAACATCAGGGTGCGATAGACGGCGCGGTGGGCGAGCATGGAGCGCGGATTCAGGCTGTGCACCCTCATGATGCTCGCCGCTCGGCCCGTTGCCGAGTCTGCGCAGGCCTCGTAAGCCTCCTGTAGCTCCTCATCGACGTCGTCTTCATCTATGGTCGTGATCCAGGCGACTTCTCCCATCTATACTCCTTCAGGCCACGTTGTGATGCGTGACCTCATACTGCGGAAGACCGGTCCCAAGGCTATGCCTTAGCTCTCCACCTCCAACGCCATCCAGTACCCCTCCCGCCAGGGCCACTCAAACGAGAAGCCCAGCGGCTCATAGACCTCCGGTGGAATGCCAATGTCGGCCAGGTAGAGCTCTCCGGACACATTCCACAGCCCCGTCTTGGGCAGGGCCAGCGTCAGCGTCCGCTCAGGCTCGACCACAACCCCCGGCGTCTCCCCCGTCGTGGCATCCAGACCAGACGGGAGATCCAGGGATAGGACTCGGGCGCTCTCCTGGTTGCACTGGACGATCAGCTGGGCCACGCGCCCGCGGGGCGCTCCGCGCAAGCTGTAGCCCACCAGGGCATCCACGACGAGCCTGGAGCGGCGGATCACCGCCCGGGCGTTCGGGTCGACGCAGTCACCTGGGTCGACGCAGTCACCTGGGTCGAC
>CAZEQC010000005.1:0-98680 GCA_964514285.1 uncultured Anaerolineales bacterium | reverse complement strand
AACGCATCGTAAGCCTCCGCCATCCCGTCCACGTTGAGGCTATCCTGAGACCAGAATTGCTCTCTGGCCTGGGAGAGGCCGGCCGCCGAGCTGTAGAAGACGCTGACGGCGCCGACGTCCTCCACAGGAGGCTCTTGTCCGATATCCTCCCAGGGAACGCCAACAACCAGGGCGTCGTAGGTGTCTCCCGGCCCATTTGTGATTGCGTAGGGTCCAGCGGGGACCTCGACAGAGGCCAACCCCGGCCCACTCATGACGGTCAACAGTAGAGCTATGCTGGTCACTCCAACGATCGATCGACTGGTTTTCATCGTTAGCCCTCCACTTAATTATACTCGCCCATTTTCTTGTGTCGAGAGATGGTAGATGCTCGCTGCACTTGTGAAGAAGCGCCCCTACTGAGGAGCGCCATACCACCCCCTCGTCGACAAGTCGCAACTACACTTTGCGTTATCGGGGGGCGGGCTAGGAGCCCGCCCCCTGCCGGAGGCCACGTTCAGGCCAGAGGCCGCCGAGGTCGCAGTCGCCTGGTATGGTGCCGCGTGAGACCAGGCCTCTACGGGATCATATGCCAGACTGTGTTGACGAAGACCTGCCATCCGCCCTCTGTCATCGCTCTTGGCCCGTCGTCGAAGCCCCAGAGCAAGTAGCGATCATCTTGCTTGATTAGCGGATAGTGGTCCCGGTCGTCAATCTCGCGCCCCAGCGGCACGACGCCACTCACGGGCTTCGGCAGGTGGATGGCAACGTACCCGGAACCGCGTTCATAGAGCGTGGCCACGGGTTTCTTGCGTGAGAGGGCGATAGGATACGGCGTCGACCAGATCTCGTGCAGGATGTTCAAAGCTTGCACACTGTCCTCGGTGCCGTGCCACCCCCAAGGAGAGCCAATACGCAGACCCAGCTGCCCAAACAGAGTATAGCCCCCTTCGCCTAAGCCAATCACTGAGCTTCCCGATTGTGCAATGGCGGCTACGGCGGCAGGAACCCATTCATCGCCTGTTCCGGTGTCGGCGCCAACGACGATCAGGTCGTAGACCCAAACGTCAGTGCCAACGACGGCATCGATGGACAGCAGATCCACGGCCAGGCCGTGGTTCTCCAGGAGCGCCCCAAAGGCGTGAGCCGCGGCGAGGTCGTCCTTGTAGATGTAGGCCACCCGCGGCCGCACGCTGAAGCTGCGGCTGAGGCGGCGCGTGAAAAGCTGATCAGCGTTGTCCTCGCCTTCGCCCCTAACCTTCAAGCGGTAGACACCGGGTTGGGACAGCTTGTACGTATTGGCGTAGACGCCGTCGTTCGCGCTACCATCCCCATGCTCGCCGTCGTCAAAGAGCTCTCGCTCCGTGTACTCGTTGTTGGGAAGACTGATCATCACCTTGACCCTGGCCCCAGCGATCGGCTTTCGATCGGTCAGATAGGCCACCAACGGGAGGTTGGCCCCTGAGACCCGATCCTCGGGGTGGAGCCCCAGCTGGAAGCCCATCGTGGTCTTGGATGGAGCGGCCAGGATAGCCAGGTATTCCGCCTCCCACTTGCCGCGCTCATAGGAGAGCTTCACCAGCCACTTGCCACCCTCTGGCGCCTGGACCCGGTACTGGTCGTGGGTGCGATCCGTATGGCGAATCACCCCGGGCGTCTTCTCGGTGACGGCATCGCCATCGGGGTCTGTAAGCGAGAGGACAATCCTGCTGTCGGGGTCGTCCCAGTTCACGCTGAACAACGCCTCGCCCAGCCCCTTCTCGACGTCCACCTCATAAGTGACGGTACGCGGTTCCTCGACGTTCAGCGTCCCTGTTTCCTCCCACAACCGCTGCAGGCGGCCCACGATCTCCGCCGCCGATTTGTAGGCGTCGGCGAGACGGTTGGGCAGGGAGCTGACGAAGGGCGAGCTCGTCGCAGTCCCAGCATCTGAGGCGCTGACGGTAACCGTCTCATCGACTGGCCAGAACTCCCCGCCGGTCTCATCGGCGACGTCCTCCAGACGGTGGTACCACGCCGCCGTCGGCGGCCCTAACCCCACCACGTGCACGATGGTCCCGGCGTCGACGATGGTGTCGTGGACGCTGGCATCGGTCCAGTAAGGAGGCTCGTTCTCCATCCCATCGCCCAGGAGCACCATGGTATGCTCGTGAGAGGCGTCCCCTCGGGTGTCGAGCTGGTGCTGTCCCTCCAGGAGGCCGGAGCCCATGGCCGTCGTGCCGTCAGCGGTCAAGGCGTCGATCTCGTCCTTGGCCGCCTCCTGTTCCCCACCGGTGCCCAGGGTGGTGATCGGCTCCAAGGGATAGGGCACGCTGACGGTGGAGGAGAAGGCGACGGTGCCGATCCTATCATCGGTGGTCCACTGATCGACGAAGAGGCGGGCGGCGTTCTGGGCCGACGTGAGCTTATCATAGCCCGACATACTGCCGGAGACGTCGACCACCAGCACCTCGTCGGTGACCAGTCGCGGCAAGTAGTAGATGGCTCGTTCCTCGCTGTCGCTGAGGGTGCTGTCGTACGTGACCTCGAGGTCATAGTGATCGGCCGTGAGCTGCCCCGGCGCCTGAACCAGGATCCAGTACTCCTCGCCCACCGAGTAGCCCGCGATCGGATCCGGCGCGGCCTCCGTGCCCACTGTGACGTCGAAATCCCCCGGCGAAAGCGAAAGGCCCGACCCGCAGTCGGGTGCATCGACCCTCAGGTGAATCAGGATCTTGTCGGGGTTGTTGTAGGCACCAGCGTTCAGCGTGTACCCGTGTGTCGGATAGGTGATCTCGAAGGTCGGTACACAGTCCTGGCTGTCGCCGGCGTCGAAGTTATCTGTCTCACCGAGGTCGAATATGCCGTCGCCGTCAACGTCCTCGCAGCCGTCGGGGGAGCCATCATTGTCGTTATCACAATCGACCTCCTTCCTATCCCCATCGCTGTCCCAATCGGCGTTGCGATAGGAGAAGGCGCCCAGGCTATCGAAGACGTACTCCCGCATGTCCTGCTTGTCCCTCACCCAATCGTCGTCGGAGTCGGGATTGGTGTAGCTGGTTGGGAAACGATGGATCTCGTCGAAATCCATAATGCCGTCTCCGTCCGTATCGGTGGAGACGCTGGCCTCGTCGGAGCGGACGCCCGGCGCACTCACGGGACCCGGCCAGTAGCCGAAGATATCCTGCGTGGCGTAGTCCTGCCAGCGCCAGCAATCTGGGGCCTGATCCGGGTCGAGGACGTGGATGTACTGGTCGCCGTCCTCCTCTCGATAGCCGTCCATCACCATCAGGTGACCGGGGCGACGGAACATGATCGGTCGGCCAGCGTCGATCCACGTCTTGATGTCGCTGAAGCTGGGTTTGCCGTCCGTCGCAACGAGGTTGGTGCCCAGAGCCCAGGAGATGCCCTCGTCCTCCTCGTCGTGGTAGCTCCACCCGTTGTCGTGGGCCAGATCGTTGTTGGGATTGTTGTCGTTGGTCCCGGCGTGGGTGTTCCCCGTCCACTCCTGAGCAATGTGATAGGCGATGCGATCCATCGTCAGATCGCCCCCGTAGTAGGAAGCCATCATGCGGATCGAGGCGACGACACAGTACATCGTGCCGTGCTCGTACTTCAAGGCGTCCGCGCATGGCGGCACGGTGCAGGGGGCCACGGCATCCCAGGCGTCCTCAGCGTTGTTGGTCGTCGGATCGCCCTCAGGACACCGATCGAGGCAAATCAAGCGCGAGTCCTTGTTCTGACGGACGGGCGTGATGCCCAGCACGGTTTCGGCCTGAGCGCTGACCTGCGTGCTGAACACGACGATGCCGATCTCAATCGGTGCCAGCCAAGCCCCCTCCTCGCCGTGACCGCCCAGCGGTTTGACCCGCCAGTAGTACGTTCCCTCGGCCAGTGGCGTAGGCGGTTGGTAGTAGGACTCGGTGATGATGGTATCGTAGAGAGGGCTGCCGAACATCAGATCGTCATCGAGCTGGAACCGGTAAGCGGTCGCGCCCGGCACCGGGCTCCAACTGACGGAGAAGCCCTCGGTCTCCACGATGGCGCCATTCTCAGGCGTGTAGAAGGAGGGCAGCGGTACCGGATTCGTCTGACCGGGGGTCAGTTGCTCGTCGTGATACAGGGCCAGGGCCTGCGGGCCCATGGCTCCCCTGCTCCCCGGATAACGTCCCAGGGACTCATTGGGCTCCAGGATATCAGCGTCCGACGTGTCGCCGAAGCCGCTTTCAAAGGTATCGAACCAGTCGGGCTGCCAGATCCCAGCGGCGGCGGCATTGGCCGCATCCCCCTGCGGCTCGATGGTCCACGCCACGAAGTCGACGATGGTGTCGGCGCTGTGCGAGCCGCCCGAGTAGAGCGCTACCTGGTCTCCGGCATCCGCAAAGATACCGCTCAGGCCACCACCGGTATAGAGCACGGCCTGGTTGTCGCTGAAGTCGTAATCGTCGACGCCCTCCTCGAAGATGATGAGGACGAAGGCTCCTGGCGGCACCGGAGGAAGTTCCGCGGGTATGGTGAAGACGTTGCCGTCCTCATCGGTGATCTGGTAGCCGGAGAGATCCATGCCATCCGATGCAAGGCTTATGGAACTGGAGCTGGCAGATCCGGCGAAGGTGCCCCCGGTGCAGGCCCTTAAGACCACAGGCAAATAGACCCGGAACGTGTCCGCAGCCGTCGTCAACTCCACCCATTCATACTCACCGACATCCGCCTTCGGCATCACCTCGTTGATAAGAACCGATACGGACTGGGCCTGGGATCGAACTGATGATGGAGCAACCAGTTCCGAACGGGGTCCTGCCACCGCAGATCCAAAGCCACCTCCTATCAGCAACAGACTCAGCACCACAAGCCCGCACAGGCCCCACCATTTCCTCAAGTTCATTTTCTTCCTCCCGATTTCGCCGTCATACGTGCCAGCCCTTGGAGACTGGCTCAAACCGATACGATCACCTCCTACAGCTAGAAGTCGCGGAGGGCAAGGGGGAGGAAGACCCCATAGTCCGTCAGCCAGATGCGGATCCGGAGGTAGTCGGCGAACCCATCCTCGGGCCTGCGATAGACTGTGACGCTGGACTTGGTCAGGCTGCGCCAATAGGCGCCCACCCGATCGTCGGGATCGTACCCGCCCGGCGGGTTAGCACCGAAATCCGCGCCACCCAGGTGGCGCTGGTTCACGTAGTTGAACGTTTCGTCGTAGTAGACCATGTTCACCACGTAGTTATCTGCATCGCCACCCAGATTGTGGGGGAGGGTCTCCGTATCCCCCTGACTCAGTACCACCCAGCCGCTCTCGTAGTCAGGCCGCGCCATACGCCAGATGCGGACACGGATCTCGGGGGCGTAGGTGTCGTCAGGACGCCGATAGACGGTGATGTTGGACATCCCCAAGCCACGCCAGTACGCCCCCGTACGCTCATCTTCGCGCCCTCCCCCAAAGGCCGTGGCGCCGAAATCAGCGCCGCCATAGTAGCGTTGGTTGACGTTGCTGGCCGAGCTTCGATACTGCAGATCTACCAGGTAATCCAGAAAATCGCCTCCCAGGTCGTGAGTCAAGGTGGCTGTCGTCCCTTGTCCCAGGCTCACCCAGCCGCTGTCGTAGTCAGGCCGCGGCGTGCGCCAAATGCGGATGCGCACCTCCTCGGCATAGATGTCCTCCGGGCGCCGGTAGACCGCGATGGAGGAAGTCGTCAAGCTGCGCCAGTAAGCCCCGACACGCTCATCTTCGTGCCCTCCCCCGAACGCCATGGCGCCGAAGTCGGCTCCGCCGTGGTAGCGCCGGTTGATGCCGCTGCCGTCGCTCTTGTAGGTCATGTCGACGAAGTAATCGTCGGTATCGCCACCCAGGCCGTGAGTCAGGGTTTGGGCTTGATCCGCCTCGCCAGAGACCCAACCGCTGTCGTAGTCGGGGGCCGGTGGCTTCCAGAAGCACCAGATGCGGACGCGCACCTCGGGCGCGTAGATATCCTCCGGCCTGCGGTAGACCGTGATCCTGGACGTGGAGAGGCTGCGCCAATAGGCCCCCACCCGGTCATCTGTGTTCATGCCACTGGGTGGATGAGCGCCAAAGTCGGCCCCACCGTAGTAGCGCCGATTAACGCCAGCGCCCGGGCTTCGGAACTGCATATCGACGACGTAGTCGTCTATGTCGCCGCCGATATTGTGCGCCAGGACTCGGACCTCTTCCTGACCGACCGGGTTCCAGCCGCTGTCGAATGTGGGCGTGGGCCTGATCCAGATGCGAACGCGGACCTGATCTGCGTAGTCGTCCTCATCGCGGCGGAAGAGGGTAATACTGGCGTTGGTGAGGCTGCGCCAGTATAGGCCGACGCGATCATCCTCTCTCCCGCCATCGAAGGCCTTGCCGCCGAAGTCGGCGCCGGCGTAGTAGCGATGATTGACGCCACTGCCGCTGCTGCGATACTGCATATCGACCACGTAGTCATCCACGCTGCCGCCGAGCCCGTGGTTCAAGGTCGTGGCCGCTGCCCCAGCGCCAAGGCTGACCCAGCCGCTATCCCAGCTGGGGTAAGGATCGACCCAGATACGAACCCGCACCTCCTCGGCATACGCATCCTCCGGGCGGCGGTAGACCGCGACGGATGACGTCGTCAGGCTGCGCCAATAGGCGCCGACACGCTGATTCTCGCTCCCGCCACCGAAGGCTTCGGCGCCGAAATCAGCCCCGCCGTAGTAGCGTTGGTTGATGCCGCTGCCGCTACTCCTGTAGGTCATGTCGACCACGTAGTTGTCAGTGTCACCGCCTAGATTGTGCATCAGCGTGCGAGCTTGGTCCCTTTCCAAGGGGACCCAACCGCTGTCGTACTCCGGGCCGCCGGAGAAGGCCCAAGAAATCTGGACGGCTGCTGCTTGGCCGACTGGAGGAGGAGGGCCACCATCCTCTTCAGCCAGGCTGCCAGGCTCCTCTTCAAGGGGCTCTGGTCCCTGAGCCAGTGCCGTGTTGGCTACCAGGGGGAACAGTAGTACCAGAGCCAAGATCATGTTCAACCAGAACCGACGGTTCATCGCTTCCTCCTTGATCTAGGTCGGGGGATCTTCTGCTGATACCGGCCGATGACACTCAGTTAGCGCAAAGCGCGGCCGACATCTGCGGCGTCAGGACATCTTGAACGTGGGCGGGGCGATCGCACGCTGCCGTGCGCCTCCATGCGGGACGGCATCCGCTCAACCTCAGGGCTCAGACTCACAAGACCCATCCGTTTCGACGGCGTCGAGTTCAGCCTGGAGGAACGAGACCATCGCCTCCAGACTCCCGAACCCTCGCCGGGTTCGCTGATGCAGAACTCGCTCCAGCGAGAAGCGCCAGGACGTCTGCGTGCCTTGTGTCCGACTCTCTTCCAGCCAACAACGGAGCACGTAGGCATAGTACCGGCGCGGTGTCTTCTGGCGCATCAGATCTCCGCCTCAGGGCGGGCAAACCTCGAGAGCATCTTCGGCTGCCCAAATGCCAGAGGACGAGTGGTGATGGTCTGGCATACCCCAGACTTGTCAGAAAGTGCGGTTTCTGCTATAGTGCTCCGCATATCGTTCTCCTCGCACCCGTTTTCACTGTTCCGTCGCCAGCGCCCCCAGAGCGAGGCGCAGGATATCCAGATAGTCATATCCTACACTGCTGCCCTTTGGCAACTCTTTGGCAGTCTCGGAGAAGAGATGAAAGCCACGACCAGATTCCGTTTCCTGGGACCGCCACAGGTGGAACAAGACGGAGACCCCATCCTGGGCTTCCGGTCTCGAAAGGCCTTGGCGCTGCTCGGCTATCTGGCAGCGCAGAAACGCCCCCTGCCTCGGTCTCATCTGGCGGGCCTCTTCTGGGAGGATCTGCCGGAAGACCGTGGGCGTGCCAACCTGAGTTGGGTGCTCCACCAAGTCTCCAGTCTGGTCCCTGATTGCCTCAGAACAAACCGGCACACGATTGAGTTGCGGCGGTCGCCCTCGTGTTGGGTGGACATCGACGCTTTTTCCACCCTAGAGAGAGAAGGGGGAACGACTGCGCTGAAGACTGCCGCGGGTCTCTATCGAGGTCCCTTCCTGGAGGGTATAGAGCTGGAAGGCTGCGCGGAGTTCGAGATCTGGCTGGCCAGGGAACGGGAATGGTGGAGGCAACGACTGGCCGAGGTGCTGCATACCCTCATCCGTCTGTGTGGACAGGGGGCCGAGAATGAGAAAGGCTTGCGCTTTGCCCGACAGCTGTTGGCGCTGGAGCCGTGGCGGGAGAGGAGCCACCGTGAGACGATGCGGCTGCTGACCCGATGTGGCCAGTGGACCGCCGCGCTGGCCCAATACGAGACCTGCCGCCAGATTCTGGACGAGGAACTGGGCGTTGAACCCTCGGAGAGGACACGAACCCTTTATGAGCGCATCCGGGCAGCTCGGGAGACGCCGCGCCACAACCTGCCTCCGCAACCGACGCCCTTCGTTGGCCGCGGGCAGGAGGTCGCGGACGTGCTCCGGCTGCTCGACCGCCCCGACTGTCGATTGTTGACCCTCCTGGGTCCGGGGGGGATCGGCAAGACCCGACTGGCCCTCAAGGCCGCCTCATCCAGGACAGACGCGTTCCTCGAAGGCGTCTGGTTCGTGCCGCTGGCGTCGGTGAGCTCACCCGACTTCCTCGTCTCGGCGATGGCGAGCACGCTTCAGATGGCCTTCTCGGGCCATACGGACGCCCGAACCGACTTGCTGAACCAGCTTCGGCACAAGGAGATGTTGTTGATCCTGGACAGCTTCGAGCATCTCCTGGCCGCTTCGGACCTCCTGACCCAGATCCTCAGGGAAGCCCCAGACGTCAAACTGCTGGTCACATCCCGGGCGGCTCTGAATCTGCGCTGGGAATGGCGCCACGAGCTTGAAGGCTTGACGTATCCGGTTGGAGAGGAGGTCGACGCAGGCAACCCAGAAGCCTACAGCGCGGTGACTCTGTTCCAAGAGACAGCTCGCCGCGTCAACCCGCGCTTTTCGCCCTCCTCCTGTGAAAGGCAAGCCGTCGTGCGCATCTGTCAGCTGGTCGAGGGCATGCCCCTGGCCATCGAGCTAGCCGCCGCGTGGTCCAAGACCCACACCTGCGAGAGCATCGCGCGAGAAATCGATCAGGACCTTGGATTCCTGACCAACTCCCTGCAGGATGTTCCACCGAGACACCGCAGCATTCAAGCGGCTTTCGAGCATTCGTGGCGTCTGCTTGCGTCCGATGAACAGAATGCGTTTATGAGGCTCTCTGTCTTCCGCTGCGGATTCGATGGGAACGCAGCCAGCGCGGTGACCGACGCATCCCCTGCCATCCTCGAATCCCTCGTGGACAGGTCATTGCTGTGCTTCGCCACCTCGGGTCGATACACGATGCACAATCTCCTAAGACACTATGCGTCCAACAAACTAAGATCGACTTCGTCGTGGCAGGCTATGTTCGAGCAGAGACATGCGTCACACTACCTAGCCCTCCTTCGGCGCCTGGGGGACAGGTCAGGTGGAGAGGATATGGTGGGCAACAGGGGAGCGATCGAGGCAGATATCGCCAATGTACGCGCGGCATGGCGATGGGCAGCGAGACATGGGAAAGCGAGTTTGATCAGCCAGACGCTGCCCAGCTTATCGCAATTCTATCTGCTGGCCGGACCTTATCAGGAGGGGCAGACGCTGATCGGCATGGCCATCGACTACCTACAGTCCACCAACAGTCCAGAGACGGCTGAGACAAGCGCGTCAGAAGACACCGTCGGAGCTGCTCTCATTAGACTGCTTGCCGAAAAAGCCCGCTTCCTGAACAGACAGGGGCTCTACGACCAAGCGATCGAGGCAGCGAGGGACGTCATCAAGCTGCGAGAAGACGTGAATGTGAACGCTGCGGAAGCGACAACCTATGCCTATCTGCAGTGGGGGCGAGCGCTCGTGCGAAAGGGGAGCTACGCCGCAGCTGAAACACAACTCAGACGCGCCCTCGCCTTGAGTAAGGTCATCCAGGCGCGCCAGATAGAGGTGAACTGCTTGCGCAGCCTGGGAAACGCACGTCACGGAAGCGGGGACTACGCCAACGCTGCCGACTATTACGGGCGGGCTCTGGTCATCAGCCAAGAGCTGGGCGACCGGCGGAGCGAGAGCGCGCTGCTGGCAAACCTTGGACTGGCGGCCCATCAGCAAGGCATCTACGATGCCGCCAGAGCGAACTATGAGCGAGCGCTTCACCTCTCTCGTGAGATAGGCGATCGGCGGAGTGAGTCCCTGGCCCTCATCAACCTCGCATACATCTCTGACCAGCAGGGAGCGTACAGGGAAGCGGAAGCACTCTACGAGCTCTGCCACCGCATCTCCCGGGAGATCGGTGATCGCCAGGGTGAGACTATGGCTCTGTCCTGTTTGGGACTGCTCTTCCACCATAAGGGTGATGAAAGGACGGCCAGACAATTCGGTGAACGAGCCGTAGCCACGGCCCGGGCCATCGGCGCCCGCCGGGTCCAGGGGTACGCTCTGACGCGGCTAGGACACGCCCTGCTTGGACTGGGACATCTTAGAGCGGCTGAAAACACGTACCAGGAGGCGATATCCCTCCGGCAGGAGCTGGGTGAACGGGGCCGGCTGCTGGAGTCACGCGCCGGGCTGGCCCGTGCCCTCGTGGCGCAGGGGGAGCTGGATCGGGCCAAGCGTCAAGCGGAAGAGATCCTGTCCAAACTGGCGTCCAGCGGGTTGAACGACACGGACGAACCTCTGCGCATCTACCTGACCTGCTACCACGTCCTGCATGCGTGCGGGGATTCTCGCGCTGACAACATCCTTTTAGAAGCCCATGATAAGCTGGAGGAGCGCGCCGCACGCATTGAGGACGGGGATCTGCGACGCTCGTTCCTGGAGAGCGTGACTGCGCACCGGAAGATTGTCAAAGCCTACGGCGAGCTCCAGGAAGCGAAGAAGGGCGTCAGCGCCGGCGATCGAGGATAGCGAAGAGGCTCAGGTCCCCCTCGCGGCCGCCAGCTCGGAAGGTCTCCCGCACAAGGAGGCCGCTGGCGGCGGCCAGCGCCTCCACCTCCTCCTCATCGATCATGTGGCAGTATCGCAGGCCGCGCCCGCCGCGCTTCCAATCCAGCAGGTAGTCGCCGGGATCCAGATCGCTCTCATCGATGCCCACCACATCCCAGTCGACGATCTTGCGCCGCATGCGCTCGTTCGCCAGGAAGCGCCAGGTAGAGAGAATGACGTAGCCCTCGGGCTTCAGCAGCCGCGCCACATCCCGTAGAATCCGTGCCCGGAGGTCGACATCGGGGATGTGATGCAGGACGGCGAGGACGACCGCGCAGCCGAAACCCGTTCCCGGCGGAGCCGAGGGGAGCGCCGTGGGAACCCTCTCCATCCATCCCCGCTCGGTGACGTCCAGAACCCGAAACACAGCCTCGGTGCGGGAGAGGTCTCCAGTCTGAGCGCGGGCCTCCTCGATCAGCTCCGGAACGGCATCGACCCCGACGTAGCTTGAGCCCGGTCGATCCCGGTCGAGGAGCAGCGCCAGGCGGCCGTTGCCGCAGCCCACGTCCAGTATCCTTGCCCGAGAGGGTAGATACGGTAAAATAGATGTGAGAGCCGGATCGGAGACGGAACGGCTGGCGGCGAAGTGCTCGGCGAAGGTGACATAGAAATCGCGGTTCAGAGCGAGCAACCGGTCGATCATCTGATCATTCATGCAAGGCATTATAGCTGAGCGGAGCGGAGATAGCAACCGAAATAGCTCACACGGAGCGTAATCGGTCGCCGGCGCTGGGGGATCCGGCTAGAGCTTCAGTTAGTGGGATTCGGCTAGAGCACTTGGAGGCCGGCTAGAGGATAGAGGAGCTTGGGCCGGCCGGATCATGGGGCATAGGTCGACTGTCGTGGCGGGCCGACAGGATGAATGGCTACGAAGGAAGCAGAACAGAACGTGACGAGAAAAGATGAGCAGTGGCGGAAAACGCACCGCCAGTGCCTCGATCTGGAGAAACACGGCGACGTCCTGACCGCCATCCTGGACGAGGTTCGGGAAGCGCCCGACCTGTCTCAGAAGGAGCTGTCGCAGATCATGCGCAGCCACACGCTGCCCAACGGCGACATGCTCTCCAAACAGCGTATCATTCAGGGCTACCGCGAGCTGTGCCGACGTGAGGAACGATCGCCTGACCCGGCGCTCGTCCGCCGTCTACGGGTCAAGCCCACACGGACCATCTCCGGCGTGGCGCCGGTCGCCGTCCTCACCGAGCCTCATCCCTGCCCAGGGGCTTGCATCTTCTGTCCAGAGCCGAGCGGCATGCCCACCAGCTACCTGCCCGACGAGCCCGGCGCCATGCGCGCCGCCGCCCACCATTTCAATCCTTACGACCAGACCAGCAGCCGCATAGAGACGCTGCGCAAGATCGGCCACAGCGTGGACAAGATCGAATTGCTCATCCTGGGCGGTTCGTGGTCAGCCTACCCCAAAGCCTATCAGGTCTGGTTCGTGCGCCGCTGCCTGGACGCGATGAACGGCGTGGAGGCGGACTCGCTGAAGAAGGCCCAGCGTCTCAACGAGCATGCCGACCACCGGAACGTCGGCATGGTGGTGGAGACCCGGCCCGATCTGATCACCCGAGAGGAGGTCCATCGGCTGCGCCGGCTGGGGGTGACGAAGGTCCAGCTCGGGATCCAGAGCCTGAACGACGAGATCCTGGCGCTCAATAAGCGAGGCCACAGCGTGGACGAGACGCGACGGGCGATGCGCCTGCTGCGCCTGAGCGGCTTCAAGATCGTCGCTCACTGGATGCCGAACCTGCTGGGCGCGACCCCGGAGAGCGACCTGGAGGACTTCAGAAGGCTTTGGGAGGACCCGGCTATACGGCCTGACGAGTTGAAGATCTACCCCACGGCGCTGTTGGCAGACACGGAGCTTTACGAGCGGTGGCAGCGCGGTGAGTACGAGCCGTACGATGAAGAGACGATGGTCGACCTGCTCTCGCGCTGCAAGACCCTCATCCCGCCGTACTGCCGCGTCAATCGCCTGATGCGCGACATCCCGGCGCCCAACATCGTGGCCGGCGTGAAGAAGTCGAACCTGCGGCAGATCGTGCAGCAGCACATGGCGCGGGCGGGAGAATCGTGCCGCTGCATCCGCTGTCGAGAGGTGCGTGGGGACCCGATAGACCCAGACGCCCTGCGGCTGGAGATTGTGGCCTACGAGACCGACGCCACGAGCGAGCAGTTTCTCCAGTACGTCACCCCGACAGGCGACCTGGCCGGCTTCCTCCGGCTCTCGCTCCCAGAGGCCGACCCTCCCATCGACGAGCTGCAAGGCCCAGGGGGCCGCTGCGCCATGATTCGCGAGGTACACGTCTACGGCCCGGCCCTGGGGCTCGGTTCGGCGCTTGAGGAGGCCCCGCAGCACGCCGGCCTGGGCACGAAACTGATCGAGGAGGCGAAGCGCATCGCGCACCAGACGGGCTACCGGCGCCTGGCCGTGATCGCCGCCATCGGCACCCGTACCTACTACCGTGAGCGCGGCTTTGAGCTCGAAGAGCTCTACATGATCAATGGAGATCTACAGTGACGTCCCAGCCAATCGACCCCAGTGCCAGATCCTACGCCCCGCTCACGCCCCCGATCATCGATGAGCTGCGTGAGATCGTCGGGGAAGCCCACCTTATCAGCGACGAACCTGCTGCGATGGAGGACTACGCGCACGACGAGGTGGCAGGTGAGGAGCACGCCCACATGCCCGAGGCCGTGGTCAAGCCAGAGACCGCGGAGCAAATCTCGCGGATTCTGAAGCTTGCCAGCCGCGAGCGCATCCCGGTCACGCCGCGGGGCGCTGGTTCAGGCCTTTCGTGCGGCGCCGTGCCAGTTTGCGGCGGCATCGTGCTCTCCGTCGAGCGCATGAACCGCATCCTGGAGATCGACCGTGAGAATATGGTGGTCGTCGTCGAGCCCGGCGTGGTCACCAACGACATCAACAACGCCATCGAGGAGCACGGGCTCTTTTACGCCGGCTACCCGATGAGTGTCGAGCTCTGCTTCGTGGGCGGCAACGTGGCGGAAAACGCCGGCGGGGGCCGGGCGATCAAGTACGGGGTCACCGGCCGCTATGTGTTGGGGCTGGAGGTGGTGCTGCCCACAGGGGAGATCGTCCAATTGGGTGGGAAGCGGGTTAAAGACGTCACGGGCTACGACCTGATCCACCTGATGGTCGGTTCTGAGGGGACGCTGGGGATTTTCACCAAGATCACGCTGCGGTTGCTGCCCCGACCTACAGCGCGGGCGGTGCTGCTGGTCCCGTTCCACGACACGCCCACCGCCATCCGGGCTGTGCCGCGGGTGATGACCCGGGGGCGCATTGTCCCGACCTCGGTGGAGTTCATGGACCAACGCGCGATCGAGGCTGCCTACGACTACACCGGCGAGCGCCTGCCCCATCCCGACGTGGGAGCGATGCTGCTGATTGAAATCGACGGCACCAGCGAGCAGCGCGTCGAGCACGATATGAACAGCATCATCGACCTGTGCCTGGAGTTGGGCGCGCTCGACATCTTCGTGGGCAACACGCCTCGCGATGAGCGACGTATGTGGCGTCCTCGTCAGGAGATGGCCGAGGCGCTGAAGGCGATCTGCCCGGTGCAGAGCCTGGAGGACATCGTCGTGCCCATGGCCCAGATCCCCGACCTGATGCCGGAGCTCGATCGCCTGTCGAAGGCATACGACGTGGTAATCCCTTGCTATGGCCACGCTGGAGACGGCAACCTCCACGCCACGGTGGTCAAGAAGCCGGAGATGCCGATGGAAACCTGGGAGGAGATCCTGCCAGCGATACTAGAGGCGTTGTACGGAGTAGTTGCCGAGCTGGGTGGCACCATAAGCGGCGAGCACGGCATCGGTTCCAAGCGGGCGCGTTACTTACCGCTGGTGATGGACTCGAAGCTTATCGCGCTGCAGCGGAGCATCAAGGAGGTTTTCGACCCGCTGACTATCCTGAACCCGGGAAAAATCTTCCCGACGGAGCCCTAGACTCTATCCGCCAGAAGCGTTTGGCACGGGGACCTTCACCAGGTTTGACAAGGACGACAAGCCCATGGTGAGATTGTGGGAAAGCTTGACACGTCTTTGGAAATCCTGTATAGTGACAGCGACCTATGATGTTACAGCACCGAGCCTATGCACGAGTCGGGCTACAGGTGCCAGTGTGCTGACCGAGGCGCCGGTCGAAGGGGCGCCTTCCAGACAGGCAAAGGGCCTCTTTTCGCCGCCATCGCTCGAAGGCCCAAGACGGATGACGACGCGCATCCAGGCTAAGAGCAGTGCGCAGTATCAGTTTGCAGGGTGCAGAATGGAGACACCAACATGACAGAGAGATCCGCCTTTGGAAAGTGGTTGTTGCAAGAACTGGAAGACAGACGCTGGTCGATGCGCGAGTTTGCTCGACAGTGTGAGGTCAGCGAATCGACGATCTCCAGGGTCGTCAGTGGCAAACGGAATCCTAGCTCTGATCTCTGTCGGAGGATGGCTAACGTGCTGCACCTACCGCCCGAGAGGATCTTCCGCGAGGCAGGGCTACTACCCCGGAACCCTGAAGACTCCCCTGGCATCAAGGAAGCCCTGTACCTGTTTCGACAACTTCCGGATGGTGAGCGTCGGCGCATTCTGCTGATCATGCGGACGCTCCTGGAGGAACAGGAGCAGCTCGATGTGGTGTCTGGTTGACTTCCTGGCCTGTTGGGTGCTGTTGAGCCCCGAAGGCCGACGACTGGTCTACCGGGAGCTGCGCAAATGGAAAGAACCGCGAGTCTGGCGGTTTGAGTACGGTGAGGCACTGCTCATCGGCCAGTGACAACTTGATCCATCATCAACACACGAGCGCTCTCGTGGATTTGGCTCGTGACATAGGTGGCTCGAAGCTCACCGAACCGATCAGATGAGCGCTGCAACCTGATCCGGCGGGCCCTTTTGCTCACGTTTGGCTCAGATGACCGGGAAGCTGGAAGACCCGGTCCCTCGAGCACACCGGTTGATTCGAAGCCGTGGCTACTGGGAGGGGTAGAGGCCATTCAAAGTCCACGGTTTTTGTGGTGTTTGGGCACCCTCACCGTCCTTATGGCTTGTGGCAGCCTGTGAAAGGCCCTTATGCCCACGCAACAGACGAGGAAGCGACGCTTTCCGATAGATCGGCAGATCAGCAACTTGCGTTGGTTGCTATTCCTCTTCGCCGCCATCGTCGTCCTCTCAGAAGCGTTTGTCTCACCGGGCGGCATCCTCGGAAGCGACGAGACACTTCCAACAATCCTGATCCTCATCACCGCCGCGCTATACAACGTCGCCGTTATGCTTCTCCTTGCATACAGTTCGGCATCGCACCTTCTGCCCGTGGTCACCCTCGCGCTGGACACACTGCTGACCTTGGGGCTGATCCTGAGCTCAGGAGGGCTTGCCAGTCCACTGCTTTTCTTCGCCCTCTTTCCCCTCCTGACGGCTGTGATCCGCTTCTCACAGCCCCTGAATCTGTTGATCGGGCTCGCGATGATCATCAGCTTCGGCGGAACCGTCTATCTTATGTCCCTTCCCTCCTCGTGGTCCGAGGCCCGGCCTTTGATCGTCTTCTGCTCAGCGATGCTTCTGGCTACCGTCGTGGGCAGCTTCGTTTCCGAAGAGACGAGAAGAGTCTCGGCTCGCGATCATCAGAACGAGATAGAGCGCAAGCGACGGCAGCTCCGAGCCGCCCGGGAGCACTCGCGGCTCACCTTCGAGCTGGCCAGCACCCTGAGCGCGACGCTGAACTACAACAAGGTCCTGCGGGCTGTTCTCGAAGTTGGAGAGAAGGGCATGCAGGAGCTGGGACCAGAGAGAGCAAGCCAGATGGGAGCTGTGCTCCTTTTCGCTCACAACGACCTGCGCATCGCCGCCTCAAGCCATCTGTCACCCAGAGACCGCAACGTCGTCTTCGAGGGCAAAGAGGGTGCCCTGGCCAACGCTCTGACGAAGGCGGAAGCCGTCGTCGTCGACGAGCCAATTGAGGATCCGGAGCTGGGAAGGCTCATTAGCCTACATACCTGCAGGCAGGCCATCGTCGTACCACTGCGCGCCGGTTTCGAGAGCTTTGGCGCCGTCATCTTTGGCAACTCCGAACCAGACATCTACAGCGAGGATCTGGTCAATTTGCTCACGGCCATCTGCAACCAGGCCATCGTTGCGCTCCAGAACGCCCAGCTCTACCAGGACCTTCGCGAGGAAAAGGAACGCATTGTATCGATTGAGGAAGACGCACGCAAGAAACTGGCGCGGAACCTCCACGACGGGCCAACGCAGAACGTCGCATCGATCGCGATGCAGATCAGTTTCGTACGCAAGCTGATGGAGAACGCCAAGAACTCAGATCAGATCTCTGAGGAACTCCAGAGGGTCGAGGCGTTGGCCCGTAGGACGACGAAGCAGATCCGCCATATGCTCTTTACACTGCGTCCCATTATCCTGGAGACCCAAGGGCTTGAGGCCGCGCTGGAACAGTACGTCAACAAGTTGACGGAGACCTACGAGACCAGAATAGACCTGGAGGCTGATCCAAGAGCGGAGGAAACTCTCGATCAGGATACGCAGGGCATCATCTTCTACATCGTCGAGGAAGCCATCTCCAATGCAAGGAAGCACGCAGAGGCCGATAGGATCTGGATACGGCTCTATCTTCAGGGCAGAAGCGCCTTCGTGGCCGAGATCGAGGACAACGGTGTGGGTTTCGACGTGGACGCCGTGCAAACCACGTACGACAGCCGGGGAAGCCTGGGCCTCATCAATATGCACGAACGGGCCGAGATGACGAATGGAGAGCTGTCGATCACCTCGGCGCCCGGCCAGGGTACTCAGATCCGCTTAACAATCCCACTACGAGAAGGCGTGTGAGATGACTCTCCTTGACGAGACCACGGGTGAAGCATGGCTCTGGGTAGGAGGTTCACTGCTCCTGGGCATACTCTGGACCAATCTCTCGTGGTTGTTCTCCCCCTGGGTTGAGGCTGACAGATCCCCCGAGCCATCCAGGAGCCTGGCGGAAACGGTCATTTATCGAGTCGGCACCTGGCGATTCGCACCGTCCTTGTTTGAAGCGCTCCGATTCCTCTACTATGTTGGTCTCCCGTCCGCTGCCCTCTTCTGGGGACGCGATGCCGTCGTCGGCCGCCTCCTCGGTCTGAAGCGGCTTACGCTGCCGGCTCAGACGGGCGCGGGAGGCAGCGGATCACTTAACGCCAACTGGACTACCTGGGTGCACGATCTGGGATGGGCCGCGATCCTGGGGCTGGGCTCGACTGGCCTGCTCGTTCTGGCGGCTGTCACTTACCGACGGGGCCTGCAGACCGTCACGGTTTTCGGTCGGGATGGAGACGTTCGCGGGTGGAAAGCCGCACGTGAGGCAGTCTACAACGAGATCCACTGGACCTTCTATCGAAACGCCCCGATCGTGGCCCTCGGCCTCTACTGGGGAACCTGGGTGGGTCTGGCGCTGGTTGCCGTCGAAGCGATCGCCAATCCGGCCTGGCGCAATGACGTGCAGGAGCCGGGGCGGGCATGGCCCCGGCTGTCGCGCGCTGCGCTCGCCGTCGTCAGTTGTCTGCTCTTCCTGCAGACGCAGAACCTCTGGTTAGCTCTACTGCTACATTGGAGCATCTCGTGGCTGCTGGAGGTGATGCAGGGAGCGCCGTCATCGGCACCGGCGGACGCTGCCTCGGCCGGGGAGTAGGGCCCCAGCATGGTATGATCGTGGGTCCTACGGCAGGAAGAGGGCCAGAGCGATTAGCGCGCCCAGCATCACCAGGGCAATGATCGCAATACGCCCCAGGTCCGCCAGAACGTAGTCATACTCCTGTGCCAGACTGGACGACTGGGAGGACGACGCATCCGAGACGTCCGGTCCGCGAACGATGTCCTCCATCCCCGGTCGTCTCAGCTGAGCCTCCGAAAGACGAATGTCTCGTTCCTTCCTACGACGTGACTTCTCTGCCATCAGTTAACATCTCCTTATGGTTCCAACTCTCCAATAACGACAATACGATGGGTATCAATACCGTACGGATAGCACGACAACAGCGTCAGCACCGGTGAGGAGGTAGGGCTCATCACGTCGACCTCCGTCGGCTCGATGACGCGCTTCTGCGTGACCACATAACGATAGGCTCGGCCCGTCGTGTGCACAATGATCTCGTCACCCAGGCTGAGGTCCGGCAGGTCGCGGAAGATCTCGCCAAAGATGTCGTTGTGGGCCGAGATCACACAGTTTCCCCGCTCACCGGGGTTGGCGCTCCCCACGTGATGGCCCGCCCCCCGCTTCAGGGTCTCCCAGTCATCCCCTTCGACGACAGGGGCATCGACGTCGATGACGGGGATCTGAATGCGCGTCGCCTGCTCGGGCCCCGGCGTCGGAACCGGCAAGGGCGTTATGGCGTCCACCAAGTCGCGCAGATGAGCCGGGATCTCCGCCGGCGCCGGACCGCCTGGTGAATCCGGCGGGGTGTGCCCACCCGGCAGGATAACCTGAATCGGCGGCGTGGGCGTCAGAGTTGGCAACACCTGCGCGCGACTGGAGGCCTGGTTGATCTCCCGCAAGGTCAATAACGAACCAATCAAGACGACGACCAACGCCGCCAGCACCCCCAGCTCGACCACAAGCAAGCTCTTGTCGCGCAGCCAATCCCAGTGAATGTGGAATCTGCGAGCCTTTGGCGCATCCTCCACATCTCCCTCCTCGGCCTCCTGGGTCAACGCACGAGCTCGATATTGCGTCGTGGCACCGCTATCGCGGAAGCGCCGATGGCCCCTTGGCAGCGAGGGAGCCGCTGGATCGCTGGGTCGTTCAGGCGTCAGGGGATCGAGGGAGCTCTGGTCGTTGTCACGCTCACGCAGGCGACGCAGACGCTCCTCCCGCTTGCGAACGCGCAGCAGCTCTTCCAACTCCTCTATGGACAGTTCATCGACGGGACGTCGATCTTTCATCTATGATGGTTCGATACGATCAGCGGCGATAGCTCGACCCTGTGCCCTCGCCCCTATCCTGCGCCTCCAGCGGTCTGCCCCTGATCAGCCGGCATGATCGAGCCTCGCCACCGCAAATACCTCTCGTTCAAAGAACCAGCGAAAGGGAGGCCAGTTAAACAAGACGTGGCGGGCAACTTGAAACAAGAGACCCTCGTCTCGATTCTGTGGGGGCGTGTCCAACCATACCCGACCACGAAAACCCGCCTGTCTCAGCGCCCGCCGCAGGCTCAAGACGCTCTGCTCATTAACGTGAACGTTCAGGTTGGCCGGGATGATGGCACGCGGATCCTCCGGATAGTCATCCCCCTGCCCCATCAAGGTTCGCACCCACCGGACCAATGGATAGGCATAGCGGTCATACCAGACGTTCGGGGCCGTATGGACAACCAGACGACCATCACCCTGTAACACGCGTCGTGCCTCCAACAGAGCCTGGCGCAGTTCCCATGGATGGAGATGCTCAACCAGGTCGAACATCAACACTCGATCGAAAGCCCCCGCCTGAAAAGGCAGGGCTCTGGCATTAGCCAGGCTCACCCAGGCCTCGTCTCCGTCTCCATCGAGCTTAGAGACCATTCGAACGGCAACGGACGAGTAGTCGATGCCGTACGCCTCCGCCCCCAGGCGGAGGCAATGCCGGAGGATCTCACCCCGTCCGCAACCAACATCTAGCACCCTCATGCCGGAGGTCACCTCGGCCGCCACAAAAGCCTGCTCTAAGCGATGTGATAGACACTGCCCCTCGCTGGACAGGAACTCCTCGTATCCCTCGCAAGCGCTAAGGAAGTAGTCTTCATCGTAGTGGTCGGGCTCAACCGATCGTTGTCGCGGATCAGTGTCCAATCGGACCTCACAATGCATAAGTCGGGTATGCCAGGTGGGATTATAGTCTGGGGCCCCGCCTGCGTCAAGCAAAGCTTCGCTGCCCCCGGGGCTTCATCGTTCTCGGCTGTGGGGTGAACGGCGGGATCGACCAAGCGAAGGGGAAATCAGGGCGTGAGCGTCACGTCAGCGGATGGTGTCGTCGCTCCCTGCCATGTTAAGGAATACGTGGCACTGGGGATCCCGGCATCTTCATAGGTCTGTTCCCTAGTCTCTCGGACCACCTGAACACGCCAGCGGAAGGTCGGGGCGTCGGCCCTCTGCAGCAAATCAGACGGTACCCGCCAGGCTGTCGCGCGCGTCTGGACGGTAGCCGACACCACATCGTTTGAGGGCTGCCAGAGACTGAGCTGATACCATTCATCGCTCTTAAGGACGCTCACCGAGGCCCACTGCAGCAACACCGGTGCCCGGTCCAAGACTGCCCCATCCGGTGGATAAAGCAGGGCCGGGGACGCATAGGACGATATCGCCGTCGGTGTGACGTTTGGATCAGCGGTCGGCGTCGGGGAGGGAGTGGGCGTGTTGAGAGGAATGACCAAGGATTGCTCAGCACGAATCGTCTCATCATCCGGCGATAGATCGTTGGCAGCCTGGATGACCGAGACAGAGATATCGTACTCTTTGGCAATGGAGCTCAACGTCTCACCTGAACGAACGACGTGGACAACAAAACCGCCCGACGTCGCCGCTGAGCCGCCCGCCTCAGCAGCACTCAATCCCTCGGCCTGTGGCGTAGGCGCTGGGATAAGCAGAACCTGTCCCGGCTGGATGAACTCTGGGTCGATGTCGGGGTTCAGGGCCACGATCTCCTCAACCGTCACCTCATACAAGGCGGCGATATCGCTCATGGTCTCGCCCTCTTGTACGTCATGAGCCTGTGGAGGGAGAGGCGTCGGTGTGGACGTGGGAGCTGGCGTATCAGTGGGGGTCGGACTCGGCAGCGAGGTGGACGTAGGAGATGGCGTGACGGCCACCGACGTAGGCTCCGGCTCGGGTTCCACAGCCAGCATGGTATAAAGCCCAAAACCGCCGCCGCCCAGGATAGCCAAGGCCAACACAACGGCAGCAACAGACCCAACCCAGCCTGGGATCGTACGCTTCTTCTCTTCGTGCTCTTCAGGCTCTTCTTCCTCTATAAGAGAAGCCCCACACATCAGACACTCTGACGCCTTGGCCGCTACCTGAATGCCACAGACGGGACAGTGTCGTGGCTCTTGAGATGGAAGAGAGTTGTCGGATTCTTCAATCATCATTCAATCATCACACCAATCACCGATGCGTATGATAGCATAGAAGCAAGAATTGACAAACATCTGCGCTTTACACCCCCTAGAAATCGTGCTATACTGAGGCCTATACAAGGGCTAACTGGCTAGACCATCCTCGATATCTCAAGTATACTTGTACCGAATCTCGAGGTGAACGACAGACAAAAGCAGCAAACACAAGTAGATCGATGGGCAGAGCTGATTGAATCCAGCGGCCTATCATCGGTGGCGCTGTCACTCCTCGAAGGAAGCACTGCTTTTGGTTTCTTGGGTCATCAGGCACTCCTGGCTTTTGAACCACTCATAAGAGGGGTATCAGATGAGAGCCTTGAGCAGGCCGTGGGCCGATTGGGTAATCCAGAGCTCTGGAAGCAACTGAGAGAGCGGCTGATCAGAGGGCATAGCAACGATGAATGACTTGCTTGATCCTACAGCGTGGGCGGTTGTGTTCCTGCTGCTCAGTGCGCTTGTGCTGGCCGTGCTCACAATCCTCTACCGTCGGCGAGAAACGGGCCCGGGCGTGCGTGAGATCGCTGCCTTCAAAGATCTGCAGGACGAGCTGGGACGGGCAGCCGAGAGGGGTCAACCCCTCCACATCGCTTTGGGCAACGGAGCCCTGGGCAGCGGGAACACAGTCTCCTCTTTGGCCGGGCTTCAAGTGCTGGAGGGGTTGATCGATGCAGCCATCTCCTATGACGTGGCTCCGATCATCACGTTAGGCGATCCCACACTCCTCCCCTTGGCCCAGGACGTGATGCGCCGCGCTTATGAGCGCAACCAGATCCCCGAATCCTACGATTCGAGCCAAGTGCGATTCCTCGGCCCCTCTTCTCTCGCCTATGCAGCCGGGGCCATACCTGTCGGGGCTCCGGAAGATGTAACCGCCAACCTGGCAGTGGGCACGTTCGGGCCGGAGGTCTCTCTCCTGGCAGATATGAGCGACCAGCATCGCAGGCCGAAGATGGCTGCCGTCGATGTACCGCAAGCCATAGGAGCGCTCTACCCTATGACCGATCGCTTGGCGGTGGGAGAAGAGCTCTACGCTGCTGGCGCTCAAGTCACCGACGAGAAGAAGTACACGACGAGCTTGATAGGAGAGGATATCTTGCGATTTATGTTGGTGCTGGTCATCCTGGGAACAGCCGTTCTGGCCCTCATTGCCAGCTGACGCTGAGGACGACCGGGGCTCACCAGGATCAATCCACCTGAGGCAAGGGCTATGAGACGTATCATCCGGAAGTGGATACCTACCTTCATCGCCACCAGTAGCGGGCTCCTCGCCCTGGCTGGATACCTGTTTCCGGACACAGGGCTGTCCGTTCTTCGCGATCAGCTGGTCGAATGGGCCGTCATTATCGGCGCCTTCGCCCTGATCTTGGCCGTGTTCAACGTCCTCCAGGTCCACGGTCAGCGAATCGTGACGTCTGGGAAGGGACGGCTGTATAGCTTGGTCCTGCTCGTGACCGCCCTGCTGTCTTGCATCCCGCCCCTCTTCTATGGCCCCATGGATGGGCTGACGCAGGGGATGCTGAACTACGTCATCACACCGTTGGGAGGGGCCCTGGCGGCGCTCGTCGTTTTCACATTGACGCTATCTGCCGTTCGTCTGCTTGGAGAGCGACGCACCCCAGCTTCGCTGCTCTTCATCCTGGTTGTGATCTTGACGCTTCTGGGAACGACCCCTCTGCGAGGTTTTGAGTGGCTAAGCGACATCCGCAGCTGGCTGATCGACGTGCCCGGTCTGGCCGGGATTCGTGGTCTTCTCCTCGGGGTTGCGCTTGGCACGGTGATCACCGGCATAAGGGTTCTTCTGGGCAGCGACCGCCCGCACAGCGAGTTCTAAGGATGGACCGATGATCCATTGTCCAAACTGCGGAACAGCTAATCGGAAAGGCAGCCGTTTCTGTAATGAATGCGGCAAGCCGTTGCCGAGCACCGGTATGCGCTGCCCGATGTGCGACACCATCAACCCCGTCGGCAACGTCTACTGCCAACAATGTAACGCCCGGCTCGTGCCGATGTCATCCGGGCCGGAAGATGAGGAATCCGAGGAGAAGACGAGCCCCATCAAGGGCTTCTCTCTGCCAACCATCCCCTTGGATGATACAGAGGGAGACAGAGGAGAGGAAGCCGCCGAACCGACAAGAGAGAAGGAAGCGGCACCCTCGGGGGACTGGTTGGATGACCTCCGAGGCTCAGCAGACCAAGAGGCCGAAGAACACGAGGATGAGCGGGCCGTCACCATCGAAGAAGAAGACTTGGAGCCGGCTGACATCCCAGACTGGTTGAGCGAGCTGGGTCCGATAAGCGAGGAGCCCCAACCCCCGGTCGACATCGAAGCCCGCTCGGAGGAGAAGGCCTCAGTCCCAGCAGAGGAGCCTCCAGACCGTGAAGATGCGCCACCGGAAGCGTCATCAACTGAGGAGGCGGACGCCACCGAACAGATCCCCCCCCCCACAAGGGACATCGATCGATCGGAAGCTGAGATGGACTCGACTTCCAAGGAGAGGACGCCGCCGGAACCAGCCGAGATCCCAGACTGGCTGCGCGATCTGGGCCCGGTCACCGAAGAGACACCATCTCCCGCCGAGGACAAGCCGCTGATGGATCAGCCCCCTATCACTGAGGAGCCGGAGGATGTCCGGCCGCAGCGACCGCAAGCCGAGGATCGCGACCTAGAGGAGACGCCCCAGTGGCTACGAGACCTCTCGCTTCCAGAAGAAGAGGAAACGCCGCGCTCCAAGCCCACTGCGGCGGAGAGGGAGTCGCACGCTGACGAGACGGAAGCCGCCGCCATTGAGATCCCTGCTTGGCTCGAGGACGTGGAAACGGGTCAGCCCCCAGAGCCACCGGAGCCACCGGACGAACTCACCACGGAGGAGGACATCTTCGCGCCGGAGGAGCCGGCGGAGGAGGAACCAGAAAGAGAGGCCCCCTCCGAGCCTGTCGAGATCCCCAGCTGGCTGAGAGAAGCCGAGGGGAGCTTCGAGGAGCCCCCCGGCGAAGAACCGCCGGCGCCCTTTACAGAGCCGCTTCCCGAGACCATGGAAACACCAGATTGGCTGAA
Source organism: uncultured Anaerolineales bacterium (assembly GCA_964514285.1). GTDB lineage: Bacteria > Chloroflexota > Anaerolineae > B4-G1 > B4-G1 > SKLM01. Next base: position 73,495 of record CAZEQC010000005.1, on the reverse strand, counting down.
CGAGCTGATGAAGCCAACGCCGGGGGAGGAGAAGGCCTCGCCGTTCGCAGCGGAGCCAAGTGGAGAAGGGAAAGGGGAGGGTGAAAGGGAAGGGGAGTGGGAAGCGGACCTGGAACGGGCCGATATCCCCAGTTGGGTGCAGGAACTGAGGCCCAGCCAGGACAAAGGAGAGGAACCTGTGCGCGGCCCCGTGGAGGATGAAGGCCTGCTGAAAGGGCTGCGCGGCCTGATTCCCGCGGCTACCATCGGCACGCCCACCACCTTCGAAGGCCCATCCAGCTATCACCCCAGTGAAGCAAGCCTAGCTCGAGCTGAGCTCTTCCAGAGTCTGCTGGCTCAGCCAGCCGTCCAGCCGACCGAGAGACCCAGAGGTGAGGCCGGGAAGGGAAGAGGCGACGCTGCACGCTTGATTGAACGTTGGTTGGTGGCGGCTATCCTGATCTTCGCTGTATTGAGTATGCTCCTGGCCCCCCTGATGACGGGAGAAACCCCGCAACTGACACAGCCTTTGGTGGCATCGGAGGTCGCGGCCCTGCACGACGTGGTCGACGGGCTCGACGCCAGCGACCACGTGCTGGTGGCTTTCGACTACGGCCCGCCAGAGGCTGGCGAACTCAACGCCGTGGCACGGCCCGTTCTGACGCACGTGCTCAACCGCGGAGCACGGCTTTCTATCGTGAGCACGCGCCCCGACGGTCCATTAATGGCCAGCGCTGTGATGACCAGCATCGCTGATTCAAGGGACCAATTCACGCTGATCGGCTTCCGCCCGGGCACGGCAACCGCCGTCTCCCAGCTCTTGGCCAGCACTGATACGATGCCGACGTTGCTTCTGGTCCTGACCGGTCGACCCATGCCGCTCCGACTCTGGGTTGAGCAAGCCCATGCGAGATTCGGTGATCAACTGCCCTTGATTGCCGTCGGTAGTGCAGCCCTAGAACCCTTTGCCGGCCCCTACGTGGACGCCAATGCCGGACAGTTAAGGGGAGCCATTTACGGCTACGAGGGAGCCGCTTCCTACGAGACGTTCCGCGGGGCCCTCGGTCGTGCTACACAACGGCTCGACGCATTGGCAGCCGGACATATCGTCCTCGTCATCCTGATTGTCCTCGGCGCCCTCATTCACGCCTTCGTCGGAACCCGAGAGGAGCTATGATGTCGATGATGTCGATGATATCCCAGCTTGCCGGCCCAATCATAGGTGCAATCCTCACGCTGCTCATCCTGAGCTATCTGATCGGCGATAATCCCCTCTATCGGTTGGCTTTGCACATCTTCGTTGGCGTTCTGATTGGCTACTCCCTCGGCATCGTCGTGCGCGACGTGTTGCTCGGGATGGCGCTGTCAAGTCTCATATCAGACCCTATCTCTGTCTTGGTGCCTCTCGTGCTGGGTATTTTGTTGCTCTTCAAAGGATTTCCACAACAAGCATTTGTCGGTAATCTCTCTGTCGCCTACCTGATCGGCGTCGGAACGGCTGTTGCCCTTGGCGGAGCCCTCTTGGGGACGCTCGCGCCCCAGGTACAAGCAACGGGACAAGCCCTTAGCCCAACCTCCCTGGCCGACCTCCGTTTCGGCCTGCTGGACGGACTGATGATCGTTGTGGGGACAGTGTGTACGTTGTTGACCTTCACGTTCGTTCGTGGCGAGCGCCAAACGAAAGCCCTCACGTGGCGACGCATCATAGATGGCTTAGCCTGGGTGGGCCGCCAGTTCCTAATTGTCGCCTTTGGCGTGGTTTTTGCCAGCGCGCTGACCGCTTCCCTGTCCATATTTGTGGGTCGAATGGAACAGTTGATCGACCTAACCCTACGATTGCTGGGGCTGTAGGAAAAGAAACCATGGATGCAGAAGAACGCATTGGTTCAATCCTGGTCGTCGACTGCGGAACGGTGATGACCAAGGCTATGTTGCTTGATCGAATAGGAGGAGAGTACCGCTTCGTGGCATCTGGCGAGGCGCCCACCACATTTGACTCATCATCGACCGACATGGTGGACGGCATAGAGCATGCTGTGAAACGCATCTCCCGCGTAACCGGTCGGCAGTTCTTTGATGAGAGGGGCCTCCTCATCTCTCCTCAAAGAACAAGCCTGCGTGGCGTAGATGCCTTCACCGCTACCGTCAGCGCCAGCGAACCGTTGCAGGTGGTGCTCAGCGGCCTGGTAGGGGACCTCAGCATCTCGAGCGCCAGACGTGCAGCCGCGGGGACCTACTCCCAGGTGAAGGCGACCTTGAACGAAGGCAATGGAGTGACGCTGGCCGACGAAGAGCAAGCGCGCGTGATACGTGAGACTGCGCCGGACATCGTCCTTCTTACCGGCGGAATCGATGGCGGGGCCAAGCAGCCTGTGTTGGACACCGTGAAGGCCGCGACGCTGGCATGTGCCATGATGGATCGCAACGAACGCCCCACGTTGCTTTACGCCGGCAACGCTCACCTCCGCCGACAAGTGGCCGAGATCGTGGGGGACGAGGCCGAGTTGCGCGTCGCCGACAACGTTCGCCCGACACTCGAGCAAGAGCAGCTGGCGGACACCCAGCAAGAGCTTCAGAGCCTGTTCAAGCAGCGTAAAATGCGCTCCATGGCAGGCCTATCCACCCTGGCGGACTGGAGCCCGACACCGATCACGCCGACCGCACAGGCATTTGGGCAACTGATCCAGTATCTTTGGCACCTGGGGGATCCGCAGAGTGGGATTCTGGGCATCGACGTGGGAGGAGCTAACACCACCGTAGCCGCTGTCTTTGATGAGCAGCTCTTCACGACGATCTACGGCGGTCTGGGGGTCGCCCTGGGGGGCGAACGCATGCTGAAAGAAGACGGCCTCGAGCCTCTGGCCCGCTGGTTCCCTGAAGCGATACCCTTCCACGAGGTCCAAGCGCTGTTGATCAGCAAGAGGATGCATCCCGCGAGCGTTCCTCAGGTCAACCGCGAGATCTGGGTGGAACAGGCCCTCACCTGTGCCGCCATTCATGCCACGCTGGAGACGGCGCGTCCCGGCTGGCGGCCGGGCGCTGCCCAACCTTACGCCGGTTTGACACCGCTGTTCGATACCATTCTGATCAGCGGAGCACCTCTCACCCGAGCTCCGAGACCAGGACAGGCCGCTCTAGCCGTGCTCAACGCCTTGCAGCCGATCGGCATAAGCACGCTCGTCTTAGACACCTATGGGCTCGCTCCGGCTCTAGGGAACGTTGCTGGCGTCAAACCCCTGGCCGCGGTAGAAGCTCTGGATGCTGGCGTGTTCACCAACCTTGCGACAGTGGTCACCCCGGTTGGGCGGAACGCCCAGCCTGGCGATAAGGTCCTAAGTGTCAGTGCTGCCTACGAAGACGGAAGCAAGTTGGACGTCGAGGTGAGCTACGGAGACCTGGAAGTCCTCCCCCTCCCTCTGGGAGAAGAAGCGGTCCTGGAACTGAGCCCGAGAGGCGGCTTTGACGTCGGGCTCGGGGGTCGCGGGAAAGCTGGCAAGCGGCGGGTGAGCGGTGGGCTGGCTGGTCTCATTATTGATGCTCGAGGGCGCCCCTTACCTTTGCCAGACGATCCAGAGCAACGCCACGAGCGGATGCGGCAGTGGTTGTATGACGTCGGTGGATAGACCAGCAGATTGACAAGACGCCAAGCCGAGGTGGTTGTTGAGACCATGTACTACACGTCCAAGAAAGAAGTCACGAATCTGACGAAGATCCGTCGTGAACGGGTTCTACCCAGACCGGGAGAGGTTCTGGTCGATCCTGGCGATCGTGTGGAATGCTCACAGGTCGTGGCTCGTGCCAGCCTGTCCAGCGACTTTCGAATCGTGGCTGTTGCGCGTCTATTGGGCATCTCGGCATCGGAGGCTGAGGATTGTCTGCGAATCGACTTAGGTGACACGGTCCACCGCGGAGACACTATCGCCAAGCGGCGTGGCTTTCTTGGTCGCTCGGTCGAGTCCCCCATTGACGGCGTGATGACCGCCATAGGGGGTGGGCGGGTCCTTCTCGAGGCTCAACCCACGCCTTTTGAGCTGCACGCCTACATTTCCGGAACTGTCTTGAGGGTCACAAATGATCAGCGGGTCTTCATCGAGACAGCGGGCGCTCTCATTGAAGCAGCATGGGGCTCCGGCGGAGAAAGCATCGGCGTTCTAAAGAGTATGACGCGGGGGCCGAAAGACCCACTCCAAGTCCGCGCCGTGGATCCCTCCTGCCACGGCAGCGTCCTCGTCGTAGGTACAATTCTCGATTCCGAAGCCCTAATGCGAGCACAAGATGTAGAGGTGAGGGGAATCGTCGTTGGCAGCCTTTCGCCTAAGCTGATCCCTACCGTGGAGCAATTGCCTTTCCCCGTTATCGTCGTCGACGGCCTCGGGGATCTTCCTATGATGGAGGATGCTTTCGCCTTGCTGAAGGAGCACGAGGGAAGGGAAGCCTCGATCAGTGGGCAGACCAAGGTCCGGTCAGCTTCGAAGCGACCAGAGATCATCATATCCATGCCGAACAAAAAACCCCCAGAAGACGAGATAGCTTCCTATGGAGAGCTTACGAAGGGAGCACGCGTCCGAATCGCCCGGGCCCCTCACCTGGGCTCGGTGGGAACCATCACCGACATCCCTCAGTACGCCCGTCGCATAGCAACAGGCGCTAGAGCCTACTGTGCAGAGGTTGACATCGGTCAAGGCGAATCTATCTTCGTGCCATTGGTCAACTTGGAGATCCTGAGCTAGCACGTCAGGGAGCCACTGCACCACAGGCGGAAGGCTACCAAAGGAGGAAAAACGATATGGAGAATCAGGAACAAGAGATCATCCAAGAGGAAGAAGGGACCAACCGATCGTTCATCATCCTCGTCGCGGTGCTGGGAGGACTGCTTGTGCTGGGCATCGGCGCCTTTGTCGCCTGGGCGCTGTTCATCGCGCCGGGCATGCGAGCGGACATCGAAGAGCAAAATGAGGCCATATTCGCAACCAATACGGCCATCGCCATCGCGGCGGCAGCCACGCAGACTGCTGGAGTCCCGCCAACCCCCACCGACACGCCCGTTCCGACCGACACGCCTGTACCAACCAACACCCCGACACCCCCTCCCCCCACGGCAACCGACACCCCAGAACCGGAGGAGACGCCGGAGGCGACGCCCACCATCGGTATGGGGACTCCAGAGGACGACCAAGGAGCCGGCCCCGGGACCATGCCCGACACAGGGATGGGTATCCTGGGGGGTGTCGCCTTGACAGGCGGGCTGGCCTTTCTTCTGATCCTTGTCCGACGTCTGCGGAAGACCACGTAGCATCGAGATGTTGGGACCACCAAAGGAAGCTTCCAACGTACTTTGGCAGTGAATGTCAAGCACGTCAACGGCGTCTTCGCCAAGTAACTGACATCGCGAGCTTGGCTTTGAGCACCGGGGCGGGGTTCTGCGTTCCTGGTGGTGGTGCCCGGCGTCTCTGGCAAGAAGTCTTGCCATTCAGGCCATTGCCCTGTACAATACCTATTGACATTCCAATTGATAGGCCACGGTTCAACCAGGTTATCTAGGGAGGGAAGAATGACAGTTTATCAGAGCGAGCAAGACCTCTTGAGCGGTATAGCGGGGACTGTCCAGGTAGAAGATGGCGCCGTCGTCATCCAGGATGAGGCAGAACTGGAAGGACCGGCGATCGATGAGTTGATCTATAACGCGGTCTTCGCCAAAGACGACGTGAAGGCCGTAGCCCGCTGGCTGATCTGGGAGATCGGCCAGGAGCTAGGCATCCAACCGACCAGCATCAACGACCTCTATCTCGCACGCGGTGAAGGGGAGACAGAGAGCCAATGGACTGTCCCGGCGATGAACCTGCGCGGCATGGCGTACGATATGGCCAGAGCCGTCTTCCAAGCCGCCCTGCCACGCAACGTCGGAGCGATGATCTTCGAGATCGCTCGTTCGGAGATGGGCTACACCGGTCAGCCGCCCGCCGAGTACGCCAGCGTCATCCTCGCCGCCGCAATCCGTGAGGGTTATCGTGGCCCGGTCTTCATTCAGGGCGATCACTTCCAGGTCAACCCCGGCAAGTACACGGAGAGCATCGACACCGAATTGGAGGCGCTGGAGGATCTTATTGAACAGAGCATCCAGGCCGGCTTCTATAACATCGACATTGACACCTCAACCCTGGTCGACCTGAGCAAGCCGACGATCGCCGAGCAGCAGCGAACGAACTTCGAGCTTTGCTCGCGATTCACCAAGGTGATCCGCCAGCTGGAACCTGAGGGCGTCACCATCTCAGTAGGAGGCGAGATCGGCGAAGTCGGAGGAAAGAACAGCACCCCAGAGGAACTACGGGGATACATGAACGGTTACTACGACGAGCTGCCAGACGGTATGGTGGGGCTGAGCAAGGTCAGCATCCAGACCGGCACGTCCCACGGCGGTGTGGTGCTGCCTGACGGGTCACTGGCCCAGGTCAAGATCGACTTCGACGTCATGCGACGCCTCTCGAACATCGCCCGGGATGAATACGGCATGGGTGGCGCGGTACAGCACGGGGCTAGCACCCTGCCGGAGGAGGCGTTCCACAAGTTCCCCGAAGAGGGCTGTCTGGAGATCCACCTGGCCACCGGTTTCCAGAACATCATCTACGAGCACCCTGAGTTCCCGGACGATCTGCGAGAGGAGATCTACAACTACCTCCGAGAGGAGCACGCCCACCGCTGGAAGGAGGACCAGACCGAGGAGCAGTTCATCTACGACAATCGCAAGCGGGCCTTCGGCACCTTCAAGCAGCAAGTCTGGGACATTCCATCGGAGAACCGCGAGGCGATTCGAGATGCCTTGCAGGAGAAGTTCGCTTTCCTCTTCGAACAGCTGAACGCCACCGAGACCCAAGGGCTGATCGAGAGCCACATCGACGCCCCTCTCTTCCATCGCGATCTAGAGGACTTCGAGATCAGGGGCAAGACGGCCGCAGACGCGGAGCTCGCTGACTGAAACAGTCGCCCAATCGTCGCAGGCAGAATAGCAGAGGGCCGGCTCCATCCTGAGCCGGCTCTCTGCACGTGCTATTCACAGCCGAGGCTAGGTAGCCTCAACGCAGCTTCAGTTCGATACGGGTCACGTTATAGAAGTAGGTCAGCGACTCAGACATGCCAGCCTCAATGCGCCGGTCGATCTGTTCCCGCACCGCCACCAGTCGCCAATCGCCCCCCTCAATGGGGCACACAATGACCAACTTCCCATCTCGCAGGGCCCACCAGCCCTCATGTCGACGTCGAAACATCTCCCCCAACAGACTTGTCCATAATAGCCGTGTCTGCAACGAGAGGTCAGACGTGTCCCGGAGATGAGCCTCAATCCACTCATCGAGGAGCTGTACCGCTTCGACGTCGAAAGCGATCTCCTGTCTCGCAAAACGACTGAGGTCCTCCCTCGCCCGCTCGGAGAGGGCGGCCAGGTCTTGCACCTGCTCTTCCGACAAGAGCGTCACCGACTGTTCCGCAGCCATATCTTCCCTCGACTCTCACCAAAGCTACGTCTTCGGCGAGGCAGATAACGGCGACCTGCCCCCTGAGGTCAGTCTCAGATAACCCGGTGATCTTCGGGCCCGCTGCCTATCGTCGTTGATCCTCTCAGTCCTTCTCCCTACAGACTGATGGTCCGCAAGGGCGAGGGCATAAACGTAAGAACGAAGATCACCAGCATGAATAGGCCAACCCCAACGCGCCACCCGGTTGCCGGCGTCACGTCGTCGAGCGGGGGTGGATGCTTCCGGTTCAGAATCAGGTTAAGGAACGCCCACAGCACCCAGAACCCACCAGCCTGGTTGCCCCTCAGAAGGAGGAATCCCCCCCAGCCAAACATCGCTGCGATGAGCACGTACCCCACGGTCCACGCCTTGCGCCCTAGCAAGGCGTAGCTGATGTGTCCTCCATCCAGCTGGCCCACCGGGATCAGGTTGATCATCGTCACCAACAGCCCGGCCCAGGCCGCAAAAGCCACCGGATGAATCCACACGTCCTGTCCATTGCTGGGAAGCACCCTGCCGAAGACCAGATACTTGGCCCCGAGATAGAGCAGCGAGTTCCCCTCCTGGAGGGCCTGATCAAGACCAGGCGGCGGCGCCTGGACCGACGAGAGGGACAACCCCAGGATCAGCAGGGGGAGGGCGACCACGAGCCCCCCCAGCGGACCAGCGATACCGATGTCAAAGAGGGCCTTACGATCTCGCATGGGAGCCTTCTGGGTGATCACAGCCCCCATCGTCCCCAGCAAGTTGGGCATCGGAATGAAGTAGGGTAGGCTGACCGGCGATCCGTATCGCTGTGCCACGAAATAGTGGCTCAACTCGTGCGCCAGGAGAATGCCCATCAACGCAGCTGCGAAGGGAATTCCCCAGTGCAGATGGCTGAGAATGCTCAAGAAATCGAGGGAGACGTCCAACCCGCGAATGTCTCGAGCGTATAGGAGGGCATTACTGGCTCCGATGAACAGCACCGTGACGAGCGTCGCCAGGAAAAGGGCCACATTGACCAAAGGATTGGAGGACTCACTCTGATGAACGCCTTGAACCGCGAGAACCTCGTGCCGGCTATCCTCCGAATCGCGCAGCATCGCCGTGTACCCCAGCCCCTCGAACCGCTCCGAGATGCGGTCGAAGGCAGCTCCAGTATCCCTCTGAAGACGCCCTCGAAAGGCGATCATACCGTTGGGCGGCTTGACAATCTCGTACTCCTCGATCTCCATGTGAGAGCGGAGCTCGCGCCGCAGTCGTTCCACCGTCGTCTGGCCTCCAGAGGGCACCGTTACCATAGACATCTCCTCATCCAATTCTCCAGCCTTTCATATCATACAAGTCATCGATCTGTCATACCAACAAAGAGCCTTGAGCCGCGACAAACGGTCGAGCGTGCACCAGATTAAGCGTCGCTCTCCTTCACCTCTACCCCCTCGAACAGCTTCGTCGCCTCGGGATGACAATGCCCGCAGCCCACGTAGGGATCCTCCACCTCGACTTCGTACTCCGTGCAGACGGCGTAGACCTCGACGCGATGCACCAGGCCAAACCAACGCCGCACCACCTTCGCCTCCAGGACCATATGGGGACAGGCGTTGGCCCGCAGAATATCCGGGACAGGGCAGCGCTCACAGAGCTTCGGCTCCCAGGGTTCGGACTGTCGATTGCGCTTGATCAGCCGGCACTCCTGCTTGGAGCGACCACGATAGAAATCCTCATAGTAATAGGGACATTCCTTGCCAGCCGGGGTGATCATGAAAGACCCCGCCCTCGGGGAACCCACTCCGTCGGGTTGCTCCAATCTTTCGCCTTCCAGGGCATTTTCTCCGGCCGAACCAAGGCGATGATGTCCCGGAAGAAGGCAAGACGCTCCTCATCGCTCAAGGGCTCAAAGGACTCAGCGATTTCCAAATTCTGCTCCAACTGGGCCATCGTCTCCATGCCGATAACTACCGTACTGACGGGCAAGCCAAAAGCATAGCGCAAAGAACGCTCCACCTCGTGGGTCAGACTGCCCAAACCGAGCACCTTCATCCCTATCGTAGCGATGCCCCTCTCGTTAGCCAGCGGCAGGAACTCCTCCGCGAAGCTGAGCATAAAGTGATCCAGCGCCGAGACAGCGATGAGAGCGCTGTCGAAGGGAAACCGGTTGAGGGCCTCCACGAGGATCTGCGGATCCGTGTGACAGCTGATGCTGATGTGACCCACAACGCCTTCCTCGCGGGCCTCCAGGGCCGCCTCTAAGGCGCCGCCCTTGCCCGTGAACGCATCGAGTCGCGCGTAATCCCGGACGTTGTGCAGCCGCCACTCGTCGACATGGTCGGTCTGCAGGCGCGCCAGGCTATCCTCAAGCTGGCGAAGCGCTCCCTCTCGCGTGGTGTCCCAGGTCTTGGTAGCGATCCACATCTCGGAACGACGGTGCTTGACCACCTTACCCAACCGGGTCTCCGCCTGCCCCTGGGAGTAGATCCAGGCCGTGTCGAAATAGCGGATGCCGCGGTCGATGGCGGTGTTGACGATCTCAATCGCCTCGTCCTCCGTGCAATCGTGTTCGTCGACGATCCGTTGTCCCCCGAAGCTCAGAATGGGAAACGATTCTCCCGTCTTACCAAATGATCTGACATCCACTGCCGTCACCTCCTACCACCAAGCCATCGACTGTCCCACACCAAGCTACTCTTCGGTCGCCTCGACCAACGCCTGGAGGTCCCTCTCCAGGGCCTCCAGTTCGTCTCCGTAACAAGTCCAATCCCCTTCCTCCAGACACGTCTGGGCAGCCTCGTAGTGGGACTGCGCCGAACGCGCCAATGCCGCTGCATCGCTCGGCAACGGCTGGCCCGGCTCTTGGCCAGGCTCGGGCAACTGCCCCGGTTCCTCCGTGACGGCCCCCTCCCCCAGAACCTGCGCCAAACCTGCTGAAAGGCTGTTCGCCATCGCCACGCGATTCCGATACGAGACGACCACGCGCTTCAACTCGGGAAGGCGGCTGGCCTCCGCCTGAAGATAGATCGGCTCGATGTAGAGCAGGACGCCATCGATAGGGATCACGATCAAGTTGCCACGATTGACCGAGGACCCGAGCTGATTCCAGAGCGTCAGTTGTTGCGAAATCGTCGGGTCCTGATCGATGCGCGATTCCACCTGCATGGGTCCATAGACCAAGGCCTCCTTGGAGAACTTGTAGACCCCCAGTTGGCCGTAATCGGCGCCATCCGAGTCAGCATAGAGCCAGGCGATCATATTCTGCTTACCGGCCGGCACGTAGGGACGGATCATCATGAACTCAACCTGCTCGGAACCGGGGAGACGAACCGTGACGTAATAGGGTGACATGTCCGCCTTTTCGGACTCCCGCACCTCCGTCGGGGTCTGCCACAGATCCTCCTGATTGTAGAAGACCCGCGGGTCGCGCATATGGTAGGCGGCGTAGAGATCTGCCTGAATGCGGAAGAGCTGTTCCGGGTAGCGCCAGTGCTCACGCAGCTGCGGATCCATCTCCTCCACCGAGGTAAAGAGCTCCGGGAAGATCGACTGATACGTCTGAATCACAGGGTCGTCAGGATCGACGACGTAGAAGGACATCTCGCCGGTGTAGGCGTCGATGGCTACCTTCACGCTATTGCGAATGTAGTTGAGTCCGCGGGTGGGCCTGGAATAGGGGAAGCGGTCGCTCCAGGTATAGGCATCGTAGAGCCAGACGACACGCCCGTCCGCAATGACGGGGTAGGGATCAGCATCAAACCACAACATCGGCGCCACCATCTTGACGCGGTCCGAAAGGAGACGATGGAAGAGAATCTGGCTCTCGGGGTTGACCTCGCTGGAGAGCAGGATCGGGGTGCTGTTGAAGCGCAACGCAAACGCGATGCGGCGGAACAAGCCTCCCATCGGCACGCCAGCGTCCCCTTGGTAGCGGGCATAGACGTTCTGGTCGCCGCTGGGATAGTCGAACTCGTCCTCCGTAGTGGCGTTGACGATGACGTAGTTGGACGTCCTCTCGCCGAAGTAGATCTCCGGCCGGGTGAGGTCTAACGTGGGGCTGTCACTCTCGGGCGGGATATTCCGCACCAAGAGCTGAGGCAACCCTTCCTCGCTTACTTCACCCACCGGGCTCAGGCAGAGGCCGTACCCATGCGTGTAGATCAGGTGCTGATTGATCCAGGTGCGCGCATCTTCGCGCATCTGCTCGATATCGAGCTCGCGGACGGCCAAGTTGACCTGGCGCAGCCGACCATCCAGCATATAGCGGTCGATATCGACGTCAGCGAACGTGTAGTAGGTGCGAATCTCCTGGATCTGCTCATACGTCGCCCGCAGCGGCTTCCAATCCCACAATCTGACGTTGTCCAGCGTATCAGTGTTCTCTTCCAGCTCCTCGAACGTCAGATCCCCACCGAGCTGATAGTCAGACTCCTCGATATCATCGAGCTTGTAGGCGTAGCGGGTGAAGCGGATGTTGTGCTCGATGAACTCCCGCTCCAATCTCAACTCGTTCGGCTCGACGGTGAAGCGCTGCACCGCTGCCGGATAGAACTGACCGATCAGGCTGAGGACCAGCCAGGCCCCACCCACGAGGAGGAGGAGCTTCCAGCGACGGAAGCGTACGTTGATCAGGAGTAGCAGGGCCCCAATCGCGACGACGCCCGTGAGCAGGTAGAGGAGCGGCACGCGGGCGTTCAGGTCTGTGTAACCGGCCCCATAGACGACACCGGTCGATGACTGGAGGAGGGCCCAGCGCTGCAGCTGATAACTCATCGCCTGACCCACCAAGAAGAGAGCGCTCAGCACGGAAAGGTGACCGGTCGCCTCAGCCTCCCGGATACGTCCGGCGAACACGTAGATGAGCGCGTTTCCGATCAGCGTCACCACGACCAACCCCATGGTCCAGCTCACCAGGAAGCGATAGAACGGCAGCCGGAAGACGTAGAACCCGACATCGAATCCAAAGATGGGATCGCTCAATCCGAAGGAGGCGCCATGGCTGTACCGCAGGGCCGTCATCCACTTGCCGGCAGCCGTCGACGCCATCGTCAGGGCGACCAGGGCCACGATCACGCTAAGAAGAATGGTCAGGAGACGCGCGCCAATGGTGAGGGATGCGCTGCCCCGTCCCTGGATCTCCAATCGGAACTTCCCGAGCAATCGCTTGGGCAGGTAGAACCAATTGACGAGCAGAAAGCCAACGACAATCAAAGCCCCAATCATCCACAATGCAACTCGGGCGAGAATGCGCGTCTTCAAGATCCCCAACTGCCCTACGCTGTCGAACCACAGCCAGTCTGTGTAGAACGTGATGGCGTTGCCGGAAAGGAGAGGCAGAAGGAAGAGGGCCGTGAAAGCGGCGGCTAAGCCAATGAGGAAACGTTTAGCTCTTTGATTCATTGAACCTCTATATACTGTCGCCTCAGCAGAGGGAGGCCTACACGCGAGTCACGTATTCGCCAGTCCGGGTGTCGATGCGGATCGTGTCGCCAACCTCGACGAAGAGAGGAACATCAACCTCTAAACCGGTTTCCGTCGTCACCGTCTTCAGCGTCCCAGTCGCACGGTCACCAGCAATAGCCACCTCGGAATGGACAACCTCCTGGTCGACCTTCGTCGGCAGATCGACGTCGATGATTCGGCCGCCGTAGACTGCCACGACGATCTCCATGTTCTCCAGAAGATACTTAGCATCCTCCCCCAGCACGGACTTGGGGGCCGCCAGCTGCTCATACGTCTCGGTGTCCATAAAGTGGTACAAATCACCGTCGGTGTAGAGGTACTGAACCCCTCTTCGCTCAACGTAGACATCCTCTACCTTGTCACCGGAGATAAACGTATGTTTGATCGTGGACCCGGTGTTGATGTTACGCAGCTTGGTACGGATGTAGGCCTTCCCCCGCCCTGGCTTGTGATGTTCATACTCCAAGACGCGATAAAGCTCACCGTCCATCGTGAAGGTGACACCCTTGCGCAACTCATTGACGTCGATCATCATTCCTCCCCTAGAAGCCCCGATTATTCTCGAACCAGTGTTCTGACGTGGAGCCCGTTTGAGCACTGTGACCCTCACAGTCTACCAAACTTGCAACGGGTAACACTTACCACGGGTCGTGACTACCTTATGATTATACCCTTCCTGCCCCTATCGTCAATGATACGCCGCCAGACGACAGGACCTGACCATTCTCGCTACTGAGGTGATGGGTGATGAAATCCTGGCTGGACCATTTGCCTCTGTCAGGAAAACGACCTATACTAGCATCCGTCCTGACCTAGTGTGGACAGGGGTGGAGCTTGTGCAAGGCCAGCAGAATAGCTTCCCCTTGCCGCCGTGGCAGTCGAAAGGAGCGCTTCGATGATTATCACAGAGGTGGAGGATCTGTTAGCCTCTCACGACGCCATGCGCCTCACAGAACACGCTCTCTACGAGGCCTACAAGGAGAGCCTACGCGCCAAGGATATCTTCCACGCCATCTTCAACGGCAGAGTCCTCGAACACTATCCAAGGCGCCATCGTGTACTCATCGCCGGACCCAGCATAGGCTTCGACCTCTACATCCACGTCGTCTGCGAGTACGCCGATCGGGACGAGATCGTCGCCATCACCGTCTATATCCCGGATCGCCCTCGCTGGGCTAGCGACTGGACGCGCGCGTGACGGCCCCGCTTCTGCCCCCTGACGCTGTCGGGCACTCGCCTGGCTGGCAAAAGCCCTGAGTCCGACTATAATACACGTCAGCGTATCTCAGAACAGCATATGCCTCGAACTGCTTATGTCTCGAACTGCTTATGTCTCGAACTGCTTATGTCTCGAACTGCTTATGTCTTGCACTGCTTATGCCTTCATAACCCGACAGAACAGCGGCTTGATTCTGTCATAGACTTGGAAGGAGACCCTATGCCCAGCTATCAGCGACCCCCTGGAACCCTCGACATCCTGCCATCGGATCAACCCTATTGGTCTCGGGTGCGCAGCCATAGCCAACATCTCGCAGAGCTGGCGGGCTTCGAGCGTCTCGACGTACCGATCTTCGAAGCCACAGACGTGTTTGCCCGCGGGATTGGCGAGGGCACCGACGTGGTGGACAAGGAGATGTACAACTTCACCGACAAAGGTGGTCGCGACCTCACGCTCCGCCCGGAGTTCACCGCTGGCGTCGTGCGAGCCTATATCGAGAATGGGCTCCATGTGGAAGTCAAACCCCAGAAGCTTTATTCCATCGGGCCCACCTTCCGCTACGATCGGCCTCAGGCTGGTCGCTATCGCCAGTTCACCCAGTTCAACGCGGAGATCCTCGGCGAACAGGATCCGGCCGCCGACGTAGAGATCATGACCTTGGTTTGGGACCTCTACGCCGGCCTCGGGATTCCCGATCTGGAGTTCCAGCTGAACTCCACCGGGTGCCCCCGCTGTCGGCCAGCGTACGTGGAAGCCTTGAGAAGCTACTATCAGAAGCACGCTGACGAGATCTGTGAGGACTGCCAGCGCCGATTGGAGCGCAGTCCCCTGCGCGTCCTCGACTGTAAGGAAGAACAATGCCAGCCGATCATTGAGGAGGCACCGCGCATTGCCGACTACCTGTGCGATGAGTGCAGAGAGCACTTCGCCAGCCTGCGGGACTACCTGGACCTGCTCAACCGGCGATACGTGGTCAACCATCGGCTGGTGCGCGGACTCGACTACTATACGAAAACCGTCTTCGAGGTCTGGGCCTCCGGGATCGGCGCGCAGAGCGCCCTATGCGGCGGGGGTCGGTACGATGGGCTCGCCGAGCTTCTCGGCGGGCCGGAGACGCCGGGCGTTGGCGTGGCCATCGGGCTGGAGCGGATCGTGATCCTGATGAAGGAGTTGAGCGTGCAGCCGCCTGCCCCGGCCACGCCCGCCATATTCCTCGCCTATCTCGGCGAGGAGCCACGCAGGGCGTCCCTGAAGCTGATGGACGAGCTTCGGCGCACCGACGTGGGGGTTTACTTCGCCCTAGGAAGAGACCGCGGCCTGCGTAGCCAACTCCGCGAGGCGGACAAACGAGGGGTGCGCTACACCGTGATCCTCGGGGGGAACGAGCTGGAGAGCGGGAAGGCGACCGTGCGCAACATGAAGACCGGCGATCAAACGGACGTCGACCTCAACCTGCTGGTCACCTGGCTAAGCGAACGTATCTAGAGGGCGACAATCGCTCTTCTACCCTTCAAGATTGGGTGGAAGAGCGACAGACGCTCGTCGCCTGGATCGGCAGTCTTCCCTCGGTCTATCCCCCGCTCGTCAGGATGCCCCAGATCTCCCGTAGCGTGGGGCGCTTTCCGTAGATCAGCAACCCAACGCGGAACAGCTTTGCCCCGATCCACAGGGCCGCCGGAAGAGAGACCAGCAGCACGGTCACACTGCCGACCACATCGACCCACGGCACCTCCGCCAAAGGAAGCCTCAGCATCATCATCGTTGGGGCGGTCAGGGGAAAGAAACTCAACACTCGCGCCACCAGGGCGTTGGGATTCACAAAAAGAAACCCACTCAACATATACGGGATGGCAGCGAAGAAGGAGAAGAACCCAGCCAGCTGCTGGCTCTCCTGCATCGTGGTTCCCAAGGCACCAATGCCGGCCATCAGGATCGCGTAGAGCGTATAGCCGAGCACGTAATAGAGGACGCCGAGAATCATAATCCGAGTGGGTATCAGAACCGCTCCGGCAGCTGCCATCAGGGCAACCAACCCCCCGCTGAATGCCACCGCACTGATCAACCAGATCAGCACCTGGGTCAGCCCCAGAGCCCCTAGGCCGACGACCTTGCCCGCCATAAGCTCCATGGGCCGAACCGACGAGATGATCAGCTCAACCACGCGCGTCTCCTTCTCCTCCGCGACGCTGCGCAGGAGATAACCCGATGAGACGAAGATTGTCATGATAAGGAAGAAAGACAGCGCATAGGGGATAACGAAGGTAAACACGAAACTCAAAGGTCCCTCGCCGCGCGTCCTCCCCTTCGATATCACCTTCGCCTCCGTCCTCAGCGGACTGGCTGCCCGTTCGCGGATCTCCGAATCGACGCGACCGTCCAACAAGTGATCGACGAAGAACGCTCGCACCCTGGACGAGTCGCTCACCTCCGCCGCCCCGAACCCGCTCCCCCGAGTCAGCACGATGACCTTTCCCGTCTCCACGTAGTCCTCCGGGATCAACAGGGCGTCCGAGATCTCGTCCGCCTCAAGGGCCTCTGTTGCTGCTTCCTCGCTCTGATAGAGGACAAAGCTCTTCTCGTAATCGGGCTGTATTGAGGAGAAGAGACCCGACTGGTCGACGACGCCCGATGGTCTCTCCTCACCCATAAACTGTTGGGCCAGAAAGTCGCCAATCTGACGGGCCTCTCCTCCAAGGATGGTGGCTAACAACAATCCCACGGCGCCAAGCGCCGGCACGATACCGGTCATTATGATGAAGCCCAGTCGCTTCACGTTGGTCAGGTACTCGTGACGGGCAATCACCAAGATCTTGCGCCAATCCATCGCCTAGACCTCCTCTCCTCCGACGACGTCGACAAAGATATCCTCCAGGGGCACCGGTGCTACCTCGAATTCTCGTACCTGAACCCCTCGCTCCACCAAATCTCGGAGGACCTCCTGCGGATCGGTCCCTTCGTCGAGGGTAAGGTGGCAGGCACCATCATCCAGCTCTTTGGACACGACCCCTGGCAACTCATCGGGCACCCTGTCAGCACGCAGACGAACCGTGTTGGGAGCATTCTGCTCTTTGATCCGATCCAGATGGCCGTACAGGACCGCACGCCCTCTGTTGATCAGGAGGATACGGTCGCAAAGGGCCTCGACCAGATTCATCTGGTGCGTACTCAGCACAATCGTCTTTCCTGCCCCACGCATATCGTCGGTGAATTCCTTAAGTCGCTCGGTATTGACCGGATCCAGTCCCTGGAAGGGCTCGTCAAGAATGAGCAAGTCCGGATCGTGCACCAGGCTGGCGATGAATTGGAGCCGCTGCTGCATTCCTCGGCTCAGGTCCTTCACTTTGCGATCAGCCCAGTCCTCCAAACGAACTCTCTCGAGCAGGCCCTCTCCCCGAGCTCTGGCGTCTGTGCGCGACATCCCCTTCAGCTCGGCCAGATACACCAGCGTGTCGAGCACCTTGATATCGCGATACAGCCCCCTTTCCTCAGGCAGATAGCCGACGCGCTCCTTGGCCTCCGCTGGACGCTGCCCCAGAATACTCACACGCCCGGCATCGGGCTGCAGGATGTCCATCATGATTCGGATGGTCGTCGTCTTCCCAGCTCCATTGGGGCCAAGAAGCCCGAATAGCTCACCTTGCTCCACCTCAAACGAAAGCTGATCGACGGCAACCACGTCGTCGTAATGCTTGACCAGATCCTCCACGAGAATAACCATGTCGCTTTCCTCTCGTTCCATCATCTGACGAATAGGTCAGGCCACCGTCTCTCCACATGCTGGACAGGTAGATGGCTTGCGGCTTCCTTGCGCCCGCCATTCTCTTGACAGCGATCATCTAACGTCAGACGCAAGAGAAAGACCCGGCTCACACCGGGCCTTGACGAGCTTGACGCCCGAGTTCTATGTACTCCAACCCACCGTGCCTTCAGCGGCCTAGAACTGACGCCACAGGTCCTCAATGTCCAGGTCCGAAGCGCTTTCCACCTCCATCTCCAGCAAATCCTGGTAGCTGCGCCGCACCGCTTCCGTCATCGCCTCTACCTCCTCCGGGTAGCGAGCGGCGAAGGCTGCAACGGTCACGACGATCATCGCGGCCAGGCCAGTAAATGACGGAACGTCCGTCTGGGTCGGCCCAGGGCATATGATGGACGTCTCGGCCTCCAAGGCGGCCGCCGCAACCGATGAGGCGCTGAACACAAACGTCATAGCTTCTCGTTCCCGAGCGAAGCGGACCACGTTGGCCGTATCCAGGTCCATCCCGGTGAGAGAGAACCCAAGAATGAGGTCGTCCTCACCAACGCCCTTCAGATTAGTCGCTGCCTCCAGCGGATCGGTCGCAATACTCACAGCCGGCAGCCCTATCTCTCGTAGAGCGCCGGCGCACAGGCCGGCCAAATGGACACAGAGGCCCTGTCCCACGACCCAGATCTGACCAGCGTCGAGGAGGGCTGGAATCAGCGTGTCAACCTGCTCGGACAAGCGATCCTGGGCAAGCTCCAGATTATGCTTCTCATTGCCGAGGAGGCTGCGGAAGAGCTGGAGGTCCTCGTCAGCGTCCAAATCAGCGGTGTAGGAGGCCTTGAGCTCCGACCGCACAACCTGCTGTATCTCCTTGCTCAACTCCCGAAACCCTGTGTACCCGAGCTCCTGAGCGAAGCGGACAACGGTAGCAGCATCGACGTTCAGACGATTGGCTAGCTCGGTAGCGGTCATGAAGGCAGCGTCGAGCTGGTTCTGCAACACGAAATCAGCCAGCTTACGGAAACTGGGTGTCAGTTCATCGTACTTCTCTTGCATCTTCTCGCGAAACATCGCCAGATCTCCTTCTAGACTGTAAACATAGGAAAGCGTCAAGACCCTTTCCCTCTGAGCCGCGCTCGCCGCGATCACTCGCCGGACGCACCAGACGCCATCTGGCAGTCAAGCCCGTGTACAAACACGATGGTAGGTTCAGGAAGCGTTGAGCGCCCCTTGCATATTGCGCCCATTCTACCACTAGTACAGTTAAATTGCAAACGCAAGCTATCACTCCCTCTGCAAAGTAGTCGTGAAGGATCGTGCATCTGCCTCTCCCGCCGGCTGCAGCCATCGAGGGGAAGAAGGAGGGGCCCGCAGCCCGGCAAACTCAGCGAAGCGAAGGGGTAGCGCATCATCCGTCATGAGCGTTTGACACGTCCCTTCGGCGTGCTATAATGCCGTCGCTTTGACGAATAGAGCAGAAGGCGAGACCTCATCAAGCCGTTGGCGTCGCTATGGCCAACGATGGGCCCCAATCGTGATTTTGACGGCGCTGGCGGGAACCCTTCGTTTTCTCAGTTTAGGTGACGTACCTCCAGGGCTCTATCACGATGAAGCCTTCAATGGGTTGGATGCGTTGCAGGTTCTCAAAGGGAACTACCCCATCTACTTCGCAGCCAACCATGGCCGCGAGCCCCTCTTTCTCTATCTCATCGCCACCACCATAGGTATTCTGGGACGGACGCCAGTCGCAGTGCGGATGGCAGCGGCCATCTGTGGGACTCTGACGATTCCTGCCACTTACGCTATGACCAACGCCTGGTTCAACCGCGGCACGGCGCTGCTGAGCGCCGCGATCCTCTCAACAACCCTCTGGCACGTCCAACTCAGCCGGATTGGCTTCCGTGCCGTGACGCTTCCGCTGGCGATTGCGGCTATGCTCTGGTCCGGGGCTCGGGCCCTTCGGTCCCGCGAGCCACACAGCTGGCTGCTGGCGGGCACGCTCTACGGCGTCGTCTTCTACACCTACACGGCGGCTCGTTTGACGCCGCTCGCCCTGCTTGTGTTTGGGGCGTACCTGCTGGTCACCGGAGAGGCCGACCGCCTCTGGCCCGGCGCGCTCTACTTCGGCATTGGAGCGATCGTCACCTTGATCCCGCTGGGCACTTACGCCGCCCGTCACTGGGATGTCATCATAGGACGACCTAACCAGGTCTCGGTGCTCAATCCAGCGGTTCATCAAGGCGATCTCTGGGGCACCCTAGGACGACACCTGATCCACACACTGGGGATGTTCTTCGTGCGAGGGGATACCATCGCCCGCCACAACGTCCCTGGGCGTCCCATCTTCACCCCCCTGATGGGCGGGGCGATGATCCTGGGAACGGCACAGGCAGCAGCCCGAGCCAGACGGCGGGACACCGGCTCTGCTCTGCTTCTGATCTGGGTGACGACCATGCTGGTGCCCACCCTGGCCGCCGCCGATGCCCCGCACTTCCTTCGCGCCGTCGCTGTGCTGCCGCCTCTGGTCGTCCTGCCAGCCCTGGGGCTGGAGACGCTCCAGCGGGCGTCAGCCCACCTGGACCGACAGATATGGGGCTCGATCGCAGTTTGCCTGATTATGGCTCTCAGCCTGGGCGCCACCGTTCGCGATTACTTCTTCCGCTACGGTTCCAGTCCCGAAGCCAGCTACGCCTTCGAGGCAGCAGCGACCGAGTTGGCTGCTGAGATCAACCGCTTCACCGGTACCGGATGGGACGGACGAGGCATCGTTGCTTCGAGACATCATCCCGACCCGGAACGACACGTCTCCCTGGATGTGCGACTTTGGCAGGCGTGGAAAGGGCTCTCGTTTCTGGTGCCTCAGGAGCCAGTTTTGACCACGTTCCAGCCGAACGCCCCACCCTCTATACCCTCCCACGGCCAGACACTGCTCCTGCTGTGGCCCTATGATGACCTACAACCTTATCTGGCGGCGCTCCCGCATCCCGCGCAGGTCGATGTGCACGCCGGTCCCCTGACGCGTGGCGATCTGGAGAAGGAAGCCTATCCCGCCTATGCGTCGTACCAGATCGAGCCGCTCCAGGAACAGCCCTCATCGTCCCTCGCCCGCTTTGGTCAATCCATTGAGCTCACCGACGTGAGCGTCGAGATGGAAGGTCGTACCTGGCAGGTGCGCCTCCTATGGCGGGCACGGGCAAACCTCGAGACGACCTACACGGCCTTTGTTGCGGTCTGCGACGATGAATGCCACGGAGAGCGAGTGATCGTTCAAGATGATGCACCACCTGGGGGGGATTACTATCCGACCCACTGGTGGCATCCCGGAGACGTGGTGATCGACGTCCGCACGCTGGAGCTCCCGGCACGTACAGTGCGCGAGCCACGGATAGCCGTGGGATTGTACGCCTGGCCCAGCTTGGAGCGTCTGCCAATCACCAAGCCCTTGGGAGCGTCGCCGAGGGATATGCTCATCGTGCCTGTAGCCGAGTGAGACCAACATGCAAACCGATCGCGTCGTCTGCATAACGCTCTTCATCATCCTCTCTTCGGTCTACTTTGCCACTGCGTCGGGCATCACCTGCAGCAACGATGGGAGCCACTACGCGTTGACACGAGCCTTGGCGGAGGAAGGGCGGTTCACCATCGAGAGCTACGACCAGTACGCCGAGGGAAACGACATCGCCCGCCGAGAGGGCCTGCTCTTCAGCGATCGACCGCCCGGCACAGCTCTGATCGCCAGTGCCTTCTATAAGGCGGCAGGGTGGCTCCCTTCCCCTCCGGCGCCGATGGCATCGCGCCACGACCCCGAGAACCCACGCCTGCCTTACGTGATGCTGGTTCCGGCATGGGCTGGAGCGGGAGCCGTTCTCGTTCTCTACGTGTTGCTTCGAGACTTGAACCTGTCCATCTTCAGCAGCCTCACAGCGAGCCTGGTCTTTGGCCTGGGTACAACGCACTGGAAGTACAGCAGCGTGCTCTTCTCACACGCCCCCTCAGCGCTATTGGTGATGACGTCGATCTACCTCGTGATCCGCATCGCTCGGGTATCGAAGCCCCACTGGACCATCCCCGTGGTGCTGGGTTTCCTCGTTGGTTACGCCGTTCTCGTTGAATACTCTAACGCCGTGCTCGTCGCTGCTATCGGGCTCTACCTCTTGCTCGCCGCCAAACCAGCCCCATCCGCCAATAGGCTGACGTCTATAGCCCTCTTCGTCGCCGGGGGCCTTCTGCCGGCCGGGTTCCTGGCTTTCTACAACACCGTCAACTTCGGTGGACCCCTCACCCTGTCCTATGACTACGCCATCAACTACCCCTGGGCTGGACAGTTGCGAGAGACCTTCAGCTTCCCTCTGGGTCAGGGCCTGCGCGCCATGCTCATCTGGGGGGAAGGCGGAGGATGGTGCGACCCAACCTGCTACAACCAGGGGGTGTTCCTACTCTCACCCGCCCTCCTGCTGTCGGTTCTTGGCATCGGATCGTACGTCCGTCAGTCCAGGCGTGATACCATTCTCACGCTTGGACTGTTCCTGGCCTATCAAATCCTCTTCGCCAAGCACCGCACGTTCCACGGTTTCACTGCCGATGGACGCTACCTGACGCCTTTCCTGGCCCTTTGGTGCATACCCCTGGCGTTCTGGGCCGAAAGGATTGTGGGAGAGGCTTTCGACTCCGCCTGGCGAGCCATCACCTATCTCGCCCTGTATGGAGCTTTCTTCCTCTCCGTGCGCAACATCTTCCTGCATATCGGTTTCTCTTACAATTACCAGTTGGACCTTTCCCAACTCAGCCCCATGATCGCCAAGCCTTCGAACTGGGTTTACTTGCTGAGCCAGGTCTTTCGCAACATTGGCAATCTTCCTCTGCTTTGGCTGTTGGAGGGGGGCATCATCGTGGTGGGGCTGGGCGTCAGTTGGGCGAACAATCGGTTGACGAGTCAGACTTAGACCGGGCTTTGTGCTTTTGGTCAAATGTGCTAAAATCACTGCCCGGTCGAAACATAGGCTGGGGCGTTGGAGCTCAATAGCGCTGGTCGTCCCCTGAGCATCGTCGCAAGCTTGCAACGTTAAACCAATCCCATTGAGGATATCCCAGAGAAAGTCGATGGATCGAGGAGGATGAAGGTGGTAAAGAAGAGCGTTTGTCCTATTCTAAGAGCGGTCTTAGTCCTGAACATCGTCGTAACAGTCGTGCTCTCTGCGGCTCCACAGCAGGTTCAAGCCCAGGAACAGAACCTTCTCAAGAATGGAGGTTTTGAGCAAGGCTGGTATGACGTCAGCAGCACCCAGCAGTGTCCCAATCACTGGAACTTGAACTGGACAGAGGGCGAGGAGATGGGTGACGCCGCCAACGTCACCGCCCGCCCGGAAAGCCGCGTCCTGCCGAGGACCCAGGTCCCACCGGACGAGCACTCACTCTTCTTCTGGGACGGTAGTTACACGTTGAAGATATTCTGGGCCAAGTCTCCTATTCACGCAGGCATATCGCAGGACGTCAGCGGCCTGGAGGCCGGGCGCGAGTACCGTTTCGTGGTGCCCGTTTACGTGGATACGTTTGAATGGGACGGCAAGAAGGTCCCGCCAAGCGACCCTTTCGCCGCTCAGGTACGGCTTGGGGCTGGGCCGAAGGGCGCCAACTGGCAGGATGACGCCGCCATCAACTTCAGCAACTGGGCCAATTCCACAAACACGTCGAACTTCTTCCTCACTCGCAACACGCTGCAGTTCACGTTCGTTGCCACGGCCCCGGAAATGACGGTCTACGTCGAGTATGCCTCTAAGTGGGGACTCGACAACAGCGGAATCTTCATGGACGCCCTGCGGTTGGAGCCGCTTGGCATGGCAACCCCACCGACCTCGACGCCACCGCCACCGCCACCTACGGCGACGCCAGGGCCCTCCCCCACCCCACTTCCCACCCCGACCCCACGTCCGGATGGGTCAATCGTGCACGTGGTCCAGAGCGGAGAGACCTTGAGCAGCATCGCCCTCCGATATGACGTGGCCGTGGACAAGCTCCAGGAGCTCAACGCCGGTTCCATTGGGGGCAACAACCTAATCCGCGTGGGCCAGGAACTGGTCGTTTCGGTCCCGAGCG
The DNA here is from genome assembly GCA_964514285.1 of uncultured Anaerolineales bacterium. Taxonomy (GTDB): domain Bacteria; phylum Chloroflexota; class Anaerolineae; order B4-G1; family B4-G1; genus SKLM01. Next base: position 49,521 of record CAZEQC010000005.1, on the reverse strand, counting down.
AGTCGCCAACCGCCACACCGCTTCCACAACCGCCCACAGCGACTCCCCAATCGGAGGGTGAGACGGGGCCGTCACCGACGCCCGAGACTAGGGGAGCTTCAGTCTGCGTGCTTGCCTTCAACGATCGCAACGGCGACACGGTCCGGGACCCCGACACCGAGAGCCTCCTGCCCAACGTCGAGTTCACCCTGGCCAACGCCTCGGGCGTGGTGGCAGAATACACCTCGGACGGCGTCAACGAGCCCTACTGCTTCACAGGCCTGGAACCTGATTCCTACCGCGTGATTCAGCAGGCGCCAGCAGGCTACGAGCCGACCGGCCTGCCCGAGCAGAACGTCGCGCTGGCAGCGGGGACGAGCTTCGACCTCCAGTTTGGCAACGTCCGAACCACCGCCGCAGCGGGGTCAGAGGACGTGGATCAAGAGCCCGTTGACACCGACACCGACCCGGCGGGTGGTGAGGAGACACCGGCGACGGGAGGGGACAACGTGCTGGGGTCGCTCCTCAGCAATGTGGCGAGAATTGCGGGCGTTCTGGTGCTGATCCTGGCCGGAGCCATCGCGGTGCTCTTCTTCCTTACCAGACGCCAGCGCTACTAACCGCCACGTCTTGAGTTCGCCTCAAACCGGAGGCAGACTCGGAGATGAAGAACGCTTCGCGGAGCGTCGCCTGGGAAAGGATCATCCCCAAGGCGACGCTCTTGTTTGTATCACTCCTGGCGGCAGTCCCGCTCTGGGGTGCAGGTCTTCTCAACACCCGCGGGGGCGGTGACAGCCCCTTTCTACTGCTCCGTACGCATCAGCTGGCGGCGAACCTGCGAGCCGGTGTCCTCCCAGCCCGCTGGATGCCCGACGCCGCCTATGGATTTGGCTACCCCTTCTTCAGCTACTATGCAGCGCTGCCCTACTATGTCGCTGCAAGTCTCAAGCTCGTTGGCCTGGACATCCTCACCGCCATCAAACTGACCCAGACCCTCTTTCTGGCCGCAGCAGCCCTCTGTATGTACCAGTGGTCTCAACGGGTTCTCCACACCCGGGCCGGAGCCTGGCTCGCTGCTGTGGCGTACGCAGCAGCTCCCTTCCACCTCGTCAACTTGTACGTGCGCGGTGATTCCCTCTCCGAGTTCGCGGCCTTCGCCTTCTATCCGCTCATCCTCTGGGGATTCGATCGGCTCACCTCGCAACCATCCCTACGACGAGTGCTCTTGCCAGCCTTGGCCTACGCAGGCCTCATTGTCACACACAATGCATCGGCTCTGATTTTCTCACCCTTTATCTTGCTGTACGCGACACTTCGCGTCGTACAAACGGCAGCTCACAGGTTAGAGACCTCATCCCGAAGTCTGGGACGCCATAGCGTAATCTTGCTTCTACCCTTGTTGATCGGGCTCTTGCTCTCCGCGTGGTTCTGGCTGCCAGCCCTGGCAGAGACCAGGTACGTCCAGTTGGATGCTCAGACCTCTGGCTACTTCTTCTACGGCAATCACTTCCGTGGCACCGACCTCGTCCAACGGAGTCTGCTTTTCGACTACGCCACGGGCCAGGAGAAGGTCTCGCCCTTCGCCATGGGGTTGGCGCAGGCCATTTTGGCCCTGGCTGGTGCACTCCTCGTATCGCTCAAGGGGCTTCGCTCACTGGCCCTCGTCCCGGACATCCCGTCCAAAGCCGTCGGAGCCACCCAAGATCCAGGGGGTATGACGCTCGGCTTCGGGCTTCTGGGCCTCCTTATCAGCACCTGGCTGATGACCCCTCTTTCGCAGATGGTCTGGGACCATCTCCCTCTCCTGCCCATGGTCCAATTCCCGTGGCGATTCCTCTCTATTCAGGCTCTTTTCGCCGCGTTGCTGATCGGCGCTGCCGTTCCTCACCTCGGTATCCAAGGCCGCGGCCTTGTCTGGCTCGTGACCCTGGTCCTGGGGGGATTACTGCTGGCGACGGCGCTGATGGGCCTCCGACCGGACTACCTGTCCATCAGCGCGGACGACGTGACGCCGGAGCGACTACAGCTCTACGAGCTCTTCTCGGGCAACATAGGCTCGACCATCCGCTACGAGTATCTTCCCAGAGGGGTGAAGCCCCGTCCGTATACCGGGCCTCGTCTCTTCTCGCCTCACACGCCGCCTCGTGCCATGCCTATCAGCGGAGCGACGATAAGGGCAGAGAGGAGGATCCGCGAACCGACAAGGCAGGTGTGGGACGTAGAGGCCGGAGGCGAAGGCGCCAGAGTAGCCTTCCCCCTCTACTACTGGCCGGGCTGGTACGCCCTCATCGACGGCACGCGCGTGGCGGTGGAGGCAGCGGCCGGTTCGGGCTATTTGAGCTTGTCCATCCCCGCTGGATCGCACACCGTCGACATCCGCCTTGGACGTACGCCGCTGCGACTGGGGGCTGAGATCACGTCGCTCATCGCCGCACTGACGGCCCTCGCTCTCTACATCTTGAGCAGGGGGCTGCCTGGAGGCGATGGAGGCGATGGAGACGAGCAAGACGAAAAGAGAAGAACCAAGAAGCCTGAGCCAAGAAGGGGGACCTCCAGAACCCGCTATCCGTATGCAGCGCTCACCTATTTGCCGTTTGTCGTCCTGGTGGCTTTGTTGATGGTTTTTCAGCCTCGTGTCACCGCTGGGGATCAGCACGATCTGACCATGGATTTCGAGGAGATGCCGTATCTCCATCACAACCCAGGTGGTGTGTCCTTCGACGGCTGGCGGATGACCAGCTACAGCTATGAGAGCGCTGCATCTCCGACGTCCCAAAGGATTGCCCCCGGGGCCACCCTGCGGGTGGCGGTCGATTGGGTAGCGCGCCAGGATCACTCATTAGTGGCATCGACGGAAGCTCAGACGTGGCTGCGGTTGATCTCGCCAGCCGCCATACGCCACGACGGGCTGCCAGCTATGGCGGAAGCGCCCCTCGTGCCCGATGTGGAACAAGCCACGCCTGGCCTCACAGGCACTGTTGTAACGTCCCTGGTCATCCCCGAAGAAACGCCGCCGGGTATCTACTTGCTTCAAGTCACGGACGGAAGCCCAGTCTATCTGCGGCCGATATGGATAGATAGAGGACAAGACGCCCCCGAGGCGTCGGCACGTGCCACCTTCGCCGGTGGAGCGTTGCGTCTGCACACGATCGAGGTCACCCAATCTGCATCAAGCCGGCTCGACGTTCAACTTGGCTGGTCCGCTGTGGGACACGTCGCCGCCAACTACGGCCTCAGCCTGAGCCTGATCGACCGCGCAGGTAACGAATGGCTACACCAGGGAGAGCGCTCCGGCTACAACACACAGCCGGGTCACGGCTTCCTGCCCACCAGCCTCTGGCCTCTGCATGACCTCATCCACGATCATCACGTCCCCGCCGTGCAGCCCGGTGCCCCCCCTGGCGAGACGTACACGCTCACCGTCGAGCTTTACGACGTCGCAACGTGGGAGAGCGTCGGGAAGCATACTGCGACCGTCGCCCTGACACAGGCCACCAGCCAACCTGATGCAGCGACCAAGGTAGCTCAGTTCGGCGAGGAGCTGGTGCTTAGCCAACTTGAGATGCCCCGGGACGTTTCACAAGGGGAAGAGTTGAAGATCAGGGCGCATTGGTCGACCTTGAAAAGCCCCTCAGCGGATTACGCCGTCGAATGGCATCTGACGGGGCTCACTCGTACCATCACCAAGACGCGCCCGATGGCCCCCGGATCCTCACCGACGGAATGGTCGGACGGGGTCTGGATCACGGGGCGCACAGCCTTGCCCATTCCTCCCACCACTCCACCGGGGAGCTACACGCTCTCCCTCAAGCTCAAAGAACCGAAAGAGGGAACCACCATCGGCTCCTATACCCATCCCGCCTCCCTTCAAATCGAGAAGCAGGACCGAGTCTGGAAACTCCCCCCCATGGACCACAACGTAGGAGCCCGTTTCGGGGACGTGATCGAGCTGGCAGGATATGATCTGGTGGAGGGGAGAGAAAGCCTGAGCCTGACGCTCTATTGGCAAGCGTTGGCCACGCCGGACCAGCATTACATGCTCTTTGTTCACCTGGCTGACCCTCAGACTGGAGAGCCGGTGGCACAGGTGGACACGATGCCTCGAGGATTCACCTATCCGACCGGCCGATGGGCCTCGGGGGAGGTCGTCACGGACGAGATAGAGCTCTCGACCCGAGACGTTCCAGCCGGACGCTACGATCTGGCGGTCGGCTGGTACGATCCGGAGTCCAAGCAGCGACTCGAAGCCGTGAACGCAGAGGAGGCACCGCTCCAGGACGATCGTCTGTTGCTGACCAGGAGCGTCGAGGTTCCCTAGCCGACCTGGACAGGTAAGGGCGCAGGCCCAGTCATCGTCGAGGAGTAGCCTCCTCCCTCTACCTAAGCCACTCGGCGATCAACGCGTCCATGGTCCCATCGTCCTCCATAGCCGCCAGTGCACCGTTGACCGCCTGCAGCAGTTGCACGCTCTCCCGCCGCATAGCGCAGGCGTACGGCACCTCGGTCACCGGCTCTCCAACGATGACCAGATCGCTCTTCTCACCGACCACCTCCAGCGCCGAGACGTGATCGACCAGAGCGACCTCCGCCTCCCCGTCCTCGACTGCGCTCAGGGCCTGGTCTGGCGTTCGATACTGAACGAGGGTCAGGTCTGCCTGACGCCGCGCCCATCGGCGTCCCTCTCGATCCCCCTCTGTCCCCAGGACGACGGTAAGACGGTGCCCGCTAAGCTGGGTCATCGATGCTACAGACTCCTCGCCTGTTCGCGAGACTAGGACGTGACCGGCGTCGAAGTAGGTACGTGAGTAGGCGTAGTCCTCCATCCGGGACGGGTCGACGGTCAATGCGGAAACGACGAGGTCGACACGCTCCGCCTTCAGGGCGTCGTAGAGACCGTCGTAAGGTAAGTTAGCGACGAAGCGAGGCTCCAGATCCAGCCGCCTGGCTATCTCTTGCGCCAGATCCACGTCGAGACCGGCCAAGGCCCCGTCGGCAGCAATGTACTCAAAAGGGGGGAAGCTGGCATCCATACCCACCCGAAGCGTGCCTGTCTCCTGCAGTCGCTGCCAAGTGGGATCCACAGAGGAGGAACAAGCGATCAAGACGACGACAACGAGCAGGCCTGCAAGGACTCGATGCCCCACCCACGAAAAGCTCCACGCATCCATCAATCTATGACCAACCCCCACGTGTCATGGTACACGAGCTCAACAGGGTACGCAACCAGGGGCAGGCCGGTGGGCATCATCGGTGAGCCACGTCAGCAGGCGCAAACGGCCCAGCAAAAAAGCGAGCGCGGGCTTCTCACATCCTTACGACAGGACGCGGGAAGCCGCCTCTCGCTTCAAAGCTTCGGGAGGACGGATATCGAATTGAAACTACACGCTGTGCTCTACACCCAACTCTTGCAGCCTACGAGTCATCATTTCGACCGAGACATCAAAAACAGCGGCAAGCTCTGCCACAGAGCTCGTTCTGGGGGCGATCTGCTTCACCCACGCTGCCGGCATCAGCAGACAACGGGCGAAGAAGCCGCTCCTCTCGCGGGGACGGTCTCGATCCAACCAATCCAACTCAGCGGCACGACGGGAGCGGCAAAAGGCCACGTACAGCTCCCTCGCCATGGCGAAGCGCTGGACGGTACGCGGATGCTCCAGATCAACCGCGATCAGGCAAGAACCATTGATCAGCGACCGGTAGACTGCATCGTATAGACCGAGATTCAACTCCAACAGACTTAACTGCTCAAAGACCGGATGAGGAGCTCTAACCATCTCGCGCACGGGAACCGGCGGCCCCTCGATGTGAGCGGCTTGCAGGAGCCCGTAGGCCAGGCTCTCAACCAGAAAACCGTCCAAACTTGACGGCACCTCGCCGAGATAGGCCTGGGTTTCCCTCTCATATGGATACCCGGACTCGGACACAGAACTCCTAAAGAACCTGGATCGAGCTGCAATCTACGCGTGGCGAGGCCGAGCTACTTCGCTCCTTGAGCCAGTCGTGCACACTTCCGGCAAGGTCGCGTACAGACCCATCCTCGAACGAGGCCACTACCTCACGCTCCTCATCGCTGAGATCGAACTCGTCCAGCAACACCGAACGACGCCCATTCATCAGGCCGTCACATAAGTCGCGATCGACCAGCGCAGCACCGATCAATCCCCTTAGTGCCACGTGTGACATATTATGCCTCCAGTGAGAAGCAACTCAAGCCGGACCCCATCCTTGCGCTAGACAGGAGTCTGAGCAAGACTGACAAAGCGCTCCGGCGAAGGCCTCCAGCGAGTCGGCCTCCACCGAGAGCACGGCTTCTCTCTCCTCAGCCGTCAGGCCCATAGCATCCACCAACTCAGGACGACTGCCATTGAGTAGGCCTTTCCGAAAAGCACCATCGGTGAATGCCCGCCAGATGAGAGCGTCGATGTTCCTCGGCATACCCTCCCCCTTCAGCACCCGCTGCTGCCGCCGCCATCGAGGGCGGTCGGAGTCATCAAGCCACCAGATTGGAGCACCTCTGCCTGGCTGACCAAGCTTGGGGTCAAGACCAACCCGAGAATCAAGGTTACCATAACAAACGCTTGAAACAGTCTCTTCTGCACGTCGACACCTCCTTGTCGCTAATTGGCATCCGTTCTCCCAAATACAGCTCTATGATACCATGAGCCTCTAAACAAAACTCTAAACAAACACTCACAACGTGGCATCCCATCGAGGGGCGACATTGAGGGAACATCACAGCATGGCGACCGATCACGATTGAGAGACAAAAAAAACTGCCCGAAGGCAGTTCTTGGTGAAGCGTCCTACCGAAGTCGACGTATAGCCGCAGCGTTCAGTCGGCCATCCCGCTGGCAACTTCCTCGCACAACCTCTGAGTCTTCCGTGAGGGCTCGACACCCAGTTCCTGTCTCAGTATCTTCCGGCAGAGATCATATTGGGCCAAGGCGTCGGATCGCCGACCAACCTCGGCATACGCCCGCATGATGCTCCGATGGATGTCCTCCCGAAGCTCATCCCGATCGAGCGCCTGACGATACCAGCTGATAGCCTCCTCGAAGGCCCCACGGACCTCACAGCACCGCGCCAATTCAATCAACGCCTCAACGTACGTCTGGCAGAGCTCCTCTCGTTTGGCCACACACCAAGCCCGATCGACCTCGGGCAGGAAACTCCCGTGGTAAAGCTCCACAGCTCGCTTCCAAAGCTCCCGCGCCTGCCAGTCGCGGGGCGGTAGGAGACGCGCGCGCTGGACCAGGGCCTCAAACGCTTCGACGTCAAACCAGTAGTCCACACCCAACGTGTACTTGCCACCCTTCACCACCACAGCGTCGCTGCCCACAGCCTGACGCACACGATAGAGGGTGCTGTGGAAGTTGCTGGTCATCCTATCGGTGGGTAGATCGGGCCAGAAGACTGCGCCAACGACGTCGCGCTCCACAGGTCCGTTGAGGAGGATGTAGAAGAAGAGCTCTCTGGCCATCGCGGCCCGCCACTCCGACGACGAGACTGGCCGCCCATCGCGCTCCACTCGCCCCTCGCCGAGGGCGTAGATCTCAAGATGAACCTCCGTCGCCTCCCCTCTCTCTCCGCCTCCTCGCACCAGCTCCTGCCTGAGCTCGCTCAATTCCTTCACTCTCTCCAGGGTACCGCGGCACAAACTGATGCCTTCGGCAACGCCGAGTTGGAGGAGCTCAACGACGTGCTGCCCCTCGACGACGGCGAATTGATCAGTGTCCATGGCCTGGGCCAACTCCATCGCGCGGCCCAAGTCCTCAACCGCCTGACCCTCCTGGCCGCCCAGCAGGTAAGCCTTGGCCCGTAGAAAGAACCCACGGGCCAAGTCCCGTTGCGCCCCCTGCTCCTCAAAGAAGGATAGACTACGAGACAAGAGCTGGATGCCCTCAGCCAAATCTCCGCTTTCGGCCAAGGCAATGCCCTTGGTCAGACGCACGCCCCCCTGCCTCTCCACATGCAAAGCATGGTCTTCAGCTAGCTCGTGGGCCTGCTCCAACAGAGCAAGTGCTCGGGCGTGATCTCCCTGCCAACGGTACATATCAGCCCGCGCAGTGACAATCAGGATGGCCAGGGCCGGCCTGCTCTCACGCGCGATCCGCCAAGCTACGTCATAAAGGAGTTCAGCCTGTCGATAGTCCCCGATGTTGCGATAGAGCGTAGCTAGCCCCTCGGCGATGTTGGCTTGGCTGCGGGGATCGCGCCCGCGTTGTGCCGCTGCCACCCCCTCCTCGTACAGCTTCAGAGACTCTCGATAGTCGCCCCGTACCTCACGGATCCATCCAAGATTGTTGAGCACACTGGCCAACTGACTTGCTGAACCTAGCTGTCGCGCTAGGGGCAGCGCCTCGCCGAGACAAGCCGCTGCTTCGTCGAGATGACCATGAGATGCGTAAGCATGCGTCAAATCCTGCAGAAGATTGAGCACGTCATACGGGCCTTCCGTTTGCCGGAACAACCCGAGAGCTTCCTTCAGCTCGGCAACGCCCTCATCAACACGTCCGAGTCGAACGTAAGCCTTTCCAATATGTCGCTTGGCATCAGCGCGCTCTGCCGTCGCAGTGGGAGGAAGCATCCCAAGAGCCAGCTGAGCTTCTGCAACGGCATCCCGAAAGCGGCTCTCAAACAAGGCCAACGTGGCCCGCTGGATATGTACCTTCGCCAGAACAAGCGCATCCCCTTGAGACCTGAAACCAGTCTCTGCAAGATCCAAGGCTTCGCGCGCTCCCTCATAGTCGTAACGGTCGGTCAGAACACGGCTCTGATAAAGAAAGAGCCGAGGAGCCCGGCTTCGGACCTCGTCGGGAAGTGCTTCCGCCCAACCGATCAGCGTCTCAACACGGCCTCGGGTGAACCACTCCATCGCCACCCGCTCCATCAGTTCCGTCGCTTCTGGATAGGCCTCAGCAGCCAAGTAATGGTAGACCGCCTCCTCCACGTGATACTCCCGCTCGAACCACAGGCCTGCACGTCGGTGGAGGTCGACGTAAAGGGCCTCGTCTCGCTGGCACAGCCGTCTCTGTAGGAAGTTACGGAATAGATGATGGTAACGATAGGTTGCCCCGCTCTCGTCCCCAAACCGGGTCAAGAACAGATTGCGCCGCTCGACCTCCGGGAAGAGAAAACGCGCCCCAGCTATCCCCAAGACGTCGCGGCAGAGCCGTGCCGACATCTCGCGCAGCACCGATGATTTGCGCAGGAACCGTCGCAGGTCCCGCGGCTGTCGCTCCAGCACCTCTAGAGCGAGGTACTCGTACGTCTGGGACGTTGCCTTTTGAGCGTCAAGGAGCGCGGGCTCCGCATCCTCGCGCAGCAAATCTAAGACCAGCAACACGCCCGTGATCCACCCCTCTGCGCCGGTCGCGATAGCTTTCGCCTTCGTCTCGGATACATCAATCCCCGACCGGTGAAGGAGTTTGCGGATCTCATCGGGCCCAAAGCGGAGATGCTGCTCGGTGAGGCCGACAAGCTGACGCTTGGCAACCAACTGCGTTACGGGCACGTTGGGCAAGACCCGGCTGCCCATCATCAGATGGCAGTTGGAGGGAAGGACTTCAATCAGCCGATGGATGAACTCCCGGATGCCGAGCGCCCCTTCTACCGGCTCGAAGTTGTCGATCACCAGGGCGAAATCGGTGCCGAGGTCAAGCATCTCATTCACCAGATCCGCGATGACGGCAGTGGGTTCGCGGAACAGCTTACTGCCTCGAGATACCACTGCTTCCCGTGCGCGCTCACCGGAATCGGGGAACTGTTCCTGGATAGCGCCGATGATGTAGCGGATGAAGAGATCAACGTCTCGATCCCGCTCATCAACCGTGTACCAACAAACGGGAACGGACGTATGCTGAGCGAAATCGACCAGAGCGGAGGTCTTGCCGTATCCGGCCGGGGCAGAGATGAGCGTCAGCTTGCGCTCGAGACCTTGTTCGATAAGGTCACACAACCCTGGGCGGTGAAGAAGCCCGGAAGGGGTTGGTACTTGCAGCTTAGACCGGATGAGAGTAGGACCTAGGTCGCTCAATGCTCAGTGCTTTAGGGCTGGCTCTGATCGTCTTATTCTGATCACAGCAAGTATACTATCACCCTGTAGTCAGAGCAAGCGCGTTCAGAGCTGAGACCCTGAACAGATCCAGCGCGCTCTTGACGATGGAGGGGCATCACTGTACTATCCTCACAATCGGTATCCGCCAGTTACACACCAAGAGGAGACCTCGATGAAGATCTATTTCGCCGGATCAATCCGCGGGGGACGAGAAGATGCACCAGTCTACGCTCAGATCATTGACCTGATGAATAGATACGGAGAGATCTTGACCGAGCACGTTGGGAAACCCGATCTCAAAGAAGACCCTCTCTCCGATAGGGTGATCTACGAGCGCGATATGAGATGGCTCACGGAGGCGGACGTGGTCGTCGCCGAGGTCACAGTGCCCAGCCACGGGGTGGGTTACGAGATCGCTCGAGCAGAAACGCTGGGGAAACCCATTCTCTGTCTCCATCGCCCTCAAGCTGCGCGCCGCCTCTCAGCCCTTCTCGCCGGCAACTCCTCGATCCACTGTGAGACCTACCAGCAACCCCGTCAGGTCGAGGCGATCCTGGAAACCTTCTTTCGAGAGCATACCGGGCAGAGAGACAGCTCGACCTGAAACAGGAGCAGGAAACCACGATTCCAAGGCCTCCTGCCCCTGCAGTCTAACCCGCTCCCTCGATCAGGTGACCAGAGCTTTCTTCAGCGCCACCCCCAGGCGCCGGATGCCCTCCACGATCGTATCGGGCGCGGAATAAGAGAAGTTCAGCCGCATCGCGTTGAAACCACCATCCTCATTGGGATAGAAGTTGACGCCGGGAACGTACGCCACGTTCTCCTCCAGGGCCTGCTTGAGAAACTCCGTTGTGTCGATCCCCTTCGGCACCTGAGCCCAGAGGAACAGCCCTCCCTCAGGATGCGTCCAGCTGCACGCGTCAGGCCAGAATTCAACCAAGGCATCGAGCATCGTATCGCGACGCTCCCTGTAGACCCCACGCAGCTTCTTAACGTGCTGCCTCAGAAAACCGCGCTGACAAATGTCATTGGCCACGTACTGGTTGAACGTCCCCGTATGTAGATCGGCCCCCTGTTTGGCCTGGACAAACCGATTCATCAACACCTCTGGACAGACGATCCAACCAAGCCGCAGACCAGGGGCCAACGTCTTGGAGAACGTCCCCAGATAGATGGTGCGCTCAGGAATGCACGTGCAGATCGGAGGAAGATCCTCACCCTCGTATCGCAGCTGACCATAGGGATCATCCTCGACCACCGGCAGATCCAGTCGTGTGGCGACCTCAGCCAGCTGTTCACGACGTTCCTGGGAAAGCGTCGTGCCCGCCGGGTTGTGGAAATTGGGCAACACGTAGATGAAGCTTGGAGGCCTGCCAGAATCGGCGACGGCTTTCTCGTAGGCGTGCTCGATCTCTTCCACGACCATCCCATCGTCATCAAGTCTCACGGTATGATAGCGGGCCTGGTACGCATTCCAAGCCTGAATGGCACCCAGATACGTGGGGCGCCCGGTAATCACATAGTCGCCCGGATCGAGGAATATCTTCCCAATCAGATCCAACGCCTGCTGAGAGCCGTTGGTCAACAGGACGTTCTTCTGCGTGGCTGGAACCCCATATCTGTGCATCGAATTGGACAGGTACTCCTTGAGAGGAGGATAACCCTCCGTCGCGCTGTACTGCAAGGCCTGAGCGCCGTCTTCCTCGACGATGTAGCGACAAGCCTCCTCGACCTCTCGGAGAGGAAAGAAGTCTGGAGCAGGCAGCCCCCCGGCGAAGGAGATGATATCCGGCTTCTGCGTCAGCTTGAGAAGCTCACGGATAGCGGAGCTTTTCATGCCCTCCGTACGCGAGGCCAGGTAAGGCTCCCAGTCCAAAACCGGTATGTCGCGATCCAAGTCAACATTCAGGTCCATCATCTACCTCCATTGAGTAGTCTAGAAACCGAAAATCCTGTCGCCGCGTACGCTGCGCACCCGGCGAAGGACCTCCATGGCGCCACCGTCACCGAAGCCTATCGAGAGATCCTGCCCAGACTCCGGAGGCAAAGAAAAAGGCCCACTCGAGGTATGCTCGATATGGGCCCATGCCATCGTGACGCCACCTGCAAGCGCTCTCCTAATCACGAGACCTCCGTTCGACCAGAAACAGCCGGATCTCGACGTCGTGCCAGCCAGTTGGCATAGACGAGTTTCCCCTTCCAATCGACCGTTGAGGATGCTCAAGGTGATGTCGAAATCCAGGGTGAAGATGGCTGCCAGCTAGGGACGCATTCAGCCTCATGATCGAGTCAATTGTAGCACCAGATGAACAGGGGGTCAAATGCCATAGTGGTGCCGTCCGCTTTTCTACCTCTTCCTCGACCGTCTCCAGACACCCGGCGGGAGCCACACCAGGAGAACGGGCCAAAGGATCCAAAGAGACGAACAGTCAGCCCAAGACAATGCGGCGCAGCAGTTGAACCTCCTCCATATCGATCAGGAGGGCCAAAGATCCATAGACCCCGATCCCGACCAACCCGGAGGCCCCCACGATGAGGATCTCCCCCATCGTGCCCGCTGGCGCAATCCGCGATACCCCTATGACGACCAGATGAACCGCCAGCCCCATCACCGCAGACAGCGGCAAAGCCGTGAATAAGGTCCGCCAGAGCCCCTCTCCAGCCAGACCGCCCATCCTCCGTCGCAGCAGGAACAACATCAACAGGGCGTGGGCGGCCCACTTGAGCGAATTGGCAAGAATCAGGCCATTCAGCGTCAGCGGGGCAAACAGCGTCGGAGCCAGAGCTGCGACGAGGTAGAGAAGCACCGTTATGACCCCCACCAGCGCGGGGGTCCAGGTATCCTGACAGGCATAGAAGGAGAAAATGAGCGGCTGGTCGACCGCGGCGAAGACGAGTCCCAGGAGATGGAAGCGAAGCGCGTCCACTGTCGCCAGGGTATCCACGGCGGTGAAATCGCCGTGCTCGAAGACCAGCTTGACGATGGGCACCGATAGAACCCAGAGGCCGACCGTCGCCGGCACCGTCAGAGCCAGGACCAGCCGCAGGCCCTGAGCCAGTGTCGACTTGAACTGCTCCGGCTGCCCCTTGTTGGTCTGCCGAGAGAGGGTAGGCAGAATAGCAATGGATATAGCCGTGCCGACCAGGCCAAGGGGGAATTGAATGATGGTGGCGGAGTACGTCATCCAGGATGGCGACGCCGGGCCGGTGTGAGACGCCAGTCGATAGCTGAGCAGCTCCGCCAGTTTGTCCACCGCCAGCCCGGCCAGGATGGGCAGATAGAGACGCCCGATGCGGCGAAACGCCGGATGATGAAGGCCCAGCCCGACGTGAAGACGGGCATCCCGCAAACCCGGCAACTGTAGGACCACCTGCAGGAAGGAGCCGAGCACCAGCCCCACAGCCATGCTGTATACGCCCCACCGTTCGCCAAAGGTGACGGCCAGGACGACCATGGCCGCGTTGAAGACGACGGCGGTGAAAGCAGGGAGGGTGAAGCGCCTCAGGGCATAGAGCGCGCCGGAAAGGATGCCGGCCAGGCTCAAGAAAAGCACGCCGGGCAGCATCACGCGCAGCAAGCGAACCGCCAGCTGCTGATCGGCCAGAGGAAGGCCGCCCGCCGAGAGACTGACCAGCTGGGGCGTCAGGAGCTCTCCTACGACGACGAAACCACTGACCACGATGGTGACCGCCACCAGCAACAGGCTGAGCAGGTGCCAAAGCTCGTCGCGTCGTTCCGGTATGGAGTAGTCGGAGAAGACGGGAATCAAGGCGGAGTTGATCATGCCCCCAATCACCAGAGCGTAGATGATCTTGGGCAGCGCCATCGCCGTGTCCAGAGCGCTGACGTTGCCGCCCGCGCCAAACAGGTCGGCCTTGACGATCTCGCGCACCAGGCCCAACACGCGGCTGACCACGTTGCCCACGGCGATGATGCCCGCCGCCTGGGCCACCTTGATGCTTTGGCGCGACGATGCCTTGTCCACCTTTGTCAAGCCTTACCTCCCATGTGCCAGCGTCGCGGGCCATCAAGCGACGCGACAGCCCGGAATTGCCATGACAAGAGACCCATTCTACCGCAATTCATCCAGCCCTACAAACCACTGTCAGGATCGGTCGCCGCCATCTAGCTTGCACGGAGGGGTGAAACGTGGTAGAATCATGTCGTCTTTTGGGTAAAGCTAGTCTAAGGAGGACGTGGTGTCGCTAAGCAAGAGCGAAAAACAAGCGATCATTGAGGAGTACGGTCGTACAGAGAACGACACGGGCTCCCCAGAGGTTCAGGTCGCGTTGCTAACAACCCGTATCAGCCAGTTGACGGACCATTTGAAGGAACACAAGCACGACGAACACTCCCGCCGAGGGTTGATCAAAATGGTGGGCCAGCGGCGGCGACATCTCAACTACCTCAGTCGCAAAGCACCTGATCGCTATAAGGAGATCATCAAGCGACTAGAATTGCGTCGCTAGACGACCTTACCTGAGTAACAAAACGTGAGTCAAACGAGTGGTTCTGAACCTGGTTCAGGCAGCTGCTCGTTTGGTCGTATGACAATTGAGATCGAACACAGGGCCAGGAATTGGGGGGTGACGCGTAGCTTTGGGGTTGGACTACGACGCACCCCCCAGTCCCTGTATCTCTGTGTTCGGTCGTAGACATGGAGGTACAAAGTGAATAGTCATTTGTTCACCGCAACACTGGGAGAGCAGACCCTTACGTTTGAGACGGGGAAGCTCGCTCCACAGGCAGGCGGTGCACTAACCATACAGTCTGGCGACACCAAGTTGCTGGTCACAGCAACGATGTCGCGAGACGTTCGCGAGGGGATCAGCTTCTTCCCGCTCACCGTCGACTTCGAGGAGCGGCTCTACGCCGCTGGGCGCATCCCCGGATCCTTCTTTCGCCGTGAGGGACGACCACCGGAGTCGGCCACGTTGATCGCGCGGCTGACTGACCGGCCGCTTCGCCCGCTCTTCCCCAAGAAGATGCGCAATGACGTACAGGTCATCATCACGCCCCTATCACAAGATGAAGAGCACCAAGCGGATATCCTATCCATCATTGGAGCGTCGGCAGCTCTGACCATCTCGGACGTCCCCTTCGACGGCCCGATCGGAGCTGCTCGCATTGGTTACATCGACGGGGACCTCGTCATTAACCCAACGCTGACACAAATGGAGGAAAGCGCGCTCGATCTGAAGCTGGCCGGCAGCAGCGACGCCCTGATGATGGTCGAGGCAAGCGCTGAAGAGGTCAGCGAGGGCGTGCTGGTAGAGGCCCTTCGCTCCGGCCACGAAGCCATCCAGGACACCATTAACACCCAACGTAAGATGCGAGAAGCGGTGGGGAAGCCGAAGCGATCCTATACGCTTCACGGTGTGGTTCCGGAGGAGCTGGTCGACACGATGCGGCACGAGGCGAGCGATCGCATCGCAAACGCCTTCTACGAAGCCGAAGACAAAGATGACCGTGACAACCGCGTCCGGGCGCTCCAGAACGAGATGGTGGAACGTTTCGGAGAGACTTGGGATGACAACGTGGTGAAAGAGGCCATGGACGAGATCGCGCGCGAGATCATCCGAGGCCGGACGATCTACGACAACTGGCGCGCGGACGGTCGACAATCCGATGAGATTCGTTCGCTCTCGGCCGAGGTGGGGCTGTTGCCCCGAGCTCACGGATCCGGGCTGTTCACCCGTGGCGAGACCCAGGTTCTATCGGTTGCCACGCTGGGTACCCCGCGGGAGGAGCAGATCATCGACGATCTCTCCCCTCGGGAGAAGAAGCGCTATATGCACCACTACAACTTCCCGCCCTTCTCCACCGGCGAGACGTGGCCGCTGCGCGGGCCCAAACGCCGCGAGATCGGCCACGGCGTCCTGGGCGAGCACGCGCTGCGCCCTGTACTGCCCGACGAGGATGATTTCGCCTATACGATCCGTGTGGTGAGTGACGTGCTCAGCTCCAATGGCTCGACGTCGCAGGCCAGCATCTGCGGCAGCACCCTGTCTCTGATGGACGCCGGTGTGCCCATCAAGGCGCCGGTAGCGGGCATCGCCATGGGTATGATGAAGGATGGCGACCGCTACCAGGTCCTCACCGACATTCAGGGGCTAGAGGATCACATCGGCGACATGGACTTCAAGGTTGCCGGGACCCGCGATGGCGTCACAGCGCTGCAGATGGACATCAAGCTCGGCGGCATATCGTACGAGCTCCTGGACGAGGCGCTGGAGCAGGCCCGCCAGGCCCGACTGCAGATTCTGGACGTGATGTCTGAGGCCATCTCAGAGCCGCGCGAGAGCTTCTCGCCCTACGCGCCGCGGATGACCATTATGCACGTTCCTCAGGACAAGCTGGGCGCCGTGATCGGCTCGGGCGGCGAGACGGTACGCTCAATCGAGGAGGAATGTGACGTCAGCGTCGACATCGAGGACGACGGCACCATCTACGTCGCCGCCACCAGTGGCCCATGTGCCGAGAAGGCACAAGCGATGATCGAGGCGCTGACCGAGGAGCCGGAGGTGGGCCAGATCTACACTGGTCGCGTGGCTCGAACCACGAACTTCGGTGCCTTTGTCGAGATCCTGCCCAACACCGATGGGATGGTTCACATCTCCCAGCTCTCCAACGAGTACGTCGACAACGTTGAGGACGTGGTCCAAGTTGGAGACGAGATCATGGTGATGGTGACCAACATCGATCGTGAGGGAAAGATCCGCCTCTCCCGCCAGGCCGTCCTCGAGGGATGGACCCCGGAGGAAGCTCGTGCCGCCGACAGGCCCGGTGGAGGACGTAGCCGACGGTAGATAGGCGTCTACCTGAAAGGAAACGATGGAACAAATCAGCGATCAGGCCAGCGAAGAGATCAACGAGGAAACCACGGTCACGACTGATGAGATGGCGCAGAGCAGCTCCAAGCCTCAGGCATTCGGCTGGCTGCTTCGAGCGTTTCGCGAGATCGGCGAGACCGTCATCCCAGCAGTCGTCATTGCGCTGTTCATCAATCTCTTCCTGGCTCAAGCCACCCAGGTGCTGGGTCAGAGCATGGAACCGACCCTGCACAGTTCACAGCGGGTGGTGATCGAGAAGATCACTTATCGTTTTCACGGCCCACGTCGCGGAGACATCGTCGTCATCGACTCCTCAAACCAGAGCGAGATGCTGATCAAGCGCGTGGTCGGCCTCCCTGGGGAGACGATCGAGGTCAAGAACGGGCGCGTCTACGTCGATGGAGCGCTTCTGGAGGAGGACTGGACGGTGCGGCAAGGCGGTGGGAGCTATGGTCCGAGAACCATCCCCCCCTTGCACGTCTTCGTCCTCGGAGACAATCGGGGCGCCTCCAACGACTCGCGTAACTTTGGTCCCGTGCCGATTGAGGATATCATAGGCCACGCCTGGATATCCTACTGGCCTCCAGAGGACGTTGGGTTCGTCGAGTAGGTAGGGGGCACCTAAGATCCCAAGGGCCAGGCAGCTGCCTGGCCCTTTCCTTTTTACCTCTCTTGTGGGCGCACGCCCAGCGCCGCGGGGACTACCCTAGAGGAAGTCCTTGAGGTCGTGCTTCACGGCGTACGCTGCAGCCTCCGTGCGGTTCGAAAGGTCGAGCTTGCTGAGGATGCTACTCACGTAGTTCCGTACGGTCCCCTCACCCAGGTAGAGATCGTCGGCAATCTCGCGATTCGTCTTCCCCTCGGCCACCTGGGCCAAGACGCGCATCTCCTGATCGGTCAGATCCGAGAAAGCCTCCCCATGCTCCTTCCTCGCCGCCTCGCGCACCCGGTCAAACACGCGCTGTGTGAGCGCTGGATCCAGAAGCGCCTCCCCTCTGGCCACCGTCTCCAGGGCCCGGATCAGATCTTCATTGCCAATCTGCTTGAGGACGTAGCCACAGGCCCCGGCAGCTATAGCGTCGAACAGCATCTCATCCTCTGCGTAGGAGGTGAGCATAATGACCTTCGTATCGGGCAGCCGCTCCTTGATTTGCTCACAAGCGTCGATGCCGCTGCCTCCCAGCAGTCGAATGTCCATCACGACGACGTCAGGATGGAGAAGCAACGCTTCGCGCACCGCATCCTTAACCGTGGCGGCCTCGGCCACGACCGAGAAATCGGCGTGGTTTTCGATGAGGGTGCGCAAGCCAAGGCGCACCACCTCGTGATCGTCTGCGATCAGAATCTCAAGTGACATAATCCATCTTCGCCAGGTCTAGAAACAAGCTATCTCGCTACTCCACCTGCGTGGCGACGTTCGAGGTGATCCGCTGCTGATAGGGCACCGTGAGAGCCAGCGTCAGGCCCTCACCTGGTGTGGTATCGATATTGAGCTTGCCATTGAGCAGCCGGGTCCGCTCTCGAATGTTGCGCAAGCCATGGCCGTTCTCGCTTGGCACGGATGAGAGCCCCACCCCGTTATCGCTGACGCTCATACGCAGATGGTCCACTCCATACTCCAACTGAATCCTCACCTCCTGGGCAGAGGCGTGCCGGGCCACGTTCGTCAAGGCCTCGCGGGCGATCTGGAGAACGTGTTGCCGGCGCTCCGCATCGAGGCGTCTCGACTCCACCCCGTCCACGCAGAACGCCGTCTCAAGGAGCGTGTTGACGTGGAACTCCTCCAGCATCTTGTGGAGGCCCGTCTCGAGGTTCTCCTTGGGCATCTCACCGCGCAGATCGAAGATATAGCGTCGGATGTCCTGAATGGTCTCGTTCAGGTTCTTGATCGCCGCCGTCAACTGCTGCCGCGCCTCCTCAGGCCTATCGTCGACGTGCTGTCGGGCGCCCTCCAGAATCAGACCAGAGGCGTAGATCGACTGGATGATCCCGTCGTGGAGCTCGCGACCGATCCGCTCTCGCTCATCGATCAAAGCCTGCCTCTGCTCCACGCTTTCCAACCACATCTCAATCTCATTCAGCACCACGCCCACGGCCCGGACGACGCCGAACGTCATACCCACGCCGGCCAGGGCCCGCAGGGCTGCGACCGAAACACCCAACCGTGCAAGAAGCAGTTCCTCGTTGACCAGGTTGGCCGGAAAAAACGGAGCCGCAGGGCTAATAGCGCCTCCAAAGAGAGCGAAAGCACCCAGAGCCACCTCGGTAACGCGCATAGGAGGCTTGACCAACGGCAGCCGTTCCGGCTCAATCGTGCGGTAGGTCTCGTGCCGCAGCCCCCAGGCGCCCAGCAATCCGCCAGGCACCGCCATCCCATAGCGCGCAGCGATCTCTCCGATCAGCCTGACGCGCGCCCCAGAGATGCCAAGCAGCCGCACGAGCAGCAGACCTATGCTCCACGACAGGAAGATGCCGCCCGCGATGACCCATCGCTCGCGAACCTGCTTCCTGGGGGGTATGGTGACCTGCAGGGCAAAGGTGAGAAGCGAAGCATAACCCAGAGCAAGAGTGACCAGACGAACCCAATCCAACCAGACACCCGATGCACCGGAGACGTCCAGCCAGACGCCGGTCCACGCTGCAACCGCTTCGCAGAAACCAAATGCAGCCAGAGACGCCAGCTCCCGTGCTAACTTAAGCCGAACGCCTCCCCGGGTCAAGAAGAGGATCGAGATACCGAGGACGAAAAAGACCTGTCCGTGCAGGAGCGTCCACACCGGTTGGTGGGACGCGAAGATATCTCGCAACCAAACCACGTAACCCCAACCTTTCCTTAACCTTCTTCTATTTTATTATACCAGCATGGCCACGTTGCAGCAACTGTACCCATGCAGAGAAGACGTCAAGGACGCCCATCCCATGATCCCACAAGGCCTGGACGGAAAGAGTGGGCTTCAGAGGCAGTTACCGACCGCTCAGTACGGCATAGAGACCAACGCCAAAGCGTACATCCGTCGAGGCACGCCACGAGGACGTACCTCATTCAGCAAGCAGCCCGGCCAAGTCCTCCGGCGTGACGCCGGGGCTCTCGATACCGTGCTCGTCGTAGAAGCGCGTCACCACCCGCGAGGCGCTCTCAGTGGACACCCCCCTCAGGGCTTCCTCAAGGTCGGTCAGTTTCTCCTCCGGATAGAAGAAGAAGTCGCCAGATAGCGATACCGTCGCCAGATTCCCCTCGTGAACCTCAAACGCAGCCCGAATGAGGCCCCCAGGCGCCTTATACACGCGCTGGTGCACGTTGACGCCCGAGCGGATCTTAACGTTCCGCTCGTGGTTCAAGGGGCCACGCTTCCGATGGAGCCAGGCATCGGACAGGAAGGACTCAGACAGCTCGTCGACCTTCAACCGCCAGGCATCGTCAACCTCTGTCTCGACATCCAGAGGCCCCAGCATCTTCTCAAACTCGGTCACCATCAGAGACCACAACGCTTCACGGGACGGAAGATAGCCCAGCTCGCGTCGAATGGTCGAGAGGTTCTCGCGGATCGACTTGTAGACCTTGTCGCGGAACTTCTCACTGGGGACCTTCAACACTCGAGCCATAGTCTCGTAGTCGAAGTCGGCGATCAGATTGCCGACCAGGACGTAGTAGTCCTCTATCTCCGCCGCCCCGCATCCGGAAACCTTGCGACCGTTGGCGACGATATCGTTGACCTCCCGGTACTCCGCGGGAATCCCTAGGGCGCGATAAGCCTCAATGGGGGCCTGCAGAAACTTGCGATAGAGGGCCAGCTTCCCGCCGGCGGGGACGAGAGGATTGTCACGATGGAGGATCAGCTGGAAGAAGAGCTGATCGCCATCCAGATAGACGGCACCTCCACCCACCTCCCGCCGAAAGACGGGGATGTCATTCCCGCGACAGTACGCCAGGTCCACTTCCTGCTCCACGTCTTGGAAGTAGCCGATGCAGACATAAGGCGTCTCTGGGGCCAACAGATTCAGGCCTTCACGCCCAAGACGTGGCTGCGCGTGATAGAGCAATTGAGAGTCCTGCCACGATACGGTCTTGAGATAGTTGATTTTCATGGGTTTCGAAGTAAGCTTTCAATCTCAGTCAGGATTTGCTCGCTGGTGAAGTGGTGGGCGGTCAACGCTCCTGCCGGGCAAGACGCAACACAGGTGCCGCAGCCCTTGCAAAGCGCTTCGTTCACCCGCGCCACCCCCTCCTCTTCAATGAAGTCAATGGCCGTGTAGGGACAGAGCGAGAGACACGTCTTGCAGGCCGAACACAACGTCTCATCCACGACAGCGACGACAGGCGAAATCGTGACCTCGCCCCGATTGAGAAGTAGCGCGGCCTCGTGGGCGGCTGCATCAGCGTGCGCTACGGTGTCTGGTATGTCCCGAGGCCCTTGACAGCATCCAGCGAGGAAGATGCCTGAGACATCGGTCTCTACAGGACGCAGCTTGGGATGAGCCTCAGCAAACCAACCATCAGACGTGCGGCCAAGGCCGAAAAGCTCAGCGATACGATCGGCATCCCCTTGCGGCTCAATGGCCGATGCCAGAATGACCATGTCAACGTCGACCCCGAAGAGCCGTCCCAGATCGGCATCCTCCCCTCGCACCCGTAGCTTTCCATCCGGCAAGACTTCCACCTCGGCACCGTGGCCGCGAACGAACGTCACATCTTCTTCCTGTAACCGTTCGTAGAACTCCTCGTACGTCTTACTAGCCGTGCGCATGTCCATGTAGAACTGATACACGTCCGCACCGGTGTTCTCCCGCACCAGGTGGGCCTGCTTCAACGAGTACATGCAGCAGAAACGGGAGCAGTACTCGTGAGCATTATGGTCGCGGCTGCCAACGCAGTGTATGATGGCGACGCTGTCGGGCTTCTCGCCCTCGGCGGTCAGTATCTCCCCCCCGGTGATGCCGCCGGAGTTGGAGAGCCGCTCGAACTCCATACCGGTGATGATGTTGGGGGACTTCCCGTAGGAATACTGGGACAGCTCGTGAGGGTCCCACATCTGGAAGCCGGTAGCCATAACGATCGCACCCACGTCCAGCTCGATGATCTCGTCTTGTTGGTTGAAGTCAATCGCGTCAGCCTCGCACAACATCTCACAGGCCTGGCAAGCATCAGCGATCTCTCCCTCGCTCCGATCCAACTGTCGGAAGTGGATACACGCCTCCTCGTCGATCACGGGCACGAGAGGCACGGCCTGCATAGAGGGTACCCATACAGCACCGGTCGGTCCCAACGGCTTGGCCTCATAGACGGCGACGTCCTCAAGGACGATCTCAATAGCGCCCGTTGGACAGACGATCGTGCAGGCGCCGCAGCCGATGCACTGACTGGTCTCCTCCAGGAACGGCGGACCGACCTGACGGTCAATGCCTCGCTGCGAGAAATTCAGCACATCCGCCTTCACCAGTTCGTGACACGTTCGCACGCACAATCCACAAAGGATGCACTTCTGTTCTGGATCCTCCGGCGGGAACGGGGGTTCCGTCACGCCATAGTCCCGCGCCAGATCCTGGATGACAGGCGCCTCGGGACAGCGCGAGAGCAACAGCCCCAGAATCACCTTACGCGCCTCCTGTACCGCAGGCGAATTGGTCTTAACCTCGAGCCCGTCCCAAGCCGGATAGGTGCAAGCCGTCTCTAAGCGAGACCGCCCGTGACGCACAATCTCCACCGTGCACAGACGGCAAGCTCCATGAGGCTCCAGGAGTGGATGGTAACACAACGTCGGTATCTCAATCCCGTTCTCCCTGGCGACCTCCAGGACAGTCTGCCCCTCTTCGGCACTCAGCTCGTATCCATCAATGATAAGTGTTGCCATGTCGCGCTTCTCCCTACCTCACGCCCACTGCGTCGAACCTACATACATCGTGACAGATGCCACACCTAATACACAGTTCCTGATCAATGGCGTGCGGCTCCTTCCTCTCTCCACTAATCGCATCCTGAGGACAGTCCCGGCTGCAAAGTCCACACCCGGTGCATGCCTCGGGATGGATGTAGTACTCAATCAGCGCCCGACACACACCCGCGGGACACGTCTTGTCCCTGATGTGAGCCTCGTATTCATCACGGAAATAGCGCAACGTGCTCAACACCGGATTAGGCGCTGACTTTCCTAGACCACACAACGAGGCATTCTCCACCGTTTGTGCCAGTTCCTCCAGCAAGTCCAAGTCGGCCATATCCGCATCGCCTTCGGTGATACGAGTCAGGATCTCCAGCATACGTCTGATCCCCTCGCGGCAGGGCGAACATTTACCGCACGACTCATCCTTGAGGAAATCGACGAAGTAGCGAGCGACATCGACCATGCAGGTATGATTGTCCATGACGATCATACCGCCGGAGCCCATCATCGACCCAGCTTCCAGCAGGCTATCGTAATCCACCTCCAGGTCGAGCTTGTCAGCTGGGATGCAACCTCCCGATGGTCCGCCGGTCTGGATAGCCTTGAACTCTCCGTTGCCAGGCACACCGCCGCCGATGTCGTAGACGATTTCGCGCAACGTGATGCCCATCGGCACTTCAACATATCCGGTGTTGGTGATCTGGCCGGCTAAGCAGAAGGTCTTGGTACCCTTGCTGTCTTCCGTCCCGCTCGAGGCAAACCACTCGGCACCGTTGTTGATGATCAGGGGCACGTTAGCCCACGTTTCCACATTATTCAGCGCCGTGGGCTGATCCCATAACCCACGTTCGGTGGCGTGATAGTGTTTGGGTCTCGGTTCGCCAACCTTGCCCTCAATCGACTGCATCAGGGCACTCGACTCGCCGCACACAAACGCACCGGCACCGCGCACAATGCGGATGTCAAGGTCGAACGCAACACCCAAGATGTTCTCGCCCAACAGGCCGTACTCTCTTGCCTGTTCCAGGGCTAGGCCCAGGTTCTTGACCGCCAGCGGGTACTCATCCCGAACGTAGATGAAGCCCTCGTGCGCGCCGATGGCGTAAGCACCGATGATCATGCCTTCGATGATGGCGTGGGGGTCACCCTCCATCAAACTGCGATTCATAAACGCGCCAGGGTCGCCTTCGTCACCGTTGGCGACGACATAGCGCACCTCACCCTCAGCTTCGAGCGTTGACTCCCACTTACGGCCTGTGGGGAAGCCAGCGCCTCCGCGCCCCCGGAGGCCCGATGCCTTGACCTCTGAGACAATCTCCCTCGGCGTCATCGTGGTCAGTGCTTTGGCCAGCGCCTGATACCCGCCGGAGGCGATGTACTCCTCGATCGACTCGGGGTCGATCATGCCGCAATTGCGCATCACCTGCCGCTGCTGCTTGTTGTAGAAAGAAATGTCCTCGCATCTCGTCGTCACACGACCGACGACCCAATCGTCCACCACATGACCGTTCATTACGTGCTCTTCAAAGATGCGCGGCACCATGTCTGGCTTTACGTTGCCATAGGCGACACGGGGTTCATCCCCCTGTTGGATATCAACCAGCGGCTCCTTCGAGCACATCCCCATGCAACCGACAGTAGAAACGCGGGCCTCAATATCCCGCTCTCTCAACTCATCCAGAATCACGCGCATCACCTCGCGAGCGCCGGCCGAGATGCCACAGGTGCCCATGCCGACCGTAATCCTAGTGCTCGACTTCGCGCTGACGCTCAGGTCCCTCTGAAGCTGACCCCTTAACGATTCCAGTTCTTCCACGCTCTTTAGTTTTGGCATATCTTATCTGCCCCACTCTATGCCGAGCGTGACGCGCTCGACGGATCGGCTGCTGACTGGACGGAAGGCGTTTCGTCTGCTGGGCCCATCTCCGCCTCGTCCTCGCCGGCGGCCAATCTTCTGACTAGTTTGACTGCCCCGTCGGGCGTTGTGTGGGCGTAGGGCTCCTCGTTGACGACGACGACCGGTCCCAGGGCGCAGGCACCAAGGCAGCGCACTGCCTCCAGTGAGAACATCCCATCGGGGGTCGTCTCACCAGCCTTTATGCCCAGCTCCCGCTCCAACGATTCCAGGATGCGCGGGCCTCCCAGCACGTGGCAGGCTGTCCCCAAACATACCTTGCACACGTATTTCCCCTTGGGATGCAGACTGAAGGATTTGAAGAACGTTGCCAGACGGTAGATCTCGCCCTCTGGTACGCACAACCGTTGCGCCGTCTGTTCCAGCGCCTTGCGGGGCAAGAAGTTGTACTCACGTTGGATGTCCTGGAGAATGGCCAGCGCGTGCATTCGCTCCGCGCTATAACAGTCTATGATCTCGTTGATCCGTTTCAGTTCCACCGTCACGGCTCCCCAGCCTCCCTCTTCCCGATGTTTATGTCGCCCAGCGTAATGCGCTTCCGCTCGGGGATACGGCGGGTGAAGCACTCGTTCCAGCAGATGCCGCAACCTGTGCATGCATCCTGATCCACGTAACGTGCCTTCTTGCGCACCTTGACCTTGAAATTGCCCACGTACCCAGAGACGTCCTCGACCTCACTGTAGGTCAGGAGAGTTATGTTCGGATGCCGACCGGCATCCATCATCTTGGGTCCAAGTATTCAGGTGCTACAGTCAAGAGTCGGGAAGGTTTTGTTGAGCTGGGCCATCCTTCCGCCGATGGAAGGCTCACGCTCGACCAAGAAGACCTGGTACCCCATCTCGGCGATGGCAAGGGCCGATTGGATCCCGGCGATTCCCCCGCCTACCACGAGAGCTGCCTCCGTGACGGGTTCTTGGCGCGCTTCCAGCGGAGCGTGCAGAGCCACACGAGCGACAGCGGCCCGAATCAGCCGATAGGCTTTCTCCGTCGCCTTCTTGCTGTCGCTGATCACCCAGGAAACGTGCTCACGGATGTTGGTCATCTCAAACAGATAGCGGTTGAGCCCGGCCTTTTCCACGGTACGTTGAAAGGTGGCCTCATGCATGCGAGGCGTACACGAAGCGACGACAACACGGTTCAAGTTGTGACGCTGGATATCCGCTTGAATCATCTCCTGCCCCGAGCCCGAGCACATGTATCCGTGGTCACGAGCCACGACCACATGGGGCAGGTCAGCGACGTGCTCCACCAAATCGTCGATCTTCACGACGGCCGATATGTTGCTGCCGCACTGACAGACATACACACCGATGCGGACGTCCTCCATACCAAAACTCCTCTCACTTCTCCGCTGCCTGGACCGATCGCCAGAGCAGCTCCACAACATCGACAGCGCGCACCCGAATGCGATTCTTGCGCGCGCCTTCCTGCAGTGTACGCTCGCACTGTTGACAGGCGGAAGCGACGTACTTGGCGCCGGTCGCTTCAACCTGAGCCAGACGCTTCAACGCGACACCAACGGGGACATCGGGATCCACCGTCTCCACATCCCCACCGCCCCCGCAACAGAGTGCATCTCGCCGATTCATCGCCATCTCACGGAGCTCCAAGCCCGGGATGGCGGTCAGCACCTCCCGGGGCGCATCGTACACGCCCCCCTTCCGCCCAAGATCACAGGGATCGTGATAGGTCACGACCTCCTCGACAGGCCCAAGCGGTAACCGATCGTCCCCCACCAACTCGGCCATGAGCTCGGTGGCGTGGAGCAGGTGAAGCCCGGACGTATCACTGAACTCGGGGTAGAGATGCGACCAAGCGTAGTGACATGAGGGGCACGTGAAGACGACCCGCTCTGCACCGGCCGCTCGCACTCTGGCCAGATTGTGCTGCGCCAGATCTGCCATACGATCGCGCATACCCGCCACGTAGAGAGGATAGCCGCAGCACCATTCGTCCCCACCTAGCGTCGTAAACTCGGTCCCGGCCCGATCCATCACCTGGACCAAGGCTCGTGGGATGCTATAGGCGCGCGGGTAGAAGGAACTGACGCAACCGACGAAATAGACCGTCTCCGCTACCTCACGAGGAGGATTCACGCCGCGGGGAGGATCAAGCAGATTGTCACTCCAGACCAGGCGATCGGCGTTGTCGTCGCCGGAGATGTTGTGGTGATTCGCCAGCGTGTCCCTCAACATCCCGAGCCTTTCCGGGATTTGAACGCCCTCCCGGACCGCCCACTCTTTGAGAGCGACCATAGCGTCCTTGATATCAATACCTCGTCGGCAGCGGACCTGGCAGGCTGTGCAGACGGTGCAAAGCCAGAAGGTCTGGCTGTCCAACACCTCTTCCACAAATCCGAGCTGCAGCAGACGCCACACCTGACGCGGCGTGTAGTCCATAGCGTACGCTGTGGGACACGAAGCCGAGCAGGTACCACACTGGATGCAACGCTTAATCAGCCGACTTGCTGGAGCGAGACGATCCACGAAAGCAGTATCTCGCTCTACCATACCTAGGTTTGTCACTTCAGGGGTTGTCAAGGTACCTCCCAACATAGAAAGGACGCTTGCCAGAGTAGGCTGCCACGAAGCCACGCCACCGTGAACCATGGTATGACAACGGCTTCGCGCGCCGACCCAGGCCAAGCGCCTAGTTCAAAGGCCTAGATTAGGATTTCCTCGTACTCCTCAACTTGCTCCTCGATGAAGGCCTTGAGCTCTGGAGAGTCGGCCTTCATCAGATTATCCAACTCCGAGGGGTCGGACATCTCGATCTTGACCAGCCAGCCCTCGTCGTAGGGCGACTCGTTGACGAACTGAGGATCCCATTCGAGCTCCTCGTTGGCCTCCAGAATCTTGCCACTGACCATGGCTGGGATACGACCGACCCACTTGCCGGATTCCATCGACATGAAGGTCTCTTCTTGCTCAACCGTCCGTCCAACGCGGGGCATCTCCACGAAGACGATCTCCTGGGCAATCTGCTGACCGAAGTCGGTCATACCCTGCACGACCACGTCACCCTCGACGCGGGCCCAGTTGTGCTGACGGTCGTAGTACAGATCCTCGGGGAATTCAATACCGGCGATGTTCATTCTATCCTCCTGGCAAGTGTGTGATTATCGTGGCAGGCGAGATTATAGCACAGTCTGCTGAAACCATCAAAACAAGTCATCAGTCCACCGTCAACGTCTTGCTCAAGTTGCGGGGAAAATCGGGATCGTAGCCGCGGGCCACGCTGAGACGGTAAGAGAGCAGCTGCAGCGGCACTGTCGCCAACAGGGGGTTAAGCAGCGGCCCAGCCGGAGGGACCGCGATCAGGTCATCGACGCTGGCTGCCAACCGGGCATCGTCCTCGGCGACGGCGATGGCCCGCCCACCCCGACAGGTGGTCTCGTTGATGCCGCTGATCAAGAGGGGCACGTCCTCCGGGCCGGAGACGAAGATGATGGGGTAGCCATCGTGAACGGCGGAGAGAGGACCGTGCTTGAATTCGGTGGAGAGCATGCCCTCGCAGTGCGCATAGGTGACCTCCTTGAGCTTCAGCGCCCCCTCCAGCGCGATGGGATAGGTCATGCCGTAGCCCAGGCAGTAGAGGTCCTCCGTCCCGGCGAGCACGGGCTCCAAAGCCGCCACCTGAGGCTCGACGTGCTCGATGGTCTCCTGCAGCAGGTCCGGGAGACCGTCCACCGCAGCCGTGGCGCGACCGCCCATGCGCAGCGCCAGATAGAGGAAGGCCAAGGCCTGATTCATAAACGTCTTCGTCGCCGGCACGCTGATCTCATAGCCGCAGGCCAACGGCAGATACCGCTCGCTCTCGTTCATCAGCGTGGACCCCAGGACATTGACCAGGCTCAAGACGCCCATCCCCTGCTCCTTGGCGACCTCGACGGCGTTGAGCACATCCTTCGTCTCCCCGCTCTGGCTGACGAAGAGACCGACGTCCTGGGCCCCGATCGCTGAGCCATACTGGGCGATGAACTGGGGCGCCAGGATCGGCACGGCCGGGCGACCGGCCAATCGGCCCAGGTAGACGGCGCCCAGCATACAGGCGTGGTAGCTGGTGCCGCATCCGACGAGGTAGAGATGTCGCGCGCTGGCCATCCGATCGGCCAAGGGCGAGACGTGAGGTGAGGACGCCAGGAGATGGAGAAGCTCCCCGGTCACCTGGGGCTGCTCGTGGATCTCCTTGAGCATGAAGTGCGGATAGCCACCCTTCTCGACCGAGGCCATGCTCTCGTCAACCACCTCCGCCTCCCGCTCGACGCGTTCTCCGTCCACCACCCGCCGCAGCTCCACGCCCTCAGCGCTGAGCACGACGATCTCGCCGTCCTGCACGCGAACAATGCGGCGCGTTAAGGGCAGAATCGATGGCAGGTCCGAGGAGAGGCAGGTGGCCCCTTCCGCCAGGCCGACCACCAGGCCAGATCCCTTCTTCAGGGCGTAGAGCCGGTCGTCGTGGGCCCGCCCCATAACGAAGGCGTAGTCCCCCTCCAGATCGTCGTAGGCGCGGCGGATCGCCTCGACCATCCCGAAGCCGCGATCGACGTACCGCTCCACAGCGTGGACGCAGGATTCACCATCGTTGGTGGAGCGGACGGTCATGCCCTCGGCCACGAAGGCCCGGCGCAGCTCGATGTTGTTGACGACGTTGCCGTTGTGGGCGCCGACCAGGTCGCCGTCGGAGTCGAGGTGAGGCTGAGCGTTGACCTGAGACGGGGCGCCGAAGGTGGCCCAGCGCAGCTGGACGATGCCCCGGGACCCCACCATCTCGGAGAAGCCGAGCCGCTCCGCCACCTCATCGACCTTGCCCACATCCTTGCGCAGGTCGATGGTTCCGTCGTCCTGCAAGGTGGCGCAGCCGACCGAATCGTAGCCCCGGTACGAGAGCCGTCGGCCGGCCTCCGTGAGAATCCTGCCCAGTGACTGCTGTCGCTCAACGACGACACCAAAGATTCCACACATCTTGCGTATCCCCAATCCTAGATCATAGATCCGACCAAGACGATGGAGCCCTCAAGCAGGAGACGCGACTCACGACCGCGACCTACTCCACCGTAACCGACTTCGCCAGGTTCCGTGGCTGGTCAACGTCGCACCCGCGTCGCACGGCCAGGTGATAGGCCAGAAGTTGCAGGGGGATCACGTTCACCACCGGGGCAATCAAAGGCGGGGCCTCCGGCGCGTGAAGCACATGGTTCGCCTTGTCCGCGATTGCCTCATCCCCCTCCGTCGCCAACACGATCACGATGCCGTCCCGTGCTCGCACCTGCTCCACCTGGCTGATCATCTTGTCGTAGACGCCATCACGCGTAGCGATGGCGACGACAGGCATCGCTTCGTCGATCAGGGCGATGGGGCCATGCTTCATCTCGCCCGCCGGATACCCCTCGGCGTGAATGTAGGATATCTCCTTCAACTTGAGCGCCCCCTCCAGGGCGATGGGATAATTGATCCCCCGCCCCAGGTATAGGAAGTGGTCACGATCGTAGAAGGCGGCGGCCAGCCCCTCGTACTGATCACCGTGATCCAGCACACGCCCCACCAGATCGGGCAACATCCCCAGGGCATCCACAGCCTCCTGCAACCGCGCCTCCTCGAGCATACCCCGCCTTTCCCCAAGGTAGAGACCCAACAAGTAGAGATCGACCAGGCTGGAGGTGAAGGCCTTGGTGGAAGCCACCCCAATCTCCGGCCCGGCGTGCATCAGGATATGCCCATCGGAGATGCGGTGCGCCTGGCTGCCAATGACGTTGACGATGGACCAGAGCCGAGCGCCCTTCTCGCGTCCCTCCTCCATCGCGGCCAGCGTATCGACGGTTTCACCGCTCTGGGTGATAGCCAGGACCGCCGTCCTCTCGTCGATAATGGGGTCCCGGTAGCGAAACTCGGACCCATAATCGACCTCGACCGGCAGGCGAGCCAACGTCTCGATGATGAACTTACCCACCAGGCCAGCGTAAGCGGAGGTGCCGCAGGCAACAATGACCATCTTGTCCAGCGACCGAGCCTCCTCCAGGGTCAAGCTAAGGTTCTCCAGACGCACCCGCCCCAGGTCGAAGTCAGCCCGCCCCCGAATCGTATCGGTGATCGAGCGAGCCTGCTCGTAGATCTCCTTCTGCATGAAGTGGCGATAGGTCCCTTTGGCCGCGGAGACCGGATCCCAGGGGATCGCGTGCACTGTCGTCTCGATCGGCTCCCCCGCCAAGGTCGTCATCTCCACACCATCGTGGCCGACCACCGCCATCTGACGATCCTCGAGGAAGACCATCTTGCGCGTGTGCTCCAGAATGGCCGGGATATCGGAGGCGAGGAACATCTCTCCGTCGCCCACCCCCACGGTCAACCCTCCGGCGTTGCCCAGACGGGCAGCCACCAGACGACCGGGCTCCTGCTTGCTGAGAAAGACGAAGGCACTAGCCCCCTTGATGTGCGTCAGAGCTTTCCGAACTGCCCTGGCCAGATCGTGATCGGCTGCCAGATACATCTCCACCAGATGCACCACGACCTCGCTGTCGGTCTCCGACGCGAACTCTCTACCCTTCTCCTGCAGATCCCGGCGAAGGGCACGGAAGTTCTCGATGATGCCGTTGTGAACGACGGCCACATCGCCTGTGGACCCCATATGGGGATGCGCGTTCCGCTGGCACGGCTCACCGTGCGTGGCCCAGCGCGTGTGACCGATGCCAATCTGCCCGCTGACGGGCTCAGCCTCCACCATCTCGAGAAGCGCCTCGATCTTGCCCGCCTCTCGACGAACGGCGATGTCGCCGTTCGTCGCCACCACCGCCAGGCCGGCCGAATCGTAGCCGCGGTATTCCAGTCGTTTCAAGCCGTCAAGAATAATCGGGGTCGCATCCTGCGGCCCCACGTAGCCGACGATACCACACATAGGTCCCTCCTCATCCTATCGAACGCATAGCGTTAAGCGCACTTGAGGGAATCGCCTCCGTTGCTCTCCGTCGGCGAGACCCACCATAGTGCGTCGGATCGACAAAGTCACTGCCGGTCCTCTTGGCCTGGAGATCGCTCTCCAGCTTTGCCTGGAACAGCTTCTATGCTTGGAGGGGAAGATGGGGTGTGACCAACCCCAGGCGGCATCCGCCGATAGCTCGATTTTCCCCGTCTCGCGACAGGAACCGCCTCCTCGTCACCCGGACCGACCCTGACCTGCATCCGGGCCTGGCGCTGCTTCCCCCGGCGTTTCAGACGTTGGACACCTCCCTCTATCTCGTCGTCACAGACGCTGTTAATCGCGGCCCAGGAAGAAACGCAACAGCCACAACACGAGTCCCAGGCCCGCGCCGAAGGCCAAAGCGGTCCGCCAATCGAGCAGGACCCGAGCATCACCATCGACCTTCTTCGCCGCCAGGAACACGACGTTCGACTGCTCCAAGTGGACCGTTTCGCCGTACGCTCCAAACACGCCGCCATCATCAATGTCGACCGTCTCGGCTTTGACCAGTCCAATGCCGCTCTGCTCCGCACGAACCGAGCCAGCCTCGACCCGGCCCACGCCCCCCTGCCGCATCTGGACCGAATCAGCCTTGATCGTATCCACGCTCCCCTGTTTCACCGTTACGGCCTGCGCCTCGATCGTCTGGGCGGTGCCGGAGAGAACCTCTGCGCTAT
Organism: uncultured Anaerolineales bacterium; assembly: GCA_964514285.1. GTDB lineage: Bacteria > Chloroflexota > Anaerolineae > B4-G1 > B4-G1 > SKLM01. The sequence continues at coordinate 17,226 of CAZEQC010000005.1, read as the reverse complement.
CGTCAGAGGGTGCTTCCACGTCGCCCTCAAACGCTCTCTTCTCCGTTTGCCCCATATGCTCGCTCCTCTCACTCACAATATCCCCCATGTCTGCTCCAGTCAACGACGCTCAGAACCCTTCATCCGCCGACGCGCTGAACACCTGACTCAAATCATCGACCTGCAGGCCCTCCGCGCGCAAGGCCTGGAGGTAAGGCTCGATGCCGAAGGCATCCCCCACCACGTGCCCGGTGACGATCAGCTGCCCCTCGTCGTGCTTCCGCAGACGCTTCACGTCCTCGGGAGAGACGTGAATGTAGACCACGGTGTCCACCCCGTGCTCGAAATACGCCCGAGCAACATGATAGCCGCCGTTGGTCAGCGCGCCGTGGGCCACGACCGTCGCCCCGGCCTCCGCCGTCAGCTCGCCCAGCGGCACGGTGACCTCGGTCTCGGCCCGCCTTGCCGCCGGCAGGCCAGCCAGCGCATCGACGAGATCCTGGACCCGCGGCGCGGGTCCATCGGCCAAGACCTCATCCACCGTCGACTGCATCACACGGCGCCCCATTTCATCCAGCGGGCAGTGTATGTTGAGGAACGGCATCCCCAGCCGGCGCGCTGCCATGGGGACTTGTTCGTAGTTCCCAGCCTGCCCACGCAGGCGGAGGGCCTCCATCTTCGGGACCACCGCCTCCCGCGCCGCCTCCTCAGGCACGCTGGCTTCCATCAAGAGAGCAACGTGGCGCTCGAAGACGCGCCACGATCGGTGCGGCACCCCGACCGGGTGATGGGCGACCACACAATCGTAGTCCAGCTGGCGGGCCATCATCAACTCCCCGACGCCGATATCGAGCCCGAAGAGCACCCGCTCTATCCCCTCACCACCCACGTAGACGGCGCTGTCCTCGGGAACAGCCTCGAAACCGACCAAATCCAGGGCGATCTGCATCAACTGCTTAGTGTTCACGTAACCTCCGGGTTGGGTCGACCTATGAAGCTTCTCGAACCAAGTGCCGCTGCCGGACAGCAGCCAGCCGCTCGAAGTCGACAGAGACGCCCAATCCAGGACCGGAAGGCACCGAGAGCGTCGAATCGTCGTTGAGCACGAAATCCGGCCCTGCGATGTCCTGGTGATAGTAGCGAGCCGAGGCCGAGATATCCCCGGGCAGGGTGAAGTTGGGCAGGGAGGCCAGGGCCACGTTAGCGGCGCGCCCCACGTTCGTCTCCAGCATCCCCCCGCACCAGACCGGCACGCCGCTCTCCGCACAGAGATCGTGGATCTGCAGCGCTGCCGTCAAGCCGCCCACGCGCCCCACCTTGATGTTGATCACCCGACAGGCGTCGATCGCCAACGCCCAACGAGCGTGCTCCGGCGAGTGAATGCTCTCGTCGAGACAGAGGGGGGTCTGTAGGTCCGCCTGGAGCGTGGCGTGATCCACGATATCGTCGTGATGGAAGGGCTGCTCGATAAGCAGAAGGTCGAACGGCTCCAGCTCCTGCAGCGTCGAGGCATCGTCCAGGCTGTACGCAGCGTTGGCATCCACCTGAAGCGGCAAGTCAGGCCAGCGCTCTCGCACGGAGCGGACGACGTCCACGTCCCACCCTGGCTTGATCTTCAACTTCACCCGGCCATATCCCTCCTCGACGCGCCGTCTCACCTTGTCGAGGAGAGCGGCCAACGATCCTTCAATGCCGAGGCTGACGCCGACGGGCACCCGGGCCCGTCGACCGGTCCCCGTAAAGGCCGACGACTGGGCGTCGCTCTGGGACACGTGATCGATCAGCAAATCCGCCAGCGGCACGCCCTGGGCCTGCGCCAGCAGGTCCCATACGGCGTTCTCCAGGGCAGCGCGGGCCATCTGGTGTCCGCGGACACGCCCGAAGCACGTCGCCACCTCCGAAGGCGAGGCGACCTCCTCGCCAAGCAGCAACGGGATCAGGAAGTCGCGCAGCACGTGCCAGGCCGTCTCGATCGTCTCGTGAGAGTACCACGGCCCGGTCATCGCCGTGCACTCCCCCCAGCCGGTAAGTCCAGCGCCGTGAGTGGCCACCAAAATGCACGGTCGCGTCGTCTCACGCCCAAAGCTGGTCTCAAAGGGATGTACCAGCGGCAGGTCGACATGGTGCAGCTCAACCCGCTCGATCCTCACGCCCGCACCCCCTGCCTCACAAGCAGATAACAGCCCCGCCCCTCCTGGAAGAGAAAATCGACGACCACATAGCCTCCCTCAAAGGCAGCCTCGAAGAGAGCCCGCGTGTGCTTCCGCCAGGCGCGGGCCAGCGCGAGGTCGGCCGACCGGATGCTCTGGAAGTGTGTGGGGATCTGGATCAGCAGCCGATCGCCCTCCAGGGGCAGGACGTCTTGAGGCGGACGGGGACCGTTACCCGGGGAGGGGCGGTTCACGATCCTCACGCCGCGGGAGAGCAATGTCGATAGCGAGGGGGTCCGCGCCGGTCCCGACTGAGCAGCGTCCCGCTGCAACCTATCTCGGACGTGAGCGCTGGCGATGTGCCACACGACCTGGAAGCGGTCAGTGGGCAGCCCAGCGTTCAGCTCATCTCGCATGTCGCCGTAGAGATCGCGAAAATAAGTGTTGCACGTCGCCCCCAGCTTGCGGAAATTGAGATTCGCGTTGGCGCTCTCCAGGGGGTTGAACGTCCACGTCACCAAGCGCATCCCCTGATCAAGCACGTGGTTACGCTGGGCCAACTTCAAGCGGTAGCCGATGCCCTGGCCCTGATGGGAGGGAGCAACGCCCAGCATATGCGAGCAGTGCTTCACCTCACCGTCGGACGTCAGCCCGGCGAAGCCGAAGACGAAGCCAACCAACCGCCTTCCCCGCCCGGGCGATCCCTCGAACGCACCGATCACCACGCCGCCGTTCTTCTGAGCCGTAATCAAGATGTGATGAGGCACAATCTCCTCATCCTGGAGACGCCAAACAGCTCTCTGGAGATGCTCGACGGCCTCATAATCCTCCTGTGTCTGCACAAGTTCCAGGGCAATCGGCATAACCATCACGCTCCCAACGGGTGGAAGATCAGCATCCTGCATGCTAACTGACGTGTCTCGATCACGCCAGCTGGGCGATCACCGGGCGCTCAAGGGCCTGCTCCACGTCTGTCGGCCACATCTCATCGAGCGATTGTCCCTTCGGTCCGCCGAACATGACCGGCGGCAGCACCACGTCACCCTCCAGCTCCTGGCCCTCCAGTCGGGCGATGACGTCCTTCGCGGTCAGCAGCCCGGCCACGGTGACCGACTCACCAAAAAAGCGATTCACCACCGAGACCACGGTGGCCTCCGAACCGACCAGGGCGGTCCGCAGCACGGGGGCGAAGAGCGTCCCCGTCACCGCCGTGGGACGGTCGAGCCCGGCGATCAGGGACCGCAGCGAGTCCACCTCAACGTCGAGGAAGTGACGCACCAGACCGACCCCATTCTCCATCAGATCCAGGCCATCGTAGTGCGCCATGGGCGGCACGTCCTCTCCCAGGCGCAGGTACCATTCGTCGGACAGGTAGACGAAAGCGACGCCCAAGCGATCACGGCGCTCCATCTGCCACTCCGTCACGCGCTCCAAGACGCTCCTCATCTCGGCCTTGGTCTGAACGCGACAGTCAAACCGATGATGCTTGGTCAGCCCCAGCGGCACGACGCTGACAGAGCGAACCGCCGGGTAGAGCGTCTCCAGGTCATCGACGGAACGCGCGAGATGGGCGCCATCATTGACACCGGGCCGCACCACGATCTGGGTGTGGACCACGATATCCATGGCAGCCAGGCGCCGCAACTGAGCCAGCAGGTCGGGTGCATCGGGATTCTTCAGAAAACGACGACGCAGGTCCTGCTCCGTGGCGTGCACCGAGACGTACAGAGGACTGAGGTGCTGCCTTTCAATGCGATCCCAATCATCCTCTGTGAGATTGGTCAAGGTGACGTAGCTGCCGAAGAGAAATGAGGTGCGATAGTCGTCGTCCTTGACGTACAGCGAGGGGCGCAGCCCCTTCGGCATCTGGGTGACGAAGCAGAACTCGCACCGGTTGTTGCAGCGCCTGATGCGGTCGAAGATCGGGTCGACGAACGTCAAGCCCAGCGGTTCGTTGTACCGCCGCTCCCCCTCAAACAGACACGTCTCGCCGGAGCGACGGACCCGCAGTCGCAGCAGGGGCTCCGACGCGTGATAGCGAACGTCGATCACGTCCCGCACCAGGTGATCGTTGACCGACAGGAGCTCGTCACCGGCCTCCAGCCCCAGACGCTCGGCAAGGCTGCCGCCATCGACGGCGGCGATGACGCCCGGATGTCCGCTGCTATCCGGGTCAGATGTCACGGGCACCCTTGCTCCTGAACCAGATGCTCCGCCTCCTCGACGACCTCTTCGACGTCCAGATCCGTCGTATCGATCCGGACCGCGTCCTGGGCAGCACGGAGCGGTGAGATCTCGCGATTGCTATCGATCCTGTCTCGCCGCCGCATCGAGGCCAAGACGTGCCCATAGTCGGCGTCTTGCTCGCGCTGGTCCATCTCTGCCCAACGCCGCCGGGCACGCTCCTCCACGCTGGCGTCGAGGTAGATCTTGAGATCGGCCTCTGGGAGCACCACCGTGCCGATGTCCCGTCCTACCATCACCACCGGCTTGCCGTCCGCGACACGCCTCTGCTTGGCGACCAGCGCCCGGCGTACCCCTCGATAGGCCGAGACAGCGGAGACGTTGGCATCGACCGCCGGCGCTCGGATCGCCCATGTGACGTCGATGCCGTCGGCGAGGACGGTATACTGACGCCCATCGTCCTCCGTTGCGTCGGTGACCTCGATGTCAAGCTGCTCCGCCAAATCCGTGACGGCTTCCTCATCCTCGATAGCAACGCCCCGTTCCAGCGCAGCCCACGTCACGGCCCGGTACATCACACCGGTGTCGAAGAAGAGATAGCCGAGGGACTCGGCGAGTCCCTCGCCGACGGTGCTCTTGCCCGAGGCAGCTGGGCCATCGATCGCTATGGTCAGAGGTCGCACGTCTCCATCTCCCTGTCTAGCCCTATCGACATCTCTCGATAGAGTCAACCGACTGGCTCCCGATGGAGGATACCGGTCAGGCAGCCGATCCCTCCGGCAGCTTTGATCAGCTCATCGACCTCGACGGTCACGCAGTCGATGCCCGCCCCCTCATAGAAGCGCTGCGTGACGGGATTTCCCGCGGGCATCAGAATGCTGGAAGGGCCCAACGAGACGAAATTGAGCGCCATGCCGTGCGTCGCTTCCGTCTCATCAGGGAGGAAGAGAACGCTGAAGCCTCGCGCCCGCAACGCCTCCACCGCTGCGTGGGGCACACGCCCGGGCCAGGCCACGGCCAGATCTCGATCCGCGAAACGGAGCTGCCCCATCAGATGCATTGCTCCATAGGGCAGGCCGACCTGGACCACCTCCACGCCCATCTCGCTCAGCAGGCTCGTCACCTGGGCAGCTCCCTCCGCGTTGGTGCGCAGGCCCGTCGCCAGAAGCACCGTCCCCGGATCGAGCCATGCCGCGTCCGCTCCCTCGAACGTCCCCTCGCCGCGCACGCTGCGCAGGATCGGGATCCCCAGATCGGCCAGCCGACGGGCGACGAGGCGCTCCTCACCGGCCCGCACTGTCGACGCTGGCCGCCCCAGAACCACTCCCTCCGGCGTCATAACCATCAGATCGGCGACGAACATCAAGTTCGGTGGCACGGTCCCATGCGACAAGCTCAGGGCAGGCCCGTTGGGCTCGACGTAGCGGACGGTCACGCCAGCGTCTCGAAACGCCTCGGCCAGATCATCGTGCTGCCGTCGGGCACGGGCTACGCCGACAGAAGCGATCATCTGGACCTCGTCCGGGTCCGCCACCTCTCCCAGCTCCCCGCCCGGGCGGTGCAGCAGCACCTCCCGCAGCGGCGACCACTCGTTGTCGACACCGCACGCGCGCCAGACCTGGCCGATCTCCTCCCGCAGCGTGGTGCCGCGAGGCGACCAGCCCTCACCGCCATAAGCAGCCGCCGAGAAGGGCGTCGCCGCTGGCTCGACCTCGCCCGCCACGGCGTCGGTCACCAACGTTCGTAGCGCACCAACTCGGCCAGCGGCTTGCGTCTCTTCGAGCCCGCCTCGTCAGCGGGATACCCCAGCGGGGTGAAAGCGATGGGCTCCACGTCGTCCGGTAGGCCCAGGACCTCCCGCGCCGCCGCGGGGTCGAAGGCGCCCACCCAGCAGGTCCCCAGGCCCTCGTTGGCCGCGGCCAGGATCAGGTGATCCATCACGATGGCCACATCGACGTCGACGTAGCTCTTCCCGTCTCGCCGGGTCCAGCCCCGTTCGGGGAGGCCGCAGGCACAGATGAGGAGGGGCGGCTCCACGAACCACGTCTTGCCATAGACGTTGGTCAGCTCCTTCTCCCGACCTGCCGTGTGGATCACGATCAACTGAAAGGGCTGGCGATTAGCCGCCGTCGGGGCCAGGCGGGCCGCTTCCAGCACCTTGTCCAGTTTCTCTTCCTCCACCGGATCCGGTTTGTAGGCCCGTACGCTGTAGCGCTCTCTCACAAGCTTCGAGAATTCCATCGATTACCTCCCAGACTCTGAATTCAATCGCATCGCTCCAAGCGAATCGTGGATCCCGCGTGCGCCATAGATCGCTAAGTCCCGGGTAGAAGCCGGGGTCTGACGATCCCTTTTGAGCGACGTTGCTTTCTGATCTCCGCCGCAGACCCACCTTGGGATCATATGACTGCAACCACGATCCCCTTCGAGCAACCTTGGACCCACTGGGCCTGCTGAGACCGCTGCGAACGGCGTTGCTTCAGTGGACGGCCCGTGGGCCGAACGTAACCCTCACTGCACGTCCCCGTGATCCGCGTCCTCCCCAGCCTGCGGCCAAGGATAGAACGGGTCCAGCCACTGCAAGGGATTCACGTTGACGCCCCCGACCCACATCTCCCAGTGGAGATGTGAACCCGTGGACAACCCCGTGTTCCCTATCCTCGCAATCAGGTCCCCCTGCTCCACTCGCTGGCCCACCTTAACTTCTATCGACGAGAGGTGCCAGTACCCGGTTAACACTCCCCAACCGTGGTCCAGCATCAAAGCATTGCCGCGTACCGTCAGTTGATCCGCCAGCACGACGGTTCCTCCCACCGGGGCATAGACCGGCGTACCCGTCACCCCACGAAAGTCGACCCCGCCATGATGACTGGTGTAGGGCCCGTCGTTGTAGGCCCGGCGGGTGCCGAAGTAGGACGAGATCGTCCCACCACATGGTCGCTCAAAGTGCTCCAACCAGGACCTCTCATCGGTGAACGTGGGGCGCAGCACGTTGAGCCGTTCCCGCTCCTCGGCGACGACGGCGGGATCCAGGAGGCTCTGCGAGGCTTGAATGCGCTCGTAGCTGAACGTCTCGGCTTCTACGACGATGTCGACCGTGATCTCCGTCGTCCGCCCATCGCTCTCGCTGGCCTGCAGCGTCATCTCATAGAGACCCGGCTCTGTGAGGGCGTGCACGCCGATCAGCCCATAGTAGACCCCGTTCTCGTCGGCAAACTGGACGGACCGCTCGAATACCCCGCCCGTCAGGGTCACCGGTTCCTCGGTGCGCACGGCCACGACCAGGGACCTACCCTGGCTGATAGGCAGGGGCTGCACAGCGACGGTCTCGAATGGCGCGGGAAGCCGACCCAAGCCATCGGCGGGAACCAGGAGCATCTGCCCCGCGTAGAGCAGCGTGGGGTGCGCCAGGTCGCTGGCCCTCGCCAGGCTCCAGGGCGGGACGTCGTAGCGCAGAGCGATCTGGAACAGCGTCTCGCCGCCACCCACGATGTGCAGCCCCCCCCCGGGTCCTCCAACCCGGCCTGGGGAGGGGACGCGGATCACCTGACCGGGGGGCAGCGCATCGGGCGAGACCAGAAGGTTCAAGCGGGCCAGACGCCGCCACGGCGTGGCATGGCGCTTGGCAATGCCGATCAACGAATCACCGGCCTGCACGACGTACGAGGTCGTGGCCTGTAGGTCGCCCGCGACGCCGCCACCAGGAATCTTGAGCCGCTGGCCGACGTAGATATTCGACGGGTCGTGGAGACCGTTGGCGTGAGCCACGGCTTCGACCGTCGAACCGTACCGCTGCGCGATGGAGAACAGCGTCTCGCCGCGCTGCACGACGTGGTACGTTTCCTTCGGCGGCTCGGCCGATTGGCCGGCCTGACCCGTTCCGCGAGAAGCCCAGACGGGTCCCGACAGCTGCAGGAAAACCAGCACCAAGACCAGGGGAAGGCCACACGTTCTACGCATACGGTATCTCTTCAAAACCCAGTTGATCCCCCACATCGACCTGTTCCAGAAGGGCCGGCGGACCTTCCAGAACGTCCTTCGCTGGCGCAGAGGGCACGTAGATCGGTCGGAAGGGCCGAGCTAGCCGAGTATCGACCACGCCCCCGTCGGCGTCCAGCCAGATCACCGCAATGGGGAAGAAGACGAAGAACATGTGAATGGCGGCGTCGAGGCGATCCTCCCGGCGATTGATGAGTAGTAGGCCCTCGTCGCCCTCCAAACGTCGCCTGAACATCAGCCCGCGGAAACGACAAAAGAAATCAGTGCAGTGTCGGACGCGGCCCAGCACCATCTCGTCGCTCGTCTCATTGCGCACCTCAATCCAACGCACGATACCCTCCCTTGCCTCGGCGGCGGACCTCCCGCAGCGCGTCAAACAGCGACCGCGATGCCTCGCACGCAAAAGACTCCCTGGAGACGTCCTCCCAGAACGCCTCCAGCCAACGGTTACCGGTCGTCCGCTCGTAGACGTAGGCCTGAAGGAGCATGTCGAGCCGGTCTGCATCGTGCACCAGCTTGCTCTCTATGCTCGTCCGCTCTTCGAGCTCCCGCCACCAGGCTTGCCAGGCCTCACGCTGAGGGACCTCGTCGAGCAGGGCGCTCAAGGCCTTGCGCTCCGCCGTCGCCTTAGCCTCCGCGGGGAGATAGTCGGAAGCAGGAGAGGGAATGTCGCTGAGGATGACCTCTGGAAGGTCGTGAAGCAACGCCAGGGTGAGAAGCCTGGCCGTATCGACGGGCTGCTCCGTCATCTGAGCCAGGATCAACGTGATGAAGGCCACGCCAAACGTGTGATCGGAGATGCTTTCGGCGTCCGCGATGCCCCGCATGACCCAGCCAGTACGCGGGACGAACTTCAGCTGGATGACGCGCAGCAGCAACGTCAGCGCAGCGTCAGCGTTCGTAGGTTGGTCCATTGGAACCCGCGTCGGACAGGAGCAGGCAGTCGACCACGACCGAGCGTGCACGACACGCCCTACAGCTTATAGCCAATGGCGCGCAGGAGATTCTTTCGCTCCTCGACATCCTCCTCCGTCTCCACCCCTTTGGTCTTCACCCCGTCGACGACGCCAAGGATGCCCCTCCCCTGCTCCGTCTCGGCCAGAATCACCTCGACGGGATTAGCTGTGGCGCAGTAGATTCGGCAAACCTCCGGCACGCTCTTGACGGCGTTTAGCACGTTGATGGGATAGAAGCCCTCGCCGAGGAAGAGAATGAAACAATGCCCCGCGCTGAGCGCCAGCGCGTTCTGCTTGGCCAGCTCGGTCAACGCCTCATCGGTGCCCGTGGCCCGCACCAGGGCCGGACCCGACGACTCGCAGAAGGCCAGGCCAAACGCGATGCCCGGCACAGCCGTGACCAACGCCTCGTGGATATCCTCCACAGTCTTGATAAAGTGTGACTGACCCAAAATCAGATTCAAGGTCTCCGGCTTCTCGATCTTGACGATGTTGAGCTCCATCATTACCTTTCTCCTAACGCTGTGCTCACCTCACAAAAACAGAATGGCGATGGCTATGAGCGTGAACTCGTACCATCGCCTCCGACGCACGAAAGACGCCTCCGACTGCCGCTCGATAGACGTCAGATGACCTGCCACGCGCCATCAACCATGATCGTCGTCCCCGAAGAGCGAGCAACGCGCGCTGCAACACCCGTTAGAGATAAGGACTGCTCCACCGGCCGGCCCCTACCGGTTCTCCGGGATAAGACGGACGAGCCACGTCCCGCTTCGAGAGAATCCCCAGGCGCCCGCGCCTCAAGAGCTGTCCATACCCAGAATGGTGTTGACGCTATCGAGAAGCTCGTGGGGGCCAAATGGCTTTGTTATGTAATCGTCCACCTTGGCGATATGGAGACCGAGCACGCGGTCAATACTCTGAGCTTTGGCGGTGATGACGATGACGGGGATGTCACTCAGTTCATCATCAGCCTTCATCTGACGGTAGACCTCCCAACCGTCCACGTCAGGCATCATCAAATCCAGCAGCACCAAATCTGGTTTGAGCCTACGGACAGCGTTGAGGCCCTCTCGCCCCCCCACGGCACCCACGAACTCGAAGTCGGCGCGCCGGAGAATCAGCTTGACGAGATCAATCATCTCGGGTTCGTCTTCAATACAGACGACCAACTTCTTTTCTTCTGTCATCACAAGCCTCCTTGGCGTAACGTCGCTGCCAGCCCGGCGGTGGGTTAATAGAGATGACACCTAACGACGCTAGTGTACCACCATCGCGCCTGCAAGTCAAACCGCAGGAACGCAGATCTATCCCTATCCAAGCCCACCAGCGTCGCAAAGATCCTGTAGCAAAAAACTGTGTTTCAGGTATAATAGGGTTGCAGTATAGCCAGATAGGAAACGGGAGAGAGGAGAGCGTGAATCCAGTCTTGCAGGTTCTAGTCATAGTCTTCTTCGCCATCCTCAACGGCATCCTGGCGATGTCCGAGATCGCCGTCGTGTCGGCGCGCCGCGCCCGCCTGCGCCAGGCGGCCGAGACGGGCAAGGAGCGGGCACAGATCGCTCTTAACTTGGCAGCCGACCCGACGCAGTTTCTGGCCACCATACAGATCGGCATCACCCTCATCGGCATCGTCGCCGGCGCTTTTGGGCAGGCGACACTGGCCCGGGCTATCGCGTCGGGCTTGTCTGCAATCCCTGCTCTGGCGGCCTACGCGGACGCCATCGCCACCACCATCGTCATCCTTGGCGCCACCTACATCGCCCTGGTGATCGGCGAGCTGGTGCCGAAGCGGCTGGCACTGAACAATCCCGAGGGCGTCGCCGCTGCCGTCGCCAGACCGATGCAGACCCTCTCCGCCGTCGCCCGTCCCATCGTCTGGCTGCTCAGCGTCTCCACCGACGCCGTGGTGCGCCTCCTGGGGGCCACGCCGTCGACGGAGCCCGACGTCACCCCGGAGGAGATCGAGACGATGGTCGAGCACGGAACCGAGCTTGGCGTGTTCGAAAAATCGGAGCGCGACATGATAGAGAGCGTGCTCCGCCTGGGGGAGTGGCGCGTCGATGCCTTCATGACGCCCCGCACGCACGTCACCTGGATCGACGTCGAGGACCCGGAGGAGGAGACCAAAGCAACGCTGCTCGACGCCAAGCATTCGCGATTCCCGGTGATGGAGGACAACCCGGACAACGCCATCGGTATGCTCTACACCAAGGACCTGGTCGTCCGCCAGCTGAAGGGCGAGCCCTTCGACATCCGCGCCTCCCTGCGCCCGGTCCTCTTCGTGCCGGAGAGTATGTCGACCCTGCGGGTTCTGGAGATCTTTAAGCAAGAGGGGAAACATATCGCCCTGGTGACCGACGAGTACGGCAGCGTCGAGGGGATGGTCACCGACATGGACATCCTGGAGGCCATCGCCGGGGAGATCCCCGCCGAGGGCGAGCCAGAGGAGCCGCAGGCCCAGCTCCGTGAGGATGGCTCCTGGCTGGTCGACGGGCTGCTGCACATCGACCGGCTCTGGGAGGTCCTCGGCCTGGAGGCAGAGATGGAGGGCGTCTACCGCGGCTACCAGACGGTAAGCGGCTTCGTCATGACGAAGCTTAACGGGATTCCCAGCGAGGGAGAGCAGTTTGAGTTCCACGGTCAAGCGTTTGAAATCATGGATATGGACGGCCGCCGTATCGATAAGGTGCTGGTGACGCCTCAAGCTGAGCAGCCCACCACGGAGGCCTCCGAGACAAGCGACCGCGACCCCGACGACGACCCGGTGCCCGACGCTGCTGGCTGAGTTTCAGTGGACCCCATCTTGCTCAGCCTGGATCGTGGGTCGACGCAGTCACCCGAGATCCAGATCGGCAGCGGGGATGCCGCTCCGCTTGCCGCTCCGCTTGCCGCTCCGCTTACGGCAATCCTCTGGGAGCAGTCTTGGCGTGCTGAGTCTTCGTTTGCATTGTCGATGATCTTCGCTATAATTGGGCTCAGCGTGCATGCCGCTGGCGAGCGCGATAGAATGGCATGAGGTATAAGATGGCTCGATGATCTGTCCGACTGCAGGACCGACCTTGGCAAACGAGGTTTGGCTCCGGCGATGGCACGTGGGGCAGCGACTCGCGCTCCGTGGAGATCCTATGCGCGCAGGAACACGTTGAGTACAGACCAAGAGACGCAGACAGCCCAGCCTGGTGCCCCAGCTTTGTTGATGGGGCGAGACCGAAAGACGTCTCTCATACGGCTGAAGCCGGGAACCGAGTTTCATACCCACCGCGGGACCATAGCCCACGACGATCTGATTGGGTTGCCGTGGGGCACGCAGGTCGAGACGCACCTGGGCATTCCCCTCCTTCTCCTTCGCCCTTCCACCGACGACTTGGTGCGCAACTTGGAACGATCCACGCAGATCGTCTATCCCAAGGACGCCGGGTACATTCTGATGAAGCTCAGCATCGCCCCCGGGTGCCGCGTTATCGAAGCGGGAACCGGCAGCGGCGGTCTGACGGCGGTCTTTGCGCAAGCGGTTCAACCCACCGGGCAGGTCATCTCCTATGAGAGCCGAAGGGACGTGCAGCAGGTGGCTCAGGAGAACCTGGAGGGGCTTGGGCTGGCCGACTACGTCGTGTTCAGGCACCGCGACATCGGCCAGGGATTCGAAGAGCGGGGCGTCGACGCCCTTTTCCTCGACCTCGCCAACCCCTGGGACTACCTGGAGCAGGCCCATGCCGCCCTCGCCGGTGGCGGTTTCTTCGGTTCCATCCTTCCGACCGCCAACCAGGTGATCCATCTCATCGACGCCCTGGACAGCGCCGACTTTGGGCTGATCGACGTCGAGGAGCTGCTGCTGCGGCCGTACAAGACCGTATCGGCCCGTCTGCGGCCGAAGGATCGCCTGACGCCTCATACCGGCTATCTGGTTTTCGGACGGAAGCTCATACCATTGGAGGATTTGGAGGAGTAGTTATGGGAAACTTACGACGCCTTGTCATCGACGTGCTGAAACCCCTGGAGCCAAGCATCGTTCAGTTGGTGCAGATGTTGGCCGACTTCGAGGGGGTGGACGGGGTCAATATCTCGATCTACGAGATCGATCGCCGCGTCGAGAACGCGAAGCTCACGGTCGAGGGGCACAACGTGCCCTACCAGGAGATCATGGACCTGATTGAGGAGAACGGCGCCGCCATCCACTCCATCGACGAGGTGGCCGCCGGCAAGGTGCTCATCGAGGACGTGATCACACCGCAGGACTAGGATAGAGACTTATGGAGGGACCTCTTCCCACGCGCGAACGACTGGCCAAACACATCGAGATGGTGCGCGAATATGAGCGCATCACCGGCTTCTGGCGGATCGCACGTCGCGCCTTGGCCAACAACTCGTTCGACGGCGTGCTCACGATGGTGGGGGTCTTGACCGGCAACTACCTGGGGGGCATCCGCAACGCTGCGACGGTGATCCGCATCGGGCTGGCCGCCTCCGTATCGATAGGCATCTCGGGACTCTGGGGAGCCTATCTTGCGGAATCGGCCGAGAGAGGGCGGGAGCTGGCGGAGCTAGAGAGAATATCGCTCATCAACTTGAGCAACACGAAGATCAGCCGCGCCGGGCGCATGGCGGTCATCGTCGTCTCGTTGGTGGACGGGCTCTCGCCCCTGGTCTCCTCGCTGATTGTGCTCACGCCCTTCTTCCTGGCCTCGCTGATCGGCGATATCTTGATCAGCTACGCGCTCTCCCTCGTCGTGGGCCTTATCAGCCTGTTTGTGCTGGGCATGTTCCTGGGCCACATATCGGAACGGGGCCTCGTGCGCTACGGCCTACGCACGGTCGTGGCGGGCGTCATCGCTGTGGTCATCAACTTCCTGCTTCCGAACGGGCCAAGCGGACCCTAGTACACGGCGGCAGACGTCCATCGCCATGCCTGTTCGTCCGCCTTTCCGCGGGGGGCTAGACGACGCGGCATGCCCTTACAGGCCGCTTCAGCGCAACGCTTCCACGGGTTGCGTGTTCTAATCTAGTGGAATTGTCACATCGAGGATAGGAGGCACGCATGACGGATGAACGTGTAGCGGTGGTGACCGACAGCACCGCCTGTATCCCAGACGAAGCGCTGAACGGGCTCGACATCCCCGTCATCCCCCTCTGGCTGATCTGGGAGGAGGAGCGGTATCGAGACGGCGTCGACATCCCTCCGGAGACCTTCTACCGCCGCCTCCAGGAGCGCGACACCATTCCCAGCACCTCGCAGCCCTCGGTCGGCGAGTTCATCGACTTCTACCGCCACGTGGCGGAGGAGAGACAGACGAAGACGATCGTGGGTACCTTCATCTCCAGCAAGATCAGCGGAACCGTCACCTCCGCTCAGACGGCGGCATCCCAGGTGCCGGAGCTCGACGTCACCGTCATCGACTCCCTCTCCACGTCGATGGGCCTGGGGTTCGTCGCCCTGGCCGCGGCCAGGGAGGCCGCAGCCGGAGGGTCGGCCGAAGACGTTGCCACCGCCGCCCACGCCGTGCGTCAACGGCTGACGGTGCTGTTCACCGTCGACACCCTGGAGTACCTCCACAAAGGCGGTCGCATCGGCGGGGCGAAGCGCTTCCTGGGCACCATGCTGAATATCAAGCCGCTCCTCCACCTGAACGACGGCTGTGTGGAGCCGATGTGCCAGATCCGCACCAAGCAACGCGCCCTGACGGAGATGCTGGACAAGGCCCAGGAGCGTCTCAACGGTCGCGACATGGCGGAGGTCGCCATCATCGACGTGGACAGCGGCCAGGAGGCCGAAGCCGTGGCGGAGCGTGTGAGGGAGCGGTTCCAAGTAGCCACGGTCTACCGCGCCCCCGTCAGCCCCGTCATCGGGACGCACGCCGGCCCGGGCACAGTGGGGATCGGGTTCTACGCCACCGCCTGATCCCCCCACACTGACGATCAACCATCGATCCCAGCCAGAACCCCTCTCGCTCCCTCCGGATGCGCACTCCGGAGGCTTGCCGTTTGCACCGCAGCCACCGCCGGATCACGGATCCGGCTAGAGCTTCTTTCCTCCTAGAGCTTCGTTCCTCGCTCCCTCCGGATTCGTAATCCGGAGACTGGTGGATTGCGAGCGGAGACCGCCAAACCGCCACGAGCCCTGAAGTGGGCTCAGCCCAGCCCCCTCTCTCGCTCCCTCCGGATTCGCAATCCGGAGGCAAGTGGCACGTTTCCGGCCCTTGCTGTACAATAGAGACCCGGCAAACGATACGGAGCTTTCTCAACACAGAAAGGGTGCACACCAAGATGATTTTCGAAGAAAAGCTGCTGCAAGCGCAGAGCGACAACACCTCGTGGCTCTGCGTCGGACTCGATCCCGTCATGGATCGCCTGCCCGCGGCCGTGCGCTCGTCACGATCCCCGCTTCTGGCCTTCGGCCGCACCATCGTGGAGAACACCGTCGACGTTGCCTCCGCCTACAAGCCCAACCTGGGCTTCTGGCTCGCCGAGGGCGTCGCCGGCCTGGACGCGCTCCGGGCGTTGATCGACGTGATACCCGACCGGATCCCCGTCATCCTCGATGGGAAGTTCAACGACGTGGGGCACACCGCGGAGGCCTACGCCCAGACCGCTTTCGAGACCCTGGGCGTCGACGCCGTGACGGCTAACCCCTATCTGGGGCTCGACACCCTGCGCCCCTTCCTGGAGAGCGAGGAGCACGGCGTCTTCCTGCTGGCGCGGACCTCCAACCCCTCGGCACCGCAGCTTCAGGATCTGGAGGCCGAAGGCCGGCCGCTCTACCATCACGTGGCCCGACTGGCGGCAGGGTGGAATGAGGAGCTCCCCGGCACCTGCGGCCTGGTGGTTGGCGCCACCTATCCGGAGGAGCTGGGCATCCTGCGGGAGATCGCCCCTGAGCTCCCCTTCCTCATCCCGGGCATCGGCGCCCAGGGCGGCGACCTGGCCCAGGCCGTCCTCCACGGCCCGGCGGCCGACGGGATTGGCCCGGTGATCAACTCGTCGCGGGGCATCATCTACGCCTCATCCGGAGCCGACTTCGGTGAGGCGGCCCGAGAGGCCGCGCTGGAGATGAGGGACCGCATCAACCGACAGCGGAAGGCGACCCGATGAACGAGACGATCGAACAGCTGGCAAACGCGCTCTACGATCGCGGCTGCGTCAAGTTCGGGACGTTCACGCTCAAATCCGGCCTCACGTCGCCCATCTACATCGACCTCCGACTGCTGGTTACCTATCCGGAACTGCTGCGCCAGGTGGCCCGCACGCTATCGCAGGCGGCCTGCGATCTCTCCTACGACCGCATCGCCGCCATTCCCTACGCGGCGCTTCCCATTGGCGTCGCCATGGCCCTGGAGCTCGACCGGCCCATGATCTACCCGCGACGCGAGGTCAAGGAGCATGGCACGCGGCGTGCCATCGAGGGGATCTTCGAGGCCGGCGACAAAGCGCTGCTGGTCGACGACTTGATCACGCGCGGGGGCAGCAAGCTGGAGGCCATCGAGACCCTCCAGGCTGCCGACATGGAGGTGGAGGATGTCCTGGTGCTGATCGACCGGGAACAGGGCGGCAGCGAGGACCTGGCGGAGCAGGGGTACCAGCTGCACGCGGTGCTCAAGCTGACCCAGCTCCTGGAGGCCCTCGAGGTCAATGAACGGATCACGGCCGAGACCCACGCCGACGTCCTCGACTATCTGGAGCGGACCAGGGCCGCCTAGCTATGAGCGAGATCGACATCTCGGTTGACCTCTGCGGCTGTCACCTCCCCAACCCCACGGTCCTCGCCTCGGGCATCCTGGGGCTGAGCCACGACGTCCTGGCTCGCGTCGCCCGATCCGGGGCCGGCGCCGTCACCACCAAGTCCTGCAGCCTTAAGCCGCGCTCCGGCTATCCCAACCCCACGATTCTGGACTGGGGCCCGGGGCTGATCAACGCCGTGGGGCTCTCCAACCCCGGCGTCGAGGTGATGGTCGAGGAGATCC
>CAZEQC010000004.1:72353-113594 GCA_964514285.1 uncultured Anaerolineales bacterium | reverse complement strand
CGGTGTAAAGTCACGAGTCATCTGCCAGAGTTCGAGATATTGGCTCTCTACGCGGCTATTACTCTGGTGTTTACCTTTCCGGTTGGATTCCGCCTATCTTCCCACGTAGCTGGGCATCCGCTCGATGCGTTGGCACATCTTTGGTCTCTCTGGTGGGCCAAGAAGGCCATGCTTGACCTGGGAACTAGCTTGGCCGACTTATCCTACTTCTATCATCCCCTGGGTGCTCGCTTACCTATTCTTTCTGTCACCCCGTTAGTACAGTTTTCTGCTCTACCTCTGACGGTGCTGTTCAAGCCTGTTGTGGTATATAATGTGACTTTCTTGCTCAGTTTCGTTCTCACAGCGTTCACAACTTACTTGCTATGTTACGAGGTTACTGGGAATCGGTTTGCGGCGTTTGTGGGAGGGATCGTCTTTGGCTTCGCACCTACTCGCTCTATGCATGGATTGGGGCACTTGGCCCAGATCATCACATATCTTTTTCCCTTGTATGCCTTAGCTGTTGTGAAAATGATCCGCACCCCTTCGAGACGCCACGTGATTTCAGCTGGCTTCTTGTTGGGGCTTTCTTCATTGGTGAACTTCGTCCATACGGTCTATTTTGTCCTTCCCTTCACAGTTTACTGGATGCTGTTCCTATTTGTCAGCCAGCGGCATCAGTTCCTGTCTGCTCGTACTCTCAAGATGGCTGGACTGATGATTCTCATCGCTGCGGCTCTTGTGCTACCGTTCTTCGGACCTTTTCTCTTTGCGCAATCGGCGAGCGGAACCGGATACATGAAAGAGCCTGGCGTCATATCTTTTTCCGCAAATCCGTTGAGCTTTGTTGTCCCATCTCCCTGGCATCCGGTGGTGCGGGCAGTAGGTGGGGAGCCACTGATCAAAGGCTTTCTTGGCAATTCCGTTGAGAATCTGGCCTACGTAGGTTTGATCCCTCTTATTCTGTCGATAGTGGCAGTACGCAGGAGGGGGCTGCAGGCTAAACTTTGGCTAGGCTTTTCCCTCCTCACAGCTCTCCTGGCACTCGGCCCAGTCCTAAAATGGGGGACCAGGCCACTGTCTATCGATGTCGATGGACGATCAGTGTACTTATCTCTTCCGTACCTTCTCTTTTACGCTCTCCCGCTCTTCCGGCTAGGGCGTACGCCTGCGCGCATCACCGAAGGCACTGCGCTGGCTTTGGCTGTGTTAGTCAGCTTGGGCATGCTCCAGCTCTTGGCTTGGCTAAGGAAACGTAAGCCCTGGGCTGCTTGGTCGGGGACAGTTATTGTGGCAGCACTAATCCTCTTTGAATACTGTGTTGTGTTTCCTTATCCGACAACTGAGGCTGTGACGCCAAGCTTCTACGAGAAGGTCCGGGATGAGAATGGTGAGTTTGCCTTATTCGACTATCCTCTGAATCTTTATCATCCTACGACATTCCACGAATTCAAGCGCCCTATGTTCTACCAAACCACGCATCATCGACCGATTGCCGGCGGCAAGGTGTGGCGTCTACCGCCAGCGGGTAAGAAGAACCTTCTCCTACTTGATGCGTTGGTGACCCCTGATTCGCTCGCTCGGCCAGACATCTTCTCGATAGACCGGACGGCTGAGGAGAGAATCAACTCGCTGTCGGGTATGGGTTTCAAGTACTTGATAGTGCACAAGTACAATCCTGCAAACCTCAATCCTTGGGATCAGCGGAAGCCAAATCTCGTCGAAAAGGAACGGGCATACTTTCAATCCTGGCTTGGCAGTCCCGTGTATGAAGATCGGTGGATAATTGTCTTTCACATTCCAGACGGCGATGGCGGATGGGGAAAGCCCTTGACAGCCATTGGTGATGGATGGCATGAGGTTGAGGGGAATCAGCCGCGACGCTGGATGGATCAAGAGGGGCGTATTAACATCTATTCTATGGCCAAAGAGTCCTATCGTCTTGAGTTCACTGGCAAAGCCTACTCCCAACCGCGTCACCTGACCTTGGTGATGAACGATGAGGCTGTGTATACCACGACGGTGGATGCGACCAGACGTTTCGTGACCCCTCCTCTCACTGTCGAATCCGGATTGAACGAGCTGATTTTTGAGACCGAATCTTGCTCCCGTCCGGCGGAGACGGAGCCTAATGCTCGCGATCAGAGATGTCTGAGTGCTCTATTCAGCCGGATGAAGTGGGTGTCAGATGAAGAAGAATACGGTAAGCAGCAAGTACGAGCTCAGTTTGGAGATCACTTCCGTCTCGTGGGATACGAGCTGGATCAGACTCGGGTCCATCCTGGCGGGCATGTAGGGTTGACTCTGTACTGGGAAACTCTCAAGCCTATAGAGCATAACTACACCGTCTTCACACATATCGTCGATGATGAAGGGAAACTCGGTGGACAACTGGACAATTACCCGGTGGGGGGAACCTATCCCACCGACTGGCTAGGGAAAGGTGAGATTGTGACGGATCGGTATGAGATCCCAATCTGGAATGATGCGACGTCAGGTTTGTATACCCTTCGAGTAGGCTGGTACGATTGGATCACAGGTGAGCGGCTGGTCCTACGCGAATCAGGTGCCGATGGGAAACGCACTCATTTTTCCCTCGGTAAGATCAGTGTCGTCAGCGACTGAGATATGACCCCGTTGGCCCACAATCGCGTACCGATTACGGCCGAGGGCCTGTGGATAGGGGATCACGATAGCGGCCGACGTGTAGGGGGAGGTAGAGCATGCAGTGGTAAGATACTCCCCAGGAGACCACAATGGATGATCTAGACCAGGGTCCCGGAGCCGGTGGGACCAGGATCGACGCGGAGATCATCATGCGTCGAATTCGAAGAGATATCCGAAGACGTCGTGCTGAGGCTGAAGCGGAATGGAAAGATTCTGGTGTTCCATTTGATCAATCCTGCGTCTCCAATGGCAGTTCTAGGTTTGACGAGCAGGTCTATCGAGAGTTGAATAGAATGCACGCCATCTACGACAAGATCGGCGTTGGCCTTATGCTCAGCGGATCTCCGGTGCCCCTTATCGCTCCCCTGGTGCAGCGTGTCCGGTCGATGTTGCATCGCCTCGTTATCTATTACGTCAATAATCTGGCCGCCACTCAGACTGATTTCAATGAGCACGTTGTCCGAACACTGACCGCCTTGGTTAGGGACTTGGACGATGATATGACTCCGTCGAGGGTTAAAGCTCTGGAGGAGGAGATCGCTGATCTGCGGGCCGAGATCGAGCAGTTGCGGACTGAGGGAGTATGTGAGAGCGAGTGAAGCTGGCGATTGTCATCCCGCGCTACGGAGAGGACATTCTGGGAGGGGCCGAGACGCTTGCCCGGGGTCTCGCCGAGCATCTACCCAAGTCGGATTTCGATGTCGAGGTGTTGACCACTTGTGCCAATGACTTGGCCAGTTGGCGCAATGTCTATCCCTCGGGGCTGACGACGGTGAATGGTATCCCAGTCAGGCGTTTTCGCATTGATCATCGCTTTCGAGATGCGGCACGCTTCTGGGAACTACTGGGCAAATTCATGAACGGATGTCCCACCACCGTCGATGAAGAGTACGAATGGATCGATAACAGCGCTCATAGTCCGGCTCTCTACTCATACATTCTAGAGCGGGGATGGCGGTTTGATTTCCTAATCTTCATTCCCTATTTATATGGAACGACGTTCTACGGCACGACTCTCCTGCCTGATCGTAGCGTCCTCTGGCCTTGCCTGCACGACGAGGTGTTTGCCTATTTTATGCAGACTCGGTTAATGATGGAAACTTGTCGCGGGGTGATGTTTAACAGTGAGCCCGAGATGACTCTGGCCCAGGAGACTCTTGGCATTCATAACCCTGGCGCTCGTGTTGTTGGCGGCTGGGTGGACGAATACGCAGCGAACCCGCAACGTTTTCGAAAAGGCTTTGACCTGACCGATCCCTTTATCCTGTACGCCGGGCGTTTGGCCACTATGAAGAATGTTCTGGAGCTCTTCTGGTTCTTTGTGGAATACAAGCGTCGACGGCCTGGTCCCCTGAAGCTTGTCCTGATGGGAAAGGGGGCGCTCAGGATTCCCTCCCATCCTGACGTTGTCACGCTTGGCTTTCTTCCGGAACAAGATAAGCTGGATGCCTATACCGCGGCCAGTGTCGTGTGCCAGCCTTCGCTGAAGGAGAGTTTCTCACTTACCGTTATGGAGTCTTGGCTGGCTGGGGTTCCGGTTTTGGTCCACGGTCGATGCAACGTCACTCGCCATCACGTTCTGTGCAGTGATGGGGGGCTCTACTACGTTGGGCTTGAGGAATTCATCGGCGCACTCGACTGGTTTATGACTCATCCGCGCAAGCGAGCGGAGATGGGACGATTGGGGCGGTCTTATGTCCTGGCAGAGCACAGTTGGGAAACCGTGCTCTGTCGCTTCCGCAACGCTTTGGAGGTCTGGCAATCTCTATGATCGGCATGTCCTTGGATCTGATCGCCTTACCGACTAAACTGAGTAGATCCGAGGTTGCTACTGCGGTATGGGCAAATCCCCGCTACTGGTCTGGATCTGGCGATCGAGTTCGAGCAGGATTGGGTCTACTGAGACTCTGTGACGATCGGTGTCGAACGTTGTTAGTCTCTAAACGGGCAACGAGATGAGGCTTCTCCACGTCAACGCCGCTTATCCTCCTTTTCTCGGCGGCGCCGAGGTCTACACTCAAGTTATGTCGGAGCGCTTCGCTGATCACGGTGATCAGGTGACCGTCGTCACCACGGACGCGTCCGAGGTTGAGTACTTCTGGAACCCGCGCAAACGCCACCTCCCTGGGGGTCCGGAGCGACGTAACGACGTTGAGGTGATTCGCCATCCGGTCGCCCATCTTCCTGTGGCGCCCTGGTCCTTCTACATCCTCCGTCGACTGGCGACCATCATAGCTCGGTGGCCTGCCGTGAGCGCGCCGATTCTGCGCCGACTGGCACCGCAGATGCCTGGGGTCCCGGGGATCGAGGAAGGGTTGTCTGGCCTATCTGGTACGTTTGACCTCGTGCATGGCGTCAATATCGCGCTTGAATGGCCTCTCATCGCTGCCTGGCGTTACGCGCGCGGTCAGGGCCTCCCCTTTGTCACCACGCCCTTCGTTCACGTCGGCGAGCAGGGGAGCCAGGACGTCCTGATCAACTACACCATGCCCCATCAGCTGGAGGTCCTGCGGGATGCCAACGCCGTGATGGTGCAGACTGAGATCGAGAAGCGAGCGCTGATTCACCTGGGAGTGCGAGAAGATCGCTTGCATCGGTTGGGGATGGGCGTCGACCTGAATCGTCTGCGGGGAGGCGACGCGGCTCGATTCAGAGGGCGTCACGATCTGGACGGCCGGCCTATCGTTACCTTCCTCGGCGTTGTGACGTATGACAAGGGGAGCTTCTATCTGGTGAGGGCGATGGAGCGGCTGTGGGCCCAGGGATGCGGCGCTCACCTGGTCATCGCTGGACCGCAGGTGGACGAGTTTGTCCGTTTCTACCGTCGTCTTCCGTCTGCCACGCGTGACCGTGTTCTTCTGCTCGGGCCTGTCCTGGGTCAGGACAAGCGCGATCTCCTGGCCGCGACAAATGTTTTTGCTCTGCCCTCCCGCATCGATTCGTTTGGCATCGTCTATCTGGAGGCATGGGCTTATGGGAAGCCCGTCATCGGGGGCCGAGCCGGCGGTGTGCCTGACGTGATCAACGATGGAGAGGATGGTCTGCTGGTCGACTTCGGGAATGTGGAGGCATTGGCGGGGGCGATCGATTTGTTGCTTGGAGAGCCGGAGCGTGCCCAGATGATGGGACGACGGGGACGAGCCAAGGTAAAGGCTCGCTACACCTGGAACCATATCTACGAACGTCTCAGGGCAATCTATGCTCGTCTGGCGAGCTAACGATGCACCTTGTGATCAACGGGACCGAGCTCGGCCGGGGACGTGGTGGCAATGAGACGTACATCACCGGTCTGATTGCGGGGTTGTCCACGCTCACCTCACCGCCTGAGATAAGCGTGCTCACGTGTCAGTGGGATAGCGATCTATCTCACCCCTCCATCGTTCACCAAGTGAACCTGGGGACCTATCGCCAGCTTCCGTTCTTCCTCTATCAACAGACGAGTGCCTTGAGGGACTTGGAAGCGGACTGGTACCTCTCCAACTACTATCTCCCCCCACTTCTACCATGCAAGGGGTGCGTGATCGTCCACGACCTTTCCTTCAGGGCGCATCCAGAGTACTTTCCTCCCCTGGTGGCCTGGTACATGCGCTGGCTGGTGGATTGGGCCGTGCGACTTGCAGACCGGGTGCTGACAGTCTCGGCGTTCTCTCGCGACGAGTTGCTCCGTTTCTATCCCAAAGCTGCGGGCAAAGCGTCCATTGTCCCGAACGGAGTTGGGGGCCAGTTCCGACCGTCTCGGGACAACAGCACGGCTCAGGATGATCAGAGAACCCTCTCCCGTTACGGCCTGGATGAGTCGTACATCCTGGCCCTGGGCAACATCCACCCTCGCAAGAATCTATCCCGACTCCTCAATGCCTATCTACATCTGTGTAGTGGGAGGGGGGCGATCCCGAGGATGGTCTGGGTGGGAGCGCCACGCTGGGCGAGCGATGAACTCCTGGAGCGTGCTCGCTCTGCCGGTGTCATTCTGACTGGCTTCGTGCCCGAGGAGGATCTACCGACCCTCTATCGAGGCGCGGCAATGCTGGTCTACCCGTCCCTCTACGAGGGCTTTGGCCTTCCGCCTGTGGAGGCGATGGCCTGCGGGACCCCCGTTGTCACCAGCAACACCACGAGCCTTCCAGAGGTGGTGGGGCAAGCGGGATTGACGGTGGATCCGAAGAACGTTGAGGCGATAGCAGCAGCAATGGCTAGGCTGCTTGATGACGCTGTGCTAAGGAACGAACTTGCTGAAGCGGGCCTTGAGCGCTCCAAACGATACACTTGGCCCCAGACGGCTCGACGATTGCTTGCCGCCCTGCGGTGAGCGTGCTATAATCGCCCCTGAGCCCCGGTAGCTCAGATTGGACAGAGCAGGAACCTCCTAAGTTCAAGGTCGCGCGTTCGAATCGCGCCCGGGGCACACGAGAAGCGGCTATCGAGGGGATGGCCGCTTCTTTCACGTGTTGGTCTGCGAGGACTGAGTATACGTTACACTAAACCTGACGACGAGGTGATCGAACAATGAGCATAGTCTTGGAGGCTTTGTTGATCTTCGGCCTACGCGTGCTGGGCATCGCTGTCAGCACGCTATCGACCCTGATGACGGTCCAGGGACGAAAGGTCTACGCCGTGGCGGCGGGTTTCATCAGCTCGCTCGTCTACGTCATCGCCATCGGCAAAGTGGTGTCTAACCTGAACAATGTCTGGAACATCATCGCCTACGCTGGGGGATTCGCTGGCGGGACGTTGGTGGGGATGGTGCTGGAGCAGCGGCTGGCGCTCGGCTACGCCGAGGTGCGGTTCATATCGATTGAGGACGGCCACGACCTGGCGGGTACGCTCCGGGAGGCTGGCTTCGGTGTGACAGAGTTGGAGGGCCACGGACGCGAGAAGACGGTTGAGGTGGTCTCCGTGCTGGTCCCGCGTAGAGAGGTGAAGAATGTGCTGAAGATCGGCCAGCAGGTCGATGACGATGCTATCGTCACCGTCACCGACTCCCGCACGGTTCAGAGGGGCTACTGGCACCCCGATAGATGTCGAAGGTAGTGGTTTTTCGGGGCGTCGGGGCCGCTCCTGGCACGCGTGTTAGAAAGCGAAAGGCTCGTAGCGACGGCCTCTGTTGTCCTGTACAAGGGACAGCGGGAGCCGTCACTACGAGCCCAACCTCATAGGGTCGAGGCTCTAAGTGGATCTTTACGTGACCACGACGTTCACTAGCCGACCGGGAACGTAGATCAGTCGTTTAACGTCTTTCCCTTCGATGTGACGCTGGACGTTCTCGTCTGCCAGGGCAGCTTCCTTCGCCCTCTCCTCGCTGACGTCAGCCGGGACCTCCAAGCGGGCCCGCAGCTTCCCGTTGACCTGGACCACCAGGGTGATCGTCTCCTCAGCCGCCAGATCGGGATCGAACTCGGGCCAGGGCTGCTGGTGGATGCTATAGGGACGGCCTATCCGCTCCCACAGCTCCTCAGCGACGTGAGGACAGCTGGGTGCCAGTAGCAGCAGGAGCGTCTCGATGGCCTCGTCCCATGCCTCTGTCCCGTAGACCGGGGTCCGTCCTGCCTTCTGCAGAGCGTTGGTGAACTCCATCAGGCGTGCGATGGCCGTGTTGAACGAGAAAGCCTCCATATCGTCGGTCACGCTTCCAATCGTCTGGTGCGTCGCGCGTTGCAGGTCGGCGATCTGTTCCTCTGTTGGATCTCCGTCCGCCCCGCTGGGCTCCAACACCAGCTTCCATATGCGGTGCAACCAGCGATAGACCCCCTGAATGCCCTGCGGATCCCAAGGCCCTCCCTGATCCCATCGCCAGCCGAACATGAGGTAGCCGCGCACCGTGTCCGCTCCGTATTCGGCGACGAGCTCGTCCGGTGAGATGACGTTGCCGCGGCTCTTCGACATCTTCTCGCCGTCCTCGCCGAGGATGATGCCCTGGTTTCGCAGCATCACCATCGGCTCGTCGAAGTCGACCAGGCCCATATCCTGCATGGCCTTGGTGAAGAAGCGGGTATAAATCAGGTGCATCGTGGCGTGCTCGATACCCCCGGTATAGACGTCCACCGGCGCCCAATACTCCGCCTCCTCAGGATCGAACGGCGACGAATACTCATCGATGGGCTCTCCTGCCTTGTAGTAGGGGCTCAGATAGGCGTATTGGTACCAGGAGGAGTCGACGAAGGTGTCCATCGTGTCCGTCTCCCGGGTGGCCGGGCCGCCGCACCTGGGGCACGTCGTGTGCAAGAAGGCCTCGTGATGCTTGAGTGGGCTCTCGCCTGTGGGCAGGAACTGGGCATCCTTGGGCAGCTCCACCGGTAGATCCTCGTAAGGCACTGGAACCGTGCCGCACTCGTCGCAGTAGACGATGGGGATCGGCGCTCCCCAATACCGCTGGCGGCTGATCAGCCAGTCTCGTAGACGGTAGTTGACATCCCCCTCGCCGAGATTCTGTTCCTCTAGCCATTCGATCACCTTCTCCACGGCCACGTCACCTGGCGTGCCGGTAAACGGGCCCGAGTTGATCATCGTCCCGTACTCCGCGTGGAAGAGTAGATCTCGATAAAAGGGTACCTCCCAGAGAAGCGCCATTACGGTCTGCTTCTCCTCCACCCCCGGCGCGGGGCGCGCGCTGCCCTCCAACGACATAATCTTCCCCAGGATCTCCCGTTCAGCCTCCACGCTGCTGAGCGACATCACCTCATCATCGAAGATGAAGGCCCATCGGGCTCCCACGACCTCGATCCAGGCACCTGACCGGACGTGCGCCTCCGCCAGCTCGATATACCGGTCCACCTCGCCCTTGTTTTCGTCCAGCGTGACGTGAAGCGCGCCATCGCGCTCCTCGAAGGGGATGCCGGATTCACGCAACGTCGCGGCGAAACTTGGCTCGGTCGTTCCCTCTGGTACGAACGATCTCCCGACGCCGTCCGGGCGGTCGATTACGGGAATGATAGGCAGTCCGTACTTCATCGCGAACTGGAAGTCCCTCTCGTCGTGAGCCGGGACGGCCATAATGGCGCCAGTGCCGTAGGTCATCATCACGTAGTCGGCGATCCAGATGGGGATGCGTTTCTCGTTGACCGGGTTGATGGCGTAGGCCCCAGTGAAGACGCCGGTCTTCTCTTTCTCCGTGGACAATCGTTCGATCTCGGTCTGGCGCGAGGCTTGGAGCTTGTAGTCCGCGACGGCGTCGCGTTGCTCATCTGTGGTCACCTTGTCCACCAGGGGATGCTCTGGAGCCAGGACCATGAAGGTGGCGCCCCAGAGAGTATCTGGTCGGGTGGTGAAGACCTCTATAGCGTCGCCTTGCTCGGTGGGGAAAGTGACGTCCGCTCCCTCGCTGCGGCCGATCCAGTTAGTCTGCATTGTCACAACCCGTTCCGGCCAGTCGATGTCGGAGAAGTCCAGGAGCTCCTCGGCGTACGAGGTGATGCGCCAGAACCACTGTGTCAGCTCCTTCTTGACCACCGGCGTCCCACATCGCTCGCAGTGACGATCTTCTCCCCAAACCTGTTCGCGGGCCAAGGTGGTGTTGCAGTTGGGGCAGAAGTCGACCGCCGCCTCCTTCCGGTACGCCAGGCCCATATCATAGAGTCTCAGAAAGAACCATTGATCCCAGCGGTAGTAGCCGGGTAGGCAGGAGATGGCCTCCCGGTCCCAGTCGAACATCGCTCCCATCGACCGCAGCTGTTCCCGCATGTTCTCGATGTTGGAGATAGTCCAGGTATGAGGATGTATGTCGCGTTTGATGGCAGCGTTCTCGGCCGGCAGGCCGAAGGCGTCGAAGCCCATAGGGAAGAGGACGTTGTAGCCCTTCATCCGCATGTAGCGGGCCCGAGCGTCGCTGGGCGCCATGGCGTACCAATGACCGATGTGTAGATCCCCGCTGGGATATGGCAGCATGGTCAGCGCGTAGTGCTTGGGTTGGTCATAATCGATGGTGGCTTCGTACATACCATCATCCGCCCAAGTCTCCTGCCACTTTGGTTCAATCTCTTGCGGCACGTATTTGTCTGTCATACTTGGTTTCTCCTCACCCTTGTTCCGAGAGCTCGCTGTCCCGTCAAGGCAAAAGCGTCTGATGCTCATCTTCCTGAAGAGATATCCTCTTGGGAGAACCCTTTCGGGTTTCTATACCTCTTCTATGTCGTTCTGTCTCAAGGTGTGTCGCTTTCACCGTAAGGTTCTTGTCGTCAGTCGTGACTCAGATTCTCGGTTTCTCCGATCTATCGGCGCTCCCAAAGAAGCTTGTTCGCTTCCGTCACTGCCGCTGCTTGCCCCGCTTTCTCCAGCGATGAGAGGGCCGCCAGAACCGTCGTGCGCGTCAGGAAATACGCGGTCGGTCTCGTGATTTCCAGCGCAAAGGCCTGGGCGACGTGTTGCACCACCGCTGAGGTCTCGCGCGGCTCCTCCAGTGCCTCGTAGACTGCGTCTCTTATCTCCTCCAGCCGGTCTCGGTTTGCGTCACAGATCGTCTCTATCGCGGCTCCCGCATTGTAAGCCGGCCCATGCCCTGGGGCGAAGTGGTCGTATGGCTGATCTGCCAGGCTCTTGATGGTCTCCAGGGTCTGATCCAGATCGACGCAGAAGAGCACTCTATGCTTCTGTATCGTCTCCTCTGGGAAAATCGCGTCGGCGCAAAAGAGCACGTGCTTATCCTCGTCCTCGACCGCCACTCCGACCTGATTCAGGGCATGACCTGGCAGCGGAACGATCGTCACCCGAAAGGGCCCTATCCTCAAGGGGCCTGGTGCCACGGTCCGATTCACCTTACAGGGCTCGGCCAGGGTGAACTTATGGCGCAGTTCCTTGATGGGGGCGGCACCAGCAAAGAGGTAGAGCGGCTCGATGATGGGGTGCTCCATCATCGCGGCCTCCAAGTTCGGGGCGTACAAGGGGACCTCGAGGCGCCTCTGAAGGAAATGAGCGCCGCCGAAGTGATCGGCGTGGGCGTGCGTGACGATAACCGCCTCCAATTGAGCATCTTTTTCCTCAAGGATGCGCAAGGCCCGACGCCCAGAGTCGTCGTCGAGACCCGTGTCGATCAACAAAGCTCGCCCATCACGGACCACCAGCCCCATGTTGGAACCGCTCTGTAGATGAGAGATGTTCGGTGTTAGCGGCACACTTTTCATAGGCTATCTCTCTTTAACATGTGTTCTCTGTCACAAGTTCCCTCGACGTAATTGCTCTACCTTCTCCCAAAGCTCAAGAGGTTCTCCACTTTCTGGTCGCTGGACTTCCAGCCCGTGGGGGGCTGAGTTCCCTTCCCGCACGTGCACGAAGGTCAAGAAGCCGTCCAGAGCGGGCTTTTCGCTGTGTTCGGGTATAAATGCCTCGGTATATATCGTTATGCTGGTCTGACCCACGTAAGCCGCTCGGGAATGCAATTCAACGATGTCCCCATTGACAGCACCTCGAGTGAAGATCAAGCCGTGGATCTTCAGACAGACCAGGTTAGCAGGATCTACGTCGAGTGCGCGTTGGGCACCGATGAAGGCTGCTTCCACCACCCACTCCGATATCCGCCCCGCGAAGAGCGTACCGTGGTGATTCAGGTCGCTTGAACGCACCAGATGTGAGTTGACAGCTTGCGGCAAGTCCTCAATGTGCATAGCGCTACCTCTCTAGAACACAAAAACCCTCTCGCCTCAGGGGCGAAAGGGCTCCGCGGTACCACCCTGAATGGAGAATCCCTCGAAGTCTCTCTTGAGGGGCTCCCACTCTTGGCTCGTTAACGAGAGCGAACCGTCGTCGGTTACACCGGCATGCTGCCGGCATTCGCCGATGCAGCTCCCAGGCGAGTTCAGCCTTCCGGGCGTCTCCCCTGGGCCGCCAAGTGCCGGGCTTCCACCTGGTCTCTCCCGGCTCGCTGAGGGGAGTAGCTTACTACTCCTGTTCGCAGCTTTTCAGTCTCAATCGTTCAGTTGTTCTTGCAGAGAAAAAGTGGACCCGGAGGGACTCGAACCCTCGACCCCCACAATGCCATTGTGGTGCTCTCCCAACTGAGCCACGGGCCCACGTCTGGTAAAAACTTGCAAAAACTTCAATGGAGCTGAGGGGACTCGAACCCCTGACCTCTACAGTGCGATTGTAGCGCTCTCCCAACTGAGCCACAGCCCCTTGTCACCCGACGCCAGGGTCTCTTCCCGCTAGCGCAGCATATAGTATAACGGCTTTGTTCAGATTGTCAAGCAGAATCTCCGCCCCGCGCACGGCCCTATGGTGTCGCAGTGCCGGCTCTGTGCTTGTCAAAGCCTGATCGCTCATTCACCGACAACCTCTTGGGTCTGATTTGCCTCTAGTGCCAGGACCAGATGCCTATACTCCCCTCGTCCACGAGTATAGGGTCGGTGCCCTGTTCCGCTTCAGTGTCGACGAGCCATAGGCGGTCTACTCTCTGATCGTCACGGTCAGCGTAGACCAGGTATCGCCCGTTGGGTGACCAGAAGCGATGGCTTTGAGCGTATTGGGTGAAGCTATGGACGACGAAGCGCATTAGAGGCGTGGGATGGAAGGCAGTAAAGCCGCGATCGCGGCTCTCCATCAGGTCGAACACACGCCACTGCATCCAGATAGCATTGGGCAGGTCTAGCCGTGAGAGGTAGGCGATCCTTCGACCATCTGGGCTCCAGAAGAAGCCTAGGACGTTGAAGGCATGGCTGGTCACTTGTTCTACCTTCCCATCCTCCAGGTTCACAACCCAGATGGGTTCGTAGAAGGGAGTTGCGTTCGACTCGCGGACAGCGTAGGCGACTTGGCGTCCATTCGGTGACCAGACGAACGCAATTTCCTGACCGTCTGTCTCCTTCAGCGCGGTGGTCTTCTCCGGCGTGACATGTTGCAGGATGCTCCGACTATCCGAGGCTGTGACGCTCAACCAATCTCCGCCCTCGGGCGACCATGCAGGCGAGAGGAAAGCTCCCGGAGCGTAGGGCAGAATACGCCGATGATTGGCTTCGACGTCGTAGAGGCCGATCTCCGCAGCGGGGTTGTCGCGGATCGCGCCACCAGTATGCCACAGGATGGCCCGCCCATCGGGTGACCAGGAATAATAGAATGGCCGTCCTACGGCCAGGAGGAGATCTTGGAAGCTGTTGTCCCTCTTGGTCAACAGATGTAGCCCCACGCCATTCTCCTCTTCGATCAAGTAGGTCAACGGGGGCCAGGTGGATGGGTTTGAGGATGTCGGTGAGGGGTAGAGGTAGATGAAGAAATGCTCATCGCTCTGGGCGACGAGCTGTGGAGGTCGGTCGAGTGTCTGCTGGAGGTATAACGCCCCGCGCGCATCGTCTCCAGAGCGGGTGACAGCGGCGAAGGCCAGCGCTCCGTCGCGGGACCAAACAAGGCGGTGATAAGAACGCCCCTGTCCCTCCGGTGGCGCTGTGGCATCGTTCGTCACTTGTTGGGTCCAGCCTTGGCCGGGTGAGGTAGCCCAGACGTTGCCATCAGATCCGATGTAGGCCAGTAAGCCGGAGGCTTGCAAAGAAGGTGGGGAGGTGCTCTGTGCTGTGCTTTTCTGGAGGGTCTCCTCAGTGGCTGCCGGGCCCGGTCTGAGACAGCCAACCAAGAGCAAGACAGCCATGATTGTCGCCACCGTGTGCCATATCTTCATCTCACGACCTATTCACCTTTCCGCGTGCTGTGCCAGGCACGAACGTTGGTCGAGCAGCCGGTCTTGCCTGGCGGAGCTCCGTGTGTAGCCGTCCTCTGCTTCCTTGGTCAGCGTTGAGGTTCCCGGTGCGGCTGGGTGTTCGCTGGACGTGTTCCGTCTGGGTAGCCTCCTGTTACAGTAGTTTACCCGAGTTGGACAGCCTGACAAGTGGGGTCACGATGCTGCATGCAGCGATGTTTGGGTCCTTTTCGCCAGGAGGTGAACAAAGCTGCTTTGGACGTGGCGCAGCGTGTCAGTTTGACAGGGCCCACCGCCGTGCTATACTGCTCCTCGTGAGCTGGATGTCGGAATCTTTTCCGTTGGGCTGTTATGCAAACGTGCACCTGCCCCGGTTGCGCCTATGAGGACGTTTGAAGATCTGTCCTCCTGACAAGCCTGCTTCTCCACGGTGAAGGATAGAGCCGCGCTGTGCAGGTCTCTCCCCTTGATGTCGGCCAAGATAATTGACGTTACAGACGAGATACTGCGTGGTAAGACACGACGTTGTCTGTCGCTGGATCATGTCCTCGATCGATGCCTGGGAAATGCCGGCCACGTTGGCAGCCAGTGTAAGGAAATCGTGCTTTCACCTGTCGCACAGCTCTCACTTAAGGTAAGATTCTGTCTGTTCGGAGAGTCTATAGAGAAAAGGACATAGCTATGACTGAATCCTCAATGCCGAGTGTCTCTGACCAGACAATGTCTGCCGAAAGGAGGGCGAAGCGTCGTGCGGCGATGACTGTGATCATAGCCACGAACTTCTTGCTCAACTTCGGCTATCAGCTCTGGCGCTCTCTCTTCAACAATTTCGCCGTCGATGAGCTTGGCGTCCGGGCGGATCAGATTGGGCTAATCCAGTCAGTGCGTGAGATACCGGGGCTGCTGGGCTTCACCGTCGGTTTGCTGGTGATGGTGCTGACTGAGATGCGCATAGCAGGCCTCTCCATCGTGCTTCTCGGCTTGGGTATCGCGCTGACTGGCAGTGTGACCAACCTTCCAGGCCTCTTGGCGAGTACGGTGTTGATGAGCGTCGGCTTTCACTATTTCATGCCGGCTAACTCCTCGGCGGTTCTCCAGCTGACCGAGGAGGACGAGGCTCCCAAGGTCTTGGGCCGCCTAACGAGCCTGAATGCTCTAGCAGCCCTCAGCGGGGCAGGTTTCGTATTCCTGGCCTTGGGGGCTCTTGGGTTCCGTAGATTGTTTGGCATCACCGGCGCTGTGGTGGCGATTGGTGGGGGAGGCGCCCTCCTTTGGTCAATCCGTAGGTCCTTCCTGCCCGACCCCGACTCTGACACACAGGCCTTGGAGGCGGTCCCCCCCTTGCAGCGCGCTCCATTGCGCAGCCGCTATTGGCTCTACTATGCGCTTCAGTTCTTGATGGGAAGTCGCCGGCATATCTTCACTACCTTCGCTGTCTTTCTGCTCGTCCGGAAGCACGGGGTGCGAGCGGAAGCAATTACCGTCCTTTATCTCGTCAACAACCTGATGGGAACCTTTCTCTATCAGCAGTTCGGCAAGATCATCGCTCGCGTTGGGGAAAAACGTGCTCTTACGATCAACTTCACGTTGCTTATCTTCGTCTTTTTGGGATATGCCTACATTCCCATCTTGCCCGTCCTCTACGGTCTGTTCGTTGCCGATCATATGCTGTTTGGGTTTCGCATTGCCCTGCAATCTTACTTCCAGAAGATCGCTGTCCATCGCCGCGAGATTACGCCCAATCTCTCATTGGGCCAGACCATCAACCACATTGCGTCGGTCATCATCCCTCTGGTGGGAGGGGTAATTTGGGAGACGGTGGGTAGCCAATACACCTTCTTGGTGGGCGTAGGTATTGTGTTCATCTCCTTGATCTTGGTCCAGTGGATGCGCGTTGAGCGGGGCACCATCTCGCCGACAGCGAACGTTGTTGGACCGTAGCTAGAAAGGCTCATGGATGTCGAAGGGTTTTGAATG
Organism: uncultured Anaerolineales bacterium; assembly: GCA_964514285.1. Taxonomy (GTDB): domain Bacteria; phylum Chloroflexota; class Anaerolineae; order B4-G1; family B4-G1; genus SKLM01. Next base: position 97,357 of record CAZEQC010000004.1, on the reverse strand, counting down.
GCAGTTCGGTGACGAACTCCCTGAGAAGGAAGTGGATAGGGAACAGTCGCGGCCTCAAGCATGGCACCGATGGGGAGCCTGGATCGTGATCCTGCTCCTCGTGGTTGGTGGTGCTTATGGATGGTGGCGTCAGCGTCAGCAAACCTTAGATCAGGCCGAGGCTCAGGTGAAGCGGGTCGCTCGTCTGGAGTTGCGCGCGCTGTCTGAGGGGGATATGGAGCTCTACATGAGCCTCCAAGACCCCGTTGACGAGGTCTGGCGCCAGGCCCAGGCAGCGTATACGGAGACAGTTGCGCTGCCGCTCCCTATTCAAGGGTTGACGTCCACCCAGACGTCCGTCTGGAGCGCCCGCGTCGTGGGAGAGAAAGCTCGGGTCGTGATCAAGCACACGATTCCCTTGTCCGACGAAAGACACGCTTCTTTTCGGGCCACTCGATTCTATCGCTTCACGGCCCGAGGACGATGGGTCCACACCAAGGCTGATCCGGATTATGGAGGCCGAGCCGTAAGCCTCTTGGGGGACCAAGTTGAAGTCAGAGCCCGCGAGCAGGATGCCGATTGGATAGAAGCCTTGGTAAGCGATTTGGCATCGCTGACGTCTGAATACTGCGATCTGGCCTCTTGCCAGCAGGATCTGCCACTGACGTTGGACCTCGGGGCCACGCTGGGTGAGGCTGCGGTTCCTGGAGTCGATGTTCTTCCGGCGCCATTCCTGGTCGGTGCGCCGGAGGATGAAGCGGCCGAGTCGCTCTGGAAGGCTAGTCTAGAGGGCTTTCTACTCGATCAGCTTATCGCTCGTGAGATCGGTCCTAGGCCTTCCCGCGTGCATCGGGCGGAGATCTTTCAAGATCGTCTATATGCTTGGTTCCGACATAAGCTCGGACTGAGCAATCCTCCGTCCCCTGACTCGAGTCTGATCAGGGAGGCCCTGGATGCGGGGACTTGGTTTCCGCTGTGGGAGCTGTGGAGCCGTCCCCCAGATGATATGAGCCGACCGCTGATCGAGGCGGAGATCGATCTGCTGTTGCATTTCATCGAGCATGAGCACGGCACTGCGGCCGTAGCGCGTCTCCCGCGCGCTCTCAGCGATGCCTTCCATCCGGGGGAGGGGGTCGTCGCTGTTGTGCGTGAGCCTTGGTGGATCTTCAGACGTCGCTATCTGACCTATGTCCGCGAGGTCACAGTTGATCGATCTGACAGGCTGGCTGCCTTCTCATCATACGATTTGATGATGAGGTGTTCGGAGACGCTCGGATCGACGAGCTTGGGAGCTACCTGGGGATTGCGCTGGGGTGAGTCGGCCCCCACGCTGCTCTCCACCCATAATGACGTCGGAGATCTGCTGCCGGTCTCGTGGTCGCCCGACGGAACCCGACTGCTGATGACGCAGCAGCGAGACGATGGACATACACTCTATCTGCTGACATCAGGCAGCTCTAGGGCTCAACGGGTGCCAGCTATGCCCGAGGGCTCTGCACCTGTCGGCTCGGTGGGATTCGGAGAGACTGGCTGGTCACCTGATGGGGGCCATCTTGCATACCGAACCTCTGATCAGGGTATTAGAGGTGGTATCGTCGACGTGCGGAGTGGCGAACACAACATATTCGAGGGGGATTTCGTGGAGTGGTCTCCGGATAGCTCTCATCTGATCTACGCGCGACCTATCCCTTGGCATTGGTCGCCCGAGCTCAGGGTCAGGACTTTCTGGGTATGGGATCGGGACAGCGCTCACGCTCGGTCGCTGGGGCACGGTTACGCGGCGGGGTGGTCACCTGACGGGGCACAGATCGTCTACGTCACGCCCGAGCCCGCGCTTAGAACCTACGATACGGTGACCGGTGAAACGATCACTCTTCTGGATAAATCCTCGCTGCGACGGACGCTCGGTTTCACCCCGACGCTCTCGCCTGTCTCCGGTCAACCCTTTGAGGTCGATTGGTCTCCGACGGGTGAATGGATCGCCTTCGGCGCGACACGGTCGGGCGTAGGTGGATCCGAGGAGACGCTGACCGTATTGGTGCGTGATGGCAGCCATCGCGTCCTTGACACACAGCAAGGGGGGTTGTTGCGTCTCTCCTGGTCACCCGATGGACGGTGGCTGAAGACAATCACCTTCGAGCGGGATCGTTTTCGAGTGATCGTGAGGGACGCCCAAGGCGATGTGTTGTTCGCGGGAGAGGATACCCTCGTCTCCTGGTCGCCAGAAGGCCGGTATATGATCACCGCGCAAGGTCCGCTGCTGCGTTTCCTTGAGATCGAAAGCGGCACGTGGAGTACTCTTGAGGTCCCGGGGAAGTGTAGACTTGTGATGTGGGATCCACAAGCGAAAGGCGGCCCGGATCTGATGCCAGGGCAGGGTTGGCGATCCTCGATTCAGTCTTGCGATCTGCCGCACTGCCAGCCCTGACCGCGGGGCACTTACTCGTCTCGCTCCGACCGTGTTTCCGCTTTAGGTGTCAGAGTCAGTTGCTCGTATTGAGGTTCCCTGTGACAACCGATCCAGGACGGACTTCAGTTCCTCCAGTGTGGTCACGTCCGCCAATCTATTGACAAACGTCTGGAGGTCTGAGCTGCGGGCGAAGACCTCGCGAACGGCTGGGCCGATGGGGTCCTCCCCCGCTGCTCCAGGCTGGTCCGCGTACGCTCCGTGGAAGGCGAAGTAGGCCTGGTTGAGCTTCCGAAGGGCGTAACCGTGCTCGACAAAGACCCGGCGTCGCTGTTCCATATAGGTCTCTGCCTCCTCGATCCGGCCCTCAGCCAGAAGCTCGTCTACCTGAATGCGCGTCTCTCGCATTTCCAGGCGGAAGTCAAAGGCGAGAGGCTCAGCTGGTTCCTCTTCCGGAGGCTCAGGCTGGGGCTCTGGTTCCGGTGGGAGATGCTCCGGATAGTAGCGGGCTACGACCTGGCGCCCCACCTCCCTTCCCACGATGGAGGCGACTGTCTCGTTGATCGTGCGTGCCTCGCCGGAGGAGAGATAGCTCCTGCCCAACGGTCGCGGAGCAAGGTAGTGGTGTGTCCACTCGTGGGCCGTGACTTCGGTTACCCAGGTAACGGAACTGCTCTCCAACAGCATCGACGGATAGGCGGATAGCCCTCCGATCCCGGTTATCAACGACGAGACGTCGAACGTGGTGTCGATCTGCTCCTCAATCTCCTCCCGCTCCACGGTACTCAGTCCATGCGACAGATTCAGCTGATAGATTCGCTCGATACGGTCGCGCGGGGAGACGATGAGCAGTTGGGGAAGGGGCGTGAAGTGCATCTTGATGGGTGGCATCTCCTGGTTCAGAATGCCAAAGCCTTCCTCCATCAAAATGCTGGCTACCTGTTCCTCGATGATTGCCTCGGCCAACGGTTGGCGAATGCGGATCTCCGTGCGAAGCTCCTCGCGCCGAGTCTGGAGTTCTGCTGTTGCACTCTCGGCATCCTCGGTTCCTGGATCGACATATATGCGCCGGATCTGACCGTCAACACGCTGCTTTTCGGCGATCAGAGTCAGGTAGTCGAGGACGAAGTCCTGGCGAGCTTCCTCATGCATAGTACGTTGGGGTGAGAGGAGGCCATGCGTCAGTTTCTGCCACAAGGCTTTGATCTCCCAACTGACGAAATCGAACTGTTTCCCCGCCAGCTGTCGATTGACGCGCGCTTCCATACTCATGGGAGGGGGATTATCGACCGAGAAGACCAGGAGCAAGGCGAACAGCAATGCCACCAGCTTCCAGTGCTGGAGAAGATCCTCCAGGACGTCCTCTATTCGATCGATGGTCGTGCGGAGATAGGTCACGCTGCCCTCACGTTGTTCAGGGTTCGTCCGGCAGGATAGAGGTCTTCCTGACGGGTGAGTCTGAGGACGGGCCCTTGGGCCACCGAGATGCGTCGATAGCTGTAGCCTCTCACCACGGGTTAAGCCAGAGAGGAGAGGGCTAGTCGAATACGTTCTTCGACAGAGAGATCCTCGTCCCGTGGGAGGTCTTGGAGCGCGGACTGAGCCTCGACTAGGCTGAATCCTAGCTCGGTCAGAGCGGCGATAACCTCGGTGTCGGTGTCCGTAAGCAACGGCGTAGTGCCCTCGGCCGGGATAACCTCGTCCTTCAGGTTGAAGATGATCTTCTTCGCCGTCTTCGACCCGATGCCCGGCACCCGGGTCAGCAGACGAGGCTCATCCCGGAGGACAGCCTGTCGGAGGGCATCTGGCGAGATGGTACTGAGCAAGGAGAGGGCAACCGTCGGCCCGACACCAGAGATGTCGAGCAAGAGCTCAAACAAGGAGCGTTTCTCCCTAGTCAAAAAGCCGTAGAGCGCCAGTCTATTCTCGCGGACGTGGAAGTAAGTGAAGAGGTCCAGGGGCTGTTCTATCCTCTGGACGTGCTCCAGGACGTTGGAGGGGACGTAGACCTTGAAGCCGAGTCCCCCGGCGCGGATGACGACGTATCCCTCCCCTGTTTCCCAGACTGCACCGCTGATCCTCGAGATCATTGTCAATTCACCGAGCCAATTCTGATAGGGAGTTCTCCGACAGCGATTTCAAGCGCGCTGAATGGAGGTGACAGATCGCCACCGCCAGGGCGTCCGCGGCGTCGTCCGGGCGCGGTATCTCGCTCAGGCCGAGCAACATCTTAACCATATCCTGCATCTGGGCCTTGTCCGCGCTTCCATACCCAGTCACCGCTTGTTTGATCGCCAGAGGCGTATATTCAGCCACCTCAAGCCCAGCGTCCGCCAAAGCGAGAATCGCCACCCCTCGTGCTTGCCCTACGCTCATCGCTGTGCGCACATTCTTGCTGAAGAAGATCTCCTCAACGGCGGCCTCGTCGGGCTCCCACTCAGCTGCCAGAGCGCGGAGCTCGCGATGGATGACCTGCAAACGGGTGGCCGTCGACTGATCGGCGTCTGTTCGTATCACCCCGCTGATCAGGGCTTTCAAATTGTTTCCATGCTCCTCGACAACGCCGTAGCCGGTGGTAGCAGTGCCGGGATCGACGCCGAGGATGCGCCTGGTGTCTCGGGTGGCGGCGTTGTCGGCGATGTTAGAGGTCTCCCTCGTACTTAGCGATGACGTCTTCGGTGATCTCCAGGTTGGAGTGGACCTCCTGGACATCGTCCATGTCCTCCAGCTTCTCGATGACGCGCATTACGTTGAGCGTCTCTTTCTCTTCCAATGTCATCCTGCGCTGTGGAACCATCGTCAAGCGAGCGTTCTTGGTCGCGATTTCTGCCTTCTCCAAGGCATTTTGAATCGATTCGAAATGCTCCGGCATGGCGTAGATCTCGATCAGATCGTTGCCGAACTCGATGTCCTCGGCCCCGGCCTCCACCGCTATCTCGAAAATCTGCTCTTCGTCGAGGCCGTCAGGCTTAAGAGCGACGTATCCCTTGCGATCGAACTGCCACATAACGGCGCCTGCTTCGGCCAGCGATCCTCCGCTGTCGGAGAAGGCGTTGCGCAGGTTGGAAGCTGTACGGTTTCTGTTGTCCGTGACGGTGTGTACCAGCAAGGCCACGCCGCCTGGAGCGTATCCCTCGTATACAATTTCCTCCAAGTCGACACCTTCGAGCTCACCCGTGCCGCGCTTGATAGCTCGCTCGATGTTCTCCTTGGGCATATTGGCGTCCTTGGCTCTGTCGATAGCTAGACGCAGCTGGACATTGAACTCGGGATCGCCACCGCCCTGGCGCGCTGCTACGGTGATCTCGCGAACGAGTTTGGTGAAGAGCTTGGCTCGCCGTCGATCCTCCTTCTTCTTCTGATGCTTGATATTGGCCCAATGGCTGTGACCGGCCATATCCACACCCTCCTTCGGTACTAACAGCATTAGATCGGCCATAATTCCGATGCCATAACCTTCTGCACTTTTATTGTATCCCATATCGTGCAGGTTTGCAATCAAATCAGCTGGAAGATCATTCTGGCGGCATCCAGTGACTGAGCCTTGCCCTGTGACGATGCAGGCAAGGCTTAGTCGGTCAACGCTTTCCTTGTGCTTCCTTGGCGTGTAGAATAGGACCTACGTATCATGCTACCAAGATATGCGGCAGGAGGTTATCACGATGGCATTCTATCTGGATTCGGCTTCGCCCAACGATGTGCGTCGCGCTGTAGATCTAGGCTTCACCGCCGGCGTCACCACCAACCCCAGGCTCCTGGCCCGTGTTGATGGGCCAGCTGAGGACATCCTGCCAGCTCTGTGCGACGCCCTGGGAGAGGACGGGAATGTCTTCTATCAGCTCACCGCCTCTACCATTGATGAGCGTGAAACAGAAGCTCACCGCATGGCAGCGCTTCGACCTGGGCGCATTGGGCTGAAGATACCCTGCACTACTGAAAACCTGGCCATGCTGCCTCGTCTATCGGCGGAGGGATTGACCTGTGCAGTAACCGCTGTCTTCGGCGCGCATCAGACGTTGCTGGCATGCACGGTCGGGGCTGACTACGTCATTCCGTATGTCAACAGGGCCACCCGCCAGCTGGGAGACGGGATCGGGTTGGTGAAGGCGATGGCATCCATCCGCGAGGTCACAGGCGCGGCGACGGAGATACTCGGAGCTAGTTTTCACAACCTGACTGAGGTCGTAGAGGCTGTCCAGGCTGGCGCTGACCACGTGACGATCCCACTGGATCTTATGGAGGCCTTGGGCGAGCATCCGCTCTCAGAGCGGGCTATAGAGGACTTCGCTCAGTTTGTCTGACTTGGCGTGCCGCCTAGGCGGACCCAGTCGATAGCCTGATGCTTCAAGTCGATCACACCCCGCTCATCGATGAAGCGCTCTGCGCTGTCGGCTGGGAAACGGAGCAGATCGAAGGGGGCTCGACGACCGAATGCATCGATAGCATCCTCAACGGTCTTGATGAAGGGGTTGAGATCCGTGTCCCATTTGGCCAGGGCGAGATGCGTATCGCGGTAGCGTCTCACCAGAGATCGGATCTTACTGGGGCTGACGTGACCGGCTTCACCCCAGAAGCGCGGCTCTCCGCGGGGATCGAGCGAGACGACATCGGGCTTATACCGATCGCCGACGGGTACCTCCACCAGGAGGTCTGGATAGTCCGGGAGGTAGAGTGCCCAGAGAAAGGCTTTCATCAACACGTGCTCCCGGCGTTCGTTTGCCCGCTTCACGAAAACAACTTGCTCCCTGTGGGCGCGGAGCGTCCACTTGCGGCGGAGGAACAGATCCCGTGTCATACGCCTTCATCTACTCCCGGCGCTGTCCCACTTCTTCTACGTAAGCCAGGGACTGATGGCGGAAGTAGGTGTCATACAGCTCGGCGTAGTGCCCGCCCTGATCCATCAGTGCTTCGTGATTTCCCTCCTCGATGATGCGGCCCTCTTCCAGCACGATAATGCGGTCGACTGCTCGCACCGTCGACAGGCGGTGCGCAATCAAGATCGAGGTGCTGCGCCGGAGGATGAGATCGATTGTCTCCTGAATCTGCATCTCGGTGAAGGGGTCCACGCTGGCTGTTGCCTCGTCCAGGATGAAGATAGCGGGTGACTGGGCCAGGACGCGCATCAGTGCCACCAATTGGCGCTGTCCCATGGAGAGACGACCTCCACGCTCGCCGACATAGGTTTGGAGGCTGTTGGGCAAGGTGTCCAGCCAGTCACCTTCCCCAATTTGACGTGCCAGCGTCTCCATCTCCTCATCGGTCAAGTCAGGCGCGGCGTAGCGGATGTTCTCGGCCACTGTTCCAGAGAAGAGGAAGGGGCTCTGGGAGACGATGCCCAGTTGCTTCCGATAGTCGTGCAGGTCGAAGGTGCGGATGTCCTGGTCGTCGATGCGGATCTGGCCACCCTGGAACTCGTAGAAGCGCGCGATCAGTTTCGCGATGCTGCTCTTGCCCGCGCCGGTGTGACCCACCAGGGCGACACTTTCCTCGGGGGCGATGTGGAGATCAAACCCCGCCAGCACCTGCTCGTCCTCTGTGTAGTGGAAGTCCACGTCGTCGAATTGGATCTCACCTTCCAGCTCACCCACAGGCTGATGGTCGACTTGCTGGACCGACGGTTCGGCGTCGATCAGGGCGAAGATGCGCTCGGAAGCTGAGAGACCACCCTGGAACTGACTCCAGAAGGCGGCGACGTTGATCAATGGAAACCAGAAGCGGTCTACACTGCGAAGGAAGAGGTACCAATTACCAACCGAAACTTCTTGATTGACGGTTGCCAGTCCGCCCCAATAGACTAAGATCGCCGTCCCGATACCGGAAAGCGCGTTGAGCACCGGGAAAACCATGGAAAGGGTAAATCCCCGACGTAGATTGACGCGGAATGAGCGTTCGTTGACGTCCTGAAACTCCTGATAGATCGCCCCCTCCTGACGGAAGATCTTGGCCACGCCAATACCTGTGACGGCCTCCCGGATCGAGGCGTTTACCTCGGCCAGAACTTGGAAACCCTCTCGTGTGACGCGGCGCGCGATGCGCCGGAACCCCATGGCCAGGAGCAGAACGACGGGGGACATGGCGAGAACCAGGAGTGTCAGCCGCCATGAGATCTGAAATAACCTGACCAGTAAGATGACGACCAGCGTCAGCTGGCTGAGGAGGTCAGTCACCAGCTGCACGACATTGGCGAACTCCTCAGTATCGGACGTGATGCGGCTGATGATGCGGCCAGAGCGGAACTCATCGAAGAACGACATGTCGTGCTGGATCACGGCGTCGAAAGCATCGCTACGAAGCTTTCGTACCACGTCGCCGATGATTCGAGCCGTGGTCCGTCGGCGCATCCAGTTCCCGGCCCAGTTGAGAATCCCCGCCAGCAGCACGGCAGCGCCCAGCCCGATGACCGGTCTCAGGGGCATAGACGCTTTGTCCTGGATCAGAGCGTCCAGCCCGCGGGAGATGATGAACAACTGTTCCGCGTTGATGAACGCGATGACGATGATCACTGCGGTGACGATAAGGACGCGCCTGGTGTGCGGTGCGAAGAAGCGCACAATGCGTCGCAGAAGGTCTCGGTCGCTGTATTCTCGATCGTAGGCTTCTCTATCCAGCCCGTGGAATAAGGACATAGCGCTATGACTCGTATCTGGCGAAGATCATTCGATAAGCTGGGGAGTCTTCCATCAGTTGTTGATGTGTGCCTACAGACGCTACCCGACCCTTGCGCATAACGACAATCAGATCGGCCCAACGTATCTGCGATAACCTATGGGTGATCAGGAAGGTGGTGCGCCCCTCGGCTGCCCGTTCGATGGCACGCTGAATGCGATCCTCCGTCTCACTGTCGATAGCGCTGGTGGCGTCGTCCAGGATGAGGATAGCTGGTTCGGTCAGGAATGCACGGGCGATGGCTAATCGCTGTCGCTGACCGCCGGATAGGGTCGCACCGCGCTCGCCGATCACCGTCTCGTAGCCCTCCTGGAAGCTCTTAATGAAATCGTGGGCCTGTGCTGCTCTTGCTGCTTCCACCACGTCCTCTCGATCGGCGTCCTGGCAGCCGAAGGCGATGTTATCGGCGATGGGGCGGGAGAAGAGAAAGATGTCCTGTTCGATGGTTGAAATCTGCCGTCTCAATGCCTCGAGATTCCAATCCCGCACGTCGATGCCGTCAATCAGTACCTGACCCTCATCAACGTCGTAGATGCGACTAATTAGCTTAGCTACTGTGCTCTTGCCTGAGCCAGTCTGCCCGACGATAGCTACGGTCTGCCCGGGCTCGACGTGGAAGCTCACATCCTCCAGAACAACGTTCCTTTCCTCTACCGGACACGCCTCGCCGGGAGCAGTGTAGCAGAACGTGACGTTCTCAAACACGACGCTCCCAGTCATAGACGCGTCGTGTCCTCTCACGTTCTGGTCGAGCTCTGTCTTGAAGGTGATGAGTTCAAGGATTCGGCGTGCACTGGCGATTCCTGACGCGACACGCGAGTAAGCGAACTGGGCGGCGAAGGTTGGGAAGCCAAAGAGCAGCAGGAGCCCGTTGAAGGAGACGACGCTGTCCAGGCCAATGGCACCAGCACGGAAGAGCAGCAGGCTGTGGAAGAAGCCGACGCCTTGGACCAGGCCGAGGAGTAGCAAAGGGATGAAGCGCGCCTCTATGTCTCCCTGATTGATGTAGGCGTCGCGCCAATTCGTCACATCTTCGGTGAATCGTTCGTTCTCGAATGCCTCCTGTGCTGCGCCCTTCACCGTTTCGACGCCGTCGATGGCCTCGGCCAGGGTGGTGTTCATCTCACCAAATTCCTGGCGGACCTGCTTGGTGGCCGGTCGCAGCTTTCGCAAGTAGCTGCGCACGGCCAAGGCGTAGGCCAGCAGGTAGGCGACAGGGGTCAAGAGGAGCTGGGGATGGATCGAGGGAGTCACGATCAGGGGCATCAATAGGAAATTAGCCGAGCCGATGACCAGATTGATGCCGGGGTTGAACATCAGGTTGATCTGGCGCACATCGTTGGTCGACCGAGCCATGAGATCGCCAGTTGGCTGTAGGTCGTGAAACGACATGCTCTTGCCGATCAAGCTGGCGTAGAGCTCGTCTCGGATATCCCGCTCCAGCCGCTGACCGAGCATCTCGCTGGACCAATTGCGCATGAGCTGCAGGAAGATCCCGCGGATGAGCTGCGATCCAGCAACCATCGCTGACGCTATCGTCAGGCCGCGGACGTTCGCCGGCACGGCCGTGACGGCATTGACGGCCCGGCCTATGAAAAGCTGCATGGCGGCTGCCAATGCAGCGTTGCCGGCAGCACCGACCAGGATACCGACGACGAATAGCTTATGTCGCCCCACGTGCGACAGAATCCAGCGTACCGGTCCGCTGCGGTTGGATTTCCAAGCGCGGGAGACCTCGAACTCACTGATGCTCATCGATGATTAGGCATAATAGAAGGCCACCTTTCCGTAGCGGAGGTGGCCCGAGAAAAAGGTTAGAAAGCGAAAACGATCGTGCTTCATAGTGTACCGGGAAATATGGAACCCGTCAAGAAGGGGTTCGCGGGCTTGAGCTTCACTCTCTGTTGCCGGTGTAATCCTGTATCTCTAGATAGATCACCTGGCGTTGGAAATCGGGGGTGACGAATGTGAAATGGTCCTGATAACTGTACGTCGGCGCCGGATAGCGGAAAGCCCACATCGCCACGCACTTGCACCAGGGCCAGTGGGCCCGGGCCCACTCATAGGCGCCAATCGTGTACTCGATGCGCTGAGCCGGGCTCACGGCGCCGGTCCAGCGAGGATGATCGTTCCATCCTGCTTCCGTGACGTAGATCGGCTTTGCGGTGTCATTGTAGGTGCTCATAATATCGCGTAACAGCTCCACGCGCCGGAAGTTGATCGTGTCGGAGGCTGGCCGAGCGTCAGGCGGCGCGGTGTGGCCATAAGCGTGGGCTGCCAGACCGTCGAAGTAGGGAGCGACTCCAGCCTGGTACATCCGTTCGAGGTAGATCAGGTCGTTCATCCCTGTTGCGCTGTCCTCGGTCTCCAGCGTCGGGGCCAGGGCGCCTCCCAGCACGACGATGTCGGGGTTGGCACTATGCGCTCGGGTGTAGACCTGGCGCAGGAGCTCTACGTATCCCTCGGGATCGACCGGTCGATAGCCCCACTCAAAGCTGAGGTTGGGCTCATTCCAGACGATGATATGATTGACTCGCCCGCGGTACCGCGCCACGAAGTCAGCGACAAACCTGGCGAACGCGTCGTAGTGTTCAGCATCCAGGTAGGTCAGTGTCGTTTCCTGCTCATCCCCCTGACGGCTTCTGCCTTCTCCTCCAGGCCTCGCCCAGCTCGGCACCCAGCCCAATCGGGCAATCACAGTCAATCCTTGATTATCGGCATACTTGATCACCGCGTCGCTGTGGCGCCAGTTGTAGTCGCCCTCCTGGGGTTCCATGTAGGGCCATGGGAAATACTCGACGATCCAAGGCGTGCCCATCTCACGCACCATCCGGAGTGTGCGTTGGATCTTCCAGAGCTCCACTTCGTCGGTGAGGCGCGTATGGACGCCAGCGATTGGGTTTGTCGTGGTCACCTGTTGTGGTGGATCGGGAACAACTAGAACGTGCGGCGCTCTTATGGCCCAAGCGATGAAGATTCCCAAAATCAGCCGGAGAAGATCGCTAGCACGGGCCCCGCACATCAAGACCTGAACTCGGCCGCGAAGGCTGAGCCAGCAGGCTTGGAGACGCTCTAGCTTCTTGGGGCAAGGGGGTGAGTTCCTGTGTGGCATCGCACCTGTGTGCCATAAAAACAAAGAGGAGGGAAGCATCGCTTCCCTCCTGGCTAGCCCATAGCTCCTCGGGCAGGATTTGAACCTGCAGCCTACCGGTTAACAGCCGGCCGCTCTACCGTTGAGCTACCGAGGATTAACTCGCGTGCAGTATTATACTCCGAAGCGGATAAGTGTCAAGTTCAAATGCCCCCAAGTCCCAAGTCTGCCCCCTTTGCACTGGTGCGATACGATGGTATAGTGGTGGGTAGACACTATGGCCGTTGTGGCACGGATGAGCCAGTTTCATCATTCCAGTCTCGTGCAGGACCGGCGATGCTCTCACTCGATCAGCAAGAGATATACCGCCAGCGGTACGCTGAGATGCGTTCGAACTGGCGACCTAGCAGTCACATCTATCGGGATCTGGTAGCCGCGACTCTCTCCCCCAACGTCCGGGTGCTCGATCTGGGCTGTGGTCGTGGAGGCATCATGGAGCGGCTCTATGACCAAACCGACCTCACGACCGGGTTGGATCCGGATCTTCGATCGCTCCGGGAGCACCGTTCATCGCTCGTCGTCGGCCTGGCACAGGGGCGAGCCAAAACCCTTCCGTACGCCGATGGGGCGTTCGATGTGGTCTGCTGTTCGTGGGTGCTGGAGCATCTGAGTAGCCCATTGGATGCCTTTGTGGAGGTCGGTCGCGTGCTGGGAGCCGATGGAAAGTTCATCTTTCTCACGCCAAACGTGCGTCACCCTCTCCTCATGCTTAATCAAGCGCTCCATTGGACGCGGGGTCGCGTGGTTGATCGCCTTTACGACCGCGCCGAACCGGATATCTTCCCAGCTTTCTACCGGGCGAACAGCTCCGAGCGGATCAAATGCTTGGCCAGGGATGCCGGCTTCAAGCAAGTTTCGATGCGTTACGTCGGTGACCCAACGTACTTGGCCTTCAATGAGCCGTTGTTTCGCCTGGCGTGTCTCCTGGAGCGTCTTATCCCTCGCTCGATGCGTGTACACCTGGTGGGGGCGTGCGCTCTGGGATCCAGTGGTTGTCGGCCATAGGTTTCCTTGAACCGTCTCCGTCTGCCTTAGCTTCCTCACTTGGCTCGATGCCCAGCTTATCCTGTCCACACCGTCCTGTCGATGAAGCCTTGGGTTAAGTTTGCTTGCCTTGCCCATCCCGTTACGTTACAATGTATCGGCAGGGAGCCAGGTTGTCTGTGTCCCTTTGCCTAGTTGTGTGTGTGATGATTGAGATAGCCGAGCATATTAAGAATCAAGTCGAGTCTTTGCCTCATAGACCGGGCGTCTATCTGATGCATGACGCCGACGACAGCGTCATCTACGTGGGCAAGACCGTCGATCTCCGCAGCCGCACCCGTTCCTACTTCCATGCCTCGGCCCAGGAGAATCCCAAGACCCGGGCCTTGGTCGGGGAGATCGCTGACCTGGAGTTCATCGTCACCGATTCGGAGCTCGAGGCGCTGATCCTCGAGGCGAATCTGATCAAAAAGCATCGCCCTCGCTACAACGTACGCTTCAAGGATGACAAGCGATATCCTTACATCAAGGTTGGGTTGTCTGCGTCCTATCCTAAGGTGACTATCACGCGGCGCATTGAACGTGATGGCAGCCGCTATTTCGGCCCGTATACGTCCTCCGCCGCCGTTCATGAGACCCTTGATCTATTGCGCAGGTCCTTTCCCTATCTGACGTGTAACCGCGATGTAACCGGTGAGGATGAACGGCCGTGCCTCTATTATGAGATAAAGCGTTGTCTGGGACCTTGCATCGGTGCGGTCTCCAAGAGCGACTACCGGGCGATGATTCAAGGACTGATTCGTTTTCTCGAGGGCCACGGAGAAGAGGTCATCGCTGACCTTGAGGAGCGTATGGCGTCTGCGGCTGATGCCTGGGATTTCGAACAGGCCGCTTCGCTGCGCGATCAACTGCGTTCCGTGAAGAGCGTTGTCAGGAAGCAGAAGGTGGTCTCGCTCGCTGGCGCCGATCAGGACGTCATCGCCTTCGCTCGCCAGGAGGACGACGCCTGTGTGCAGATCTTTTTCATCAGAGGCGGGAAACTCCTAGGGCGCGAGTATTTCGTGCTTGAAGGGACGCGTGAAGAGGATGACCGCCAGGTGATGACCGCCTTCCTGAAGCAGTTTTACGAGGAGGCGGCTTACGTTCCTCCAGAGGTTCTACTGCCTGAAGAGGTCGACGAGGCGCTGATTATTGAACGCTGGCTGAGGCAGAAACGTGGTGACAAGGTGGTCTTGCGGGTGCCTCGACGTGGGAAGAAGAGGGAACTGGTAAAAATGGCAGCTGAGAACGCTGCCGAGACGTTGGCCGCGCTGAAGGTTCAGTGGCAAGCTGACGCCCACAAGCAAGAACGGGCTCTGGCGGAGCTTGAGGGGGCGTTGGGACTTTCTAAGACGCCATCTCGCATTGAGTGCTATGACATCTCTACGACGCAGGGCCGTGAGACGACCGGTAGCATGGTGGTTTTTGTCCAAGGAGTACCGCGCAAGTCCCACTATCGGCGCTTCAAGATCCGTGATGTAGAGGGGCAGGACGACTACGCCAGTATGCGCGAGGTGCTGGAGCGCCGCTTCCACCGCTGGGAGATCGCACGGTCGGAGGAGATGCTGGGCACGCGGGACATCAAAGGCTGGGCGAAACTCCCAGATCTGCTTCTGGTGGATGGAGGGAAGGGACAGTTGGCGGTGGCGATGGAGGTGCTGACGTCGCTGGATCTTCTGGACACCGTACCGGTAGCGGCCCTGGCCAAGCAGCGTGAGGAGATCTATCTACCGGGCCGTTCAGAACCGGTCTTGTTGCCGCGCCGCTCTCAGGGGCTCTTCTTGGTGCAGCGTGTGCGGGACGAGGCGCATCGCTTTGCTATCAGACACCATCGGGGACGACGTCGCAGGGCTGGGCTGGCTTCTCAACTGGAGACCATCCCTGGGGTGGGTCCTGCACGGCGGAAAGCACTTCTCAAGACATTTGGTTCCTTGGAGGCCATAAGGGCGGCGAGCCTGGATGAGCTCGACGCTGTCCCTCGGATGCCTCGTTCTGTCGCCGAGGCGATCAAAGATCATCTCTGAGCTTGGGTGATTGATGAGGGAAGCTGCCCATAGGCCAGCATCAACCGTGAGGTCGTCGGGTGGGCCGAGACGACCTTCTCTTGTCGGTTTGAATTGTCAGATCGAGAATTTGTGCTATAATATAGTATCGCGTTA
Organism: uncultured Anaerolineales bacterium; assembly: GCA_964514285.1. GTDB lineage: Bacteria > Chloroflexota > Anaerolineae > B4-G1 > B4-G1 > SKLM01. The sequence goes on along the minus strand of CAZEQC010000004.1, from coordinate 81,972 downwards.
AGGCTGCATAGTTGCAGTTGTAGATTTGCGTTGAGGGTCGCCGAAACCTCTGGTCTCGTCGGATACCTCCAGGTTCGATGTCGAGCGGATCGTGACTGCTCGACACGAGAATTCAGCGTGAGCTTGACCGGGTGTGAAGCGGAAGGCTGACGGCGTTTTATTGAATTCTGGCAGGACATTTCAGGGCCTCTAATGGTGTGAGGTCTGTTCTGAGACGCGTTCTCAGTTCCTATACTGACGTTCCTGAATCGGACTTGGTTTGGCCAAGACCATAGCATGGTTGGCGGCTGACCAAGTCTGTGCGTGTTTGTGGATTATGGTAGTTGAGAAGACGTCTGATGAGGCGCAGGAGCTCCAGAGCGAGTTGCAGGAGCTGCGTAGACAGATTGAGAAGCTTGAGGAAGGGCTTGAAGAGAAACCTGACTATGGCATGGGCAAGGGAGATCCATCCATCACACGATGGGAACTTGACCAAGCCATGTTAAGTGATCTCAAGAAGCGGGCCAGCAGTCTCGAGCAGCAGTTGTCGCGGATCAGCCAGGGTACGTACGGCCTATGCGAGCGTTGTAGCGCTCTGATCGATCCTGATCGGCTGGCTGTCTTGCCCGACGCCACGCTTTGTATCGAGTGCGCCCGATCTGATGCGGGCTGAATGTCCATGCGCCATGATGTCGAGACGTCATAGATCGTGTGATCGTTGATAGGAGGTTTGAAAGGAGGTGAAATAGCGTTGACAAAGGTTGAACTACGACCAGGAGAGTCACAGCGAAGCTTGCTCAAGCGATTCCGGAAGAAGGTCGCTCGATCCCGAATCCTGAGCACTGTGAAGAAGAAGCGATACTACGTTTCTGAGAGTGAGAAGAAACGCATCGCGCGCCGCAAGGCGATCCGCCGTGAACGTAAGCGCCGGCAGAAGGAAGAACAGAAGTACGGATATTAGCTCGATGGGGCAACCACGTACGGACATCCAAGAGCAGCTCTCAGCGTTGATTGAGCGCGACTACGACTATATACGCCCCAAACGTGGTGACATATGCGAGGCTGTTGTCCTCTTCGTTACTGGCGACGAGTTGCTCGTCGACCTGGGCGTCAAGCGCGACGGTGTTGTCCCTCGTGAGGACCTGCAACTCCTGGATGACGGCTTCCGAGCCGGTCTACAAGCTGGAGACCGTGTGCCTGTTAGGATACGGGATACGCGCCCGGGCGGCGACGGCATTATCGTTTCGTTGAATCAAGGACTGGCTCAAGAGGATTGGCTGCGTGCGAGAGAGCTCTTGGATGACGAAGAGACCTGCGAGGGTGACGTCACGGGTGTGAACAGTGGTGGCGTCCTGGTCTCCTTTGGGCGGCTGCATGGTTTTGTGCCGAACTCACACCTGGCCTCTGTGCCGCCGGGGTTACGCGGTGAACGCCTTCGAGAGGCGAAGTGTGATTTGGTTGGGCAGACGCTGACACTCGCTGTTCTTGAGGTAGAGCAGCGTCGCCGGCGGTTGATTCTATCGGAGCGCGCTGCAAATCGCCGTCGTCGTCAGGAATTGCTCAGCGAATTGAGCGAGGATGACGAACGCACGGGGATCGTGCGAAACCTAGTGGACTACGGTGCTTTTGTGGATCTGGGTGGCGTCGACGGCTTGGTTCATATTTCTGAGTTGGATTGGCGGCATCTGGACCACCCTAGTGACGTGCTTGATGTTGGTGACGAGGTTGAGGTGAAGGTCTTAAGTGTGGATCGGGAGCGAGAGCGCATCGAACTCAGTCGCAAATGTATGCTACCTGATCCGTGGCCAGTCGTGGTTGGAGAACTGGAGGTGGATCAAGTCGTCGAGGGGCGTGTCACGAATGTCGTCGATTTCGGCGCTTTCGTGGACGTCGGTCAGGGTGTAGAGGGCTTGGTCCACACCTCTGAGATGCCTAGTGGCAAATCAACTTTTGCGAGGTTGGGCCATAACGTGCCGATCAAGGTCCGCGTTCTGAACATCGATTCACCGAGACGGCGGCTGGCCCTTAGCCTTCGTGGGGTTCCAAATGCGGCTTTTGTGCCTCAGGAAGAGGCCTTTGATGATCGAGTGATGTAGGATCGGTCGTCTTATGATGAGAGACGAGCTCAATGTCATTGTGTGTCAGCGCTGTGGGCGAGGTTTTGTGCTGACTGCTACCTATCGCGACTTTCTCCTGCGGTGGGGCAGACGACTGGTCATTCCGGTGCTATGCCCGACTTGTTTCTTGGGTGCGGGGCCCTTGCCCAAGAAAGAGGGAAGGGTGAAGTGGTTCAGCCCGCGCAAGCACTACGGCTTCATTACGATCAAGGAAGACAAGGACGTGTTCTTCCACCAGCAACAGCTTCTAGAGGCGGCTGGTGGCGTGCCGGAGAAGGGACAAGCCGCTCGCTTCCATATGCGATATTCACCGAAGGGTCCAGAGGCGCTTAACGTGGAGATTAAGGGATAAGGGATGTCGGCCTATCAGATTAAGTTGCGTGAGATACGATTGGCGACGGACGGGACCGATGATGTGGCCCTGTTCGACGTCACGCGAAAGGAGGATGGCGAGACCTGGATCGTTCCAGCTCTCCTGTCCCCACTCTTCCGGTTGGTCAACATGCGGTCCACAGTCTCGGCGGACGGTCGCCGTGACATGGTCGCTGGGTTGGGAGCGCGGGCTATTGTGGAACGGCTGAATCGCGGCATGGCACCACCAGATCAACCCCTGGTGTTCAGCTTGGACTATCCAGGGGCTCCTGGCGATCCTGAGCCGTTGCCTTCCTATGAACAAGCGGTTGTTGATCTAGAGGAAGGTCGAAGTACGTGACGTTCAAAGCATATGAGACGTTCAAACAAGTCAATTAAGCTGATCATATAAGGAGTATGAGCAAAGTGTCTGATCGAGTAACAGGGAATATCAAGTGGTTCGATCATCAAAAGCGATATGGTTTCATTCGACGAGATGATGGGAAGCCTGACGTCTTCGTGCATATGAATGACTTCCGCGACAGAATGGATGCCTATTGGTTGAGGCGAGGCGACACCGTCGAGTTTGGGGTCGAGAAAGCTGATAAAGGTCCCCGGGCTCAGGAAGTCGTCGTCGTTCATTCGTGAGGAAGCGCTAGGACGGCAGTCGGCAGGCTGAACGACATTGAGCTGACGCAGAAAACTGAATAACCAACTCTCTGGCTTGTCCGCTAAGGGGGCACGACAGAGGGGCCGCATTCGCATACGGCTTGGGTAACTATTCACCTTGTGGGTCTCATGCTCTAGCCGGATTCGCAATCCGGCGATTTTGCGCCCAAGAGTGCCGATCACGGATCCGCTGGGAGCAGCAGATGAACAGTTACCGGCTTGGAATCCGCCTCGATCCAGATCTAGGACCTATGAACGGGGTGCCGGCTGATGGGTGATCGTTTTGTCCTCTTCTAGGGCGGGCAAGTCCGTGAACGCGGCGTTTGGCTGTTGCGTTCGTCGTGAGACGGACAGGGCCTCGCTGGGCAAGCGGAGAGACGGTGGGTTGCTACCACGCACGATATCGTCGTCTGGACTCGTTCTCATAAGAGCTGAATCAGAGTCCTGCTGTTGAACATTACCTGGTATGACTGCCAATTGATTGACTCATATCGTCTTTATCCGTGCCGGTTACCCTCAGAGGGTGTTCGGGCAGTGGGTGGCGTCGATATCTATGAAGGGGTCTCTACCCTTGGCTGATAGGTCTGGCCCTGAACGTGAGCTTCTGTGCCCAAGGGGGAGTTCACAGCAGACAAGTAGGAGGAAGTGAGATGTTCAATACGGGGGATGCTATTGTTCATCCTACGCGTGGTGTTGGTGTAGTCGTAAATATCCAGGAACGTGAGTGGCAAGGTAGCAGCAGCCAATACTATCAGATCGAGTTGCTGGGGCGGGAACCAAGCCTTAAGCTGATGATCCCGATTGAGGAGGCGGACGAACTGGGGCTTCGGCTGGCGATTCGGCAGTCCGAGGTGGAGCAGGTATGGGATGTCCTGCGCTCCGATCCAGAGGAGTTGCCGTCGAACCATAAGACGCGCCATAAGTTCTTGCGGGACAAGCTTCACGCTGGGGATATCTTTCAGGTGGCTGAGGTACTGAGGGATCTGACCTGGCGACAGAAGGAAGAGGACCACCTGACGACGCGGGGGAAGCGGATTTATAAGGAGGCACTGATGTTCGTCGCTGGTGAGGTCGCTGCTGCGCAGGAGATCGATGTAGCAGAAGCCAAAATGCAGATCAGAGAGGAGTTGCGGAAGATCCTGTCGTCGTAGACACGGGACGATTCAGCCGTGACATCAGAGATATAAAGAACCCGCTGAGTCCGCGCAGCGGGTTCTGTGCTGTGTGAGCGAGGGGGTATAGGGTAAGAAAGGTATATGAATGGATTTGAGCCCCCTTACTGACCGGGCATGGGTCTTGACATCTCTTAGACGCATGGTATGATTAAACGCAAGTTAGCACTCTCATCCGCTGAGTGCTAAAGAGATTCGTCGTTTGCTAATACGCTAAGCGCAGGAGGTGACAAGATGACCGTTAATATCAAGCCGTTGGGCTCTCGAGTGGTGGTCGCACCGATCGAGAAGGACGTTGAGACCTTTGCCGGTGGCGAACTGGTATTGCCCGATACCGCCAAGGAAAAGCCACAGCAGGGCGAGGTTCTAGCCGTAGGCCCTGGCAATCGGGATGAGCAGGGTAACCGGATCCCCTTGGACGTTGAGGCGGGGGATACGGTTGTGTTCTCCAAGTACGCTGGCACAGGCTTCAAGACCGAAGAAGGCAAGGAAATCCTCATTCTCAAAGAGAGTGACATCCTCGCCAAGATTGAGTAGCCTGCTGAGGTTTTCTGATAAGAGATTTTTCTGAGGAGGAATCAAGATGGCAAAACAGTTAGTTTTTAGTGAAGAAGCCCGACGCTCATTGAAGAGCGGTATTGACACGGTGGCGAACGCGGTCGTGACCACGTTGGGCCCCAAGGGCCGTAACGTCGCCCTTGATAAGCAGTGGGGTGCTCCAACCATCACCCACGACGGTGTGACGGTGGCCAAGGAAATCGAATTGAAGCAGCCCTTCGAGAACATGGGTGCTCAGTTGCTGAAGGAGGCCGCGACCAAGACGAACGATATCGCAGGTGACGGCACCACCACGGCGACACTTCTCTCCCACTCCATTATCACGCAGGGCATGAAGAACGTTGCCGCCGGCGCCAACCCGATGCTGCTTAAGCGGGGCATCCTGGCCGCGTCCGAAGCGATTGCTGGGAACATCGACGAGCAGTCTATTGCATTGACGACCAAGGATGCGATTGCGAACGTTGCCGCCATCTCTGCGCAGGATCGGGAGATTGGTGAGGTTATCGCTGAGGTTATGGACCGGGTGGGTAAGGACGGCGTCATCACCGTCGAGGAATCCCGCGGTCTCGAATTCGAGATCGAGTACGTCGAGGGTATGCAATTTGATCGCGGTTATCTCTCGCCTTACTTCGTCTCTGATCAGGAAACGATGGAGGCGGTCATTGAGGAACCCTATATCCTTATCCACGATGACAAGATTTCAGCAGCTCAGGACCTGGTGCCGGTTCTGGAGAAGCTGGTCCAGAAGGGTAACCGTGACTTGATCGTCATCGCTGAGGACGTCGACGGCGAGGCGCTGGCCACGCTGGTGTTGAACAAGCTGCGTGGTATGCTCAACGTCCTGGCTGTGAAGGCGCCTGGATTTGGCGATCGCCGCAAGGCTATGCTGAAGGATATCTCAATCCTCACCGGTGGGCACGTGATCACCGAGGAAGAGGGTCGCACCCTTGAAAGCACGACGATGGAGGATCTCGGCCGGGCCGAGAAGGTTGTCTCCACGAAGGACGAGACGACCATCATCGGTGGCAGAGGCACCGATGACGACATCAAGGGGCGCATGGAGCAGATCAAGGTCGAGATTGAGAAGTCCACATCGGACTATGACCGTGAGAAGCTTCAGGAGCGCTTGGCCAAGCTCGCGGGCGGCGTTGCCGTGATCCGCGTTGGTGCGGCGACCGAGACAGAGTTGAAAGAGAAGAAGCACCGCGTCGAAGACGCGCTGTCGGCGACGCGAGCTGCGGTCGAAGAGGGTATCGTGCCGGGTGGTGGCGTGGCGTTGATTAACGCGATCTCCGCTCTCGATGACGTCGAGTTGACCTTCCCGGATGAGCAGACCGGCGTGACGATCCTGCGCAAGGCACTGGAGATGCCGCTCCGCAAGCTCGCTGAGAACGCTGGCGAGGATGGCGCTGTGATCCTTGACGCTGTGCGGCGGATGCAGAAGGAAGAGGACAGCGATCGCATCGGCTATGACGTGCTGGAGGGTGACTTCGCGGATATGGTCGAGCGGGGCATCATTGATCCGGCCAAGGTAACAAAGGGGGCCTTGCAGAACGCTGCTTCCATTGCGGCGATGGTCCTGTCCACCGAGGCTTTGATCACCGACTTGCCCGAGAAGGGCGACGAGGGCGGTCCGGGTGGCGGCGGTATGCCGGGTGGCGGTATGCCGGGCGGCGGCATGCCACCTATGTAGGCACGTAAGGACCTTTAGCCTTTAGATCAAAAAGCCAGGCGCTCGAGCGCCTGGCTTTTTGACGTGGGTGGTTCTCGGCTGACGTGCAGAGCGTTAGTCACTCCTGATACTTGGCGTAGAAGCAGAGCATCACGCCGCCGTAGGAGCGTTGATCGAAGAGGCCCAAGTGCTTCAGCGCTTGCTCCTCGTACTCCAGGGGATCGATCTGGACGATAACCCATCCGTCGTCAGCGATCCACCCAGGTTTCTCATCGAGTAGTCGGAGCGTCTTAATCCACAGTTCCTCGTATTGCGGTGGGGCTACATAAATGAAGTCAAAAGGATCCGGCTCGCGGCGCAGAAAGTCGAACACATCGTTATGGACGACGTGAGCTCCCTCCTCCAATCTGGTGTGTTCCAGGTTCTCTTGGATGGTCTGGAGAGCTGGCTTTGCTCTCTCAACGAAGACCGCTTCCTCTCCACCTCGGCTCAGGGCTTCGATACCGACCTGACCAGTACCTGCGAAGAGGTCCAGGAAACGTGAATCGATCACCAGATTGCCAATGATGCTGAAAAGCGCGCACTTAGCCCGATCTGTGATGGGCCGTGTGATGTCGCCTGGGACCGATTTGAGGCTGTGTCCCTTTGCTTTACCTGTTATGACTCTCATCTTTTCATCCTCCTTTCTAACGTCCCCTATCACTATACAGCCAAGGGCTTTCGTTGACAAATTCTGCGAACGCATTATACTTTGACCATAGTCCATTGGGCAGCGACGCCCCACACCCCCTCTACGGCGAACCGTGGCATAGGTCTCCGCTCGTCTGACCTTGGTGGCTAGGGCGTTCCCTCTCGTGGTCGCAGAGGTAGTCATGAGAACAGATACGAACAAAGAGAGCATTGACCTGTCAGATATCTTGGAGCGCGTCTCCCTGCGTCAGCGAGATGGAGACACCAAGGCGCTCATTGAGCGAGCCTATGCTCTGGCTGAAGAGGCTCACGAGGGTCAGAATCGCGACTCTGGTCTGCCCTATATTCAACATCCTCTCTCCGTAGCGCTTCTTTTGGCTGATATCGGGATGGGTTCGGATACCATCGCCGCCGGACTCCTCCACGACGTCGTGGAGGATACGGGAATCGGTCTAGATGAGTTAGCGACGACCTTCAACCCGGACATCGCGGCCTTGGTCGATGGTGTGACCAAGCTAGAGCAGATGGAGAAGCAGCAAGTCGACGATCGGTTCACCGATGTCGGCATGGAAGACTCCGTGGATCGGGAGGCGGAGAGCCTGCGCAAGATGTTCGTCGCTATGGCCGAGGATATTCGCGTGGTGATCATCAAGCTGGCTGATCGATTGCATAACATGCGCACGCTTGACCCGCTCGATGAGGAGCGACGGCGGGCTTTTGCTCGTGAGACCCAGGAGATCTTCGCCCCGCTAGCCAGCAGCTTGGGGATCTGGCAGTGGAAATGGGAGCTGGAGGATCTTAGCTTTCGGTATCTCGATGGCGATACGTATCACTGGATGAAGGACCTGATCGCTGAGCGCCGCCCAGATCGCGAGGATAGCATTGAACACTATATTCAGATTCTTCGGGAGCGAATGGCGGACGAGGGGTTCGAGGCGGAGATAGAGGGACGCCCGAAACATATGTATAGCATCTACCGGAAGATGCTCCGTAAGAATGTCCCGTTTGAGCAGGTGTACGATGTACGTGGCATCCGCGTCATCACGGAAGACGAGCCTGATTGCTATCGCATCCTGGGATTGGTGCACGGCCTCTGGAAGCCAATCCCGGGGGAGTTTGATGATTATATAGCTACTCCCAAGGATAACGGCTATCAGAGTCTGCACACGGCGGTGATTGCTGAAGACGGGAAGACACTTGAGGTGCAGATCCGCACGCGGGAAATGGATCGTATCGCAGAGTACGGCGTTGCCGCTCATTGGCGCTACAAGAACAGCGGCAAGCCCGACCCCTCGTTCGATACGAAGATAGCCTGGATGCGGTCACTCGTAGAGTGGCAACGAGAGTTGACCGATGCCAGCGAGTTCGTGGACGCGATGAAGACGGATATTTTCCAGGATCGTGTCTACATCTTCACGCCCAAAGGCGATATTATCGACCTCCCCGCTGGGGCAACGCCCATCGATTTCGCCTACTACATCCATACAGAGGTCGGTCACCGCTGTCGCGGAGCCAAGGTCAACGATAGATGGGTGGGGCTGGATTACCAGCTGAAGACCGGGGACCGCGTGGAGGTCATCACCGATAAGCAGGCGTCACCGAGTCGTGATTGGTTGAATCCGGCGCTGAATTACGTGAAGACCTCTCGGGCTCGCTCCAAGATCCGGCGCTGGTTCCGTGAACAGGATCGTGGGAAGAATATCGTTCAGGGACGGGAGGTTGTCGATCGAGAGCTGAAGCACCTTGGCATGGAGCGCATCAGTCACGAAAAGGTCGCTGACCTCTTTGAGTACGACAGTGTCGAGGATTTCCACGCCGCCGTTGGCTTCGGCGATATCAACACGCAGCAGATAGCCAGCAAGATTGCCGAGCTGGGCGCGCAAGAGGAGAAGCAGCTGCTGCCGGTCGAGCCTCCATCTCTCCCGCAGTCCGTCGAGGGCATCCAGGTGCAGGGAACTGGCGGATTGATGACCCGTCTCGCCAAGTGTTGCAGTCCGTTGCCGGGTGAGGAAATCGTCGGATACGTCACACGGGGTAGGGGGGTTACTGTGCATCGGCGTGATTGTCTCAATGTGTTGCGCGTGAATGACAAGGATCGCCTAATTGACGTCAGTTGGGGTTCGGAACCGCAGACGGTCCCTGTGGCAGCTCATATCAGGGCCTATGATCGCACAGGACTGCTCCACGAGATAGCAGGTGAGATCAGCAACGAGAAGATCAATATGTCGGCCGTCAACGTGAGCCGGGACAAGAACATCGCTACGCTCTACATCACGCTCGAAATCAGCGACATTGGGCAGCTCAGCCGGGTCTTGACCAAGATCGAGAGCCTCTCTAACGTCATAGAAGCGAAGCGCCACATTGGCTAAGCGGAGCGGCACATTGGCTAAGCGGAGCGGCACATTGGCTAA
>CAZEQC010000004.1:7701-72253 GCA_964514285.1 uncultured Anaerolineales bacterium | reverse complement strand
CCACATTGGCTAAGCGGAGCGGCACATTGGCTAAGCGGAGCGGCACATTGGCTAAACAGTCGAGCCCCCAAGGGTATCTTGGGGGCTCGAAATCACTTAGCCACACGGTAGAGCGGCCAGACTACGGCTCCGTGGGTACACGGCCTGCGATTGACTTCCGTTCAACGAGCGACTGCTCCGCTTCCAGCCAAGACTGGAACTTCTCCTGAGCCATCTGCTCAAGAATGTTGTCCTCCAACGCTCGTTCCTCGTGTCCCATCACCTTGAAGATGTAGTGGCTCTGTGCTTGTTCCCCCAGTGTCAGCGGCTCGGTGTGCTCTCCAACCTCTAGATTGAAAACCGTGGTCGCTGTCTCCTCGCCGAGTCGATCCGCTAGGGTCTCCTGAGGCAGCCAGCCCAACTCGCTGCTGGAGCCGGGGGATTCCTCGTCCGCCTGGATCTCCTCCACTAGGGCTTGGAAGTCTTCGCCACTGTCCAGGCGTTGCAAGAGCTCGTTTGCTCGCTCCTCGCTGCTTACACTCAAGAAGCGCAACTTGACCTGTTCAGCTTTTTGAGGAAGCTCTTCCTTCATATCTGCCTGAAGTTTCTCCGTGAGCTGTGAGACCTTCATCCAAGAACGGTACTGCTGCTCGGAGATTCCCAGAGGTTTTAGGCCCTCTTGCATATACTGATTGTACATCTCGCGGAAGTCTGCCTCCGTCATCTGCGTTGGCGTGGGTGCTGGGGTCGGCTGTGACGCCGTCAATGATTGCGTCGATGTCACCGGGGGTGAGACCGTCGGCGGTGGTGTGGCGTCGGGGTCATATCCGAAACTCTCGTGAATCTGGCTTTGAACCTCTTCGGCTGTGACCTCGATGTCGCGACGCTCGGCCTCTTGTCGCACCAGTTCCTCTTGGATCATCTGGTCTAGTACCTGCTTCCCCAGGGATTCGGTATTCTCTGGGGCCAGCTCCGACCGTAGATTGCTGATCTGCTGCTGGAGGTACTCCTGAATGGATCCTCCACTCGATTCTGATCCTGACCCTTGAGCAGCCATAGACTGCTGCTGTTGGTAGAGGTAATTCATCTGATTCATGAGCTGCAAACGCCTAAACTTCACCCGAGCTTCAAACTCAGATGTCGTAATAGGTGTCTCATCGACGACAGCGACAGGTTCGCGGGGCTCGATGATCTTCTCGGCCACGACACCGTAGCCCAAGACGCCGACAATCAAGATGGCCACGATGCTCACGCCCCAGATGAGAAACCTCTCCATCCGTCTCTCTTCTTCGAGGCGGGAGCGTTGTTTGCGCGTCAATTGCTGCTTGGGGGTACGTTTAACTCTCTTGGTCATCCTCTTCACCTCTCCGTCTGAACAAGATGCAAAATAAAAGAAGGCCCAGGCTAATCGAGGGCCTTCCTGCTTGATCTCCTGAAGAGACGCTTTCGCGCTTAGCCCACGAAGGGCAGCAACGCCAGGTGGCGCGCACGCTTGACGGCTCGGGCAAGCTGACGCTGATGTTGCGCACAGGTTGAGGTCTGTCTTCGCGACCGGATCTTGCCTCGATCGGTCAAGAACTGCCTAAGCGTGTCAACGTCCTTGTAATCGACGTAATCAACGTTCTCTTCACAGAAGTAACAGGTTCTGCGTCGGTTTCTATACCACGGACTCATACATCCTCCTACTTGGTACTAGGTCAAGCGCAGCAGAAGTCTGCGCCAAGAATCGATCATCAGTCAGTATTGGCAGTCTCGTCTGAGACGGACTCATCATCGGAGTGATTCAAGCGGATCATCTCCTTGGCTACCAACTCGGCACGGAAGCGGCTACTGCCGCCGGTCTCCCACCGTCGTGTCTGGAGCCTTCCTTCGACATACACTTGGTCGTTCGCCTGAAGCTCTTTCTTGCATTTCTCGGCCAAGTCCCCCCAGGCGACGACGTTGAACCACTCGGTCTCTTCGCGTCGGTTGCCCTCGCTATCCTCAAGTGAGCGGGATGCACCGACACTGAACGAGGTCACGGGACGACCGCTGGGCATATAGCGCATCTCAGGGGCGCGTCCAACCTTCCCAATCACCATAACCTTGTTCAAGCTCCTGGCCATGACACTCAGGCTTCCCAGTCTTAAGACTCAAGTCGAATGACGAGATGGCGGATCACAGTCTCTTTGAGCCTGAGCACGCGTTCAAGCTCAGCTACGTTGCTCGGTTCCAACTCGAACGTCATCAAAAGGTATCGCCCTTCCTGATGTTTCTTGATGGGGTAGGCGAGCTTTCGCAATCCCCAGGGCTCGACCTTTGTAACCTCTCCGTCATTTCTCTCAATCAGCCCTCCGACGTCCTTGACGACGTCGTCCAGTTCGTCCCTCTCCAGATCGGGACGGACGATGAAAACCATTTCATAACTACGCACGTCGTGAACCTCCTTCTTTCCACGGTAGCTGCCCCCAGCTCAGTGTCCGAGAGCGGAAAGCGACCATTGTAATAGCCCAATGGCTAGTATCCTAACATGAAGGGGTGGTTTTGACAACTTGCTGCCGGGGCGGCCGAGGGCGGCACCCAGGCGGGGTGGGGAAGGACGGCTGCCAAGGTAGCTTCGGTCTTGAGAGTGCTGCATCGGGGAGGAATCTACGTTCCAGCGGTCGTGCTTCTGGTTGCCCGAGCTTTCGGCTCTGCTGAGACCTCGCTTGCCTTGGAACGATAGTACTCTATGGCTGAACCGACGAAGGCTTTGAAAAGGGGATGGGGACGTGTTGGGCGAGATTTGAATTCTGGGTGGAACTGGCTGCCCAGCATGAAGGGATGGTCTTCCAGCTCCCCGATCTCCACCAAGCGCCCATCAGGTGATAGCCCGCTGAAAACCAGGCCGGCATCCGAGAGCATGTCGCGGTAGGTGTTGTTGACCTCGAAGCGGTGACGATGCCGTTCCTCAACCAGCCGTTCCTGATAGGCTCGTGCCGCTTTGGTTCCCGGCCTCATCTGACACGGATAGAGACCAAGTCGCATAGTTCCGCCCTTGTCCACGATCGACCGTTGCTCGGGCATAAGATCGATGACCGGATACTCGGTACGAGCGTCGAACTCAGTGCTGTTGGGCTCTTCGCTTCCCAGGGCATGGCGAGCAAGCTCGATGATCATGACCTGCAGGCCAAGGCATAGTCCCAGGTATGGAACCTTGTTCTTACGCGCCCAGCGGGCTGTGTCAACCTTGCCCTCGATGCCTCGCTCGCCAAAGCCTCCAGGTACCACGATGCCGGCCACCCCTCTTAGTCGATCCCATCCACGCCCCCGTTCAAGATCCTCAGAGCTGACAAAGCGTGGGCCCACATCCCAGCCGTGAGCCAGGGCTGCGTGGTCCAACGCCTCGCTGACGCTCATGTAGGCGTCGTGAAGCTCAACGTACTTACCGACAATGGCTATGGGCAGGGATGGCTTCGGCGTTCGGATGCGGTTGACAAGGTGGCGCCACTCCTCCAGGTTGGGTTTCTCAACCTGGAGTTGAAGACGCTCGGCGATGAAGTCACCAAAACCGGCCTCTTCCAGCAGCAACGGAACTTCGTACAACACAGGGGTGGTCACCAGTGGGATCACGGCCTGGCGTTCGACGTCACAGAAGAGGGAGATTTTGTCGCGCAAAGATTCATCCACCGGATGGTCGGCGCGAGCGATGATGGCGTCAGGTTGGATGCCGAGCGATCGCAACTCGCGCACGCTGTGCTGAGTTGGTTTGGTCTTCAGTTCGTCGGTGGCGCCGATGTGCGGCAGGAAGGTGACGTGGATGTAGAACGTATTGTGTCGTCCCACATCCTGCCGCATCTGACGCAATGCCTCGAGGAAAGGGAGGCCCTCAATGTCGCCGACGGTGCCGCCTACCTCGACGATCACCACTTCGGCATCGGTCTGTTCGCCGACCAGAGCGATACGCCGTTTGATCTCGTCCGTGATGTGAGGAATGACCTGGATCGTTCCCCCGAGGAAGTCTCCTCGGCGCTCTCGGGCGATGATCTCTGCGTAGACTTGGCCGGTCGTGACATTACTGGCCTGGGTCAAGTTCTCATCGATAAAACGCTCATAGTGCCCAAGGTCGAGATCGGTCTCGGCACCATCATTGGTGACGAAGACCTCGCCATGCTGGTATGGGGACATAGTCCCAGGGTCCACGTTTATGTAGGGGTCGAGCTTCTGAATGGATACGCTGGCGCCACGAGCTTTGAGGATGCGGCCGACCGATCCGGCCGTCACGCCTTTGCCCACGCCGCTGAGCACACCACCGGTGCAGAAGATGTACTTCCTTGTTCGATTCATAGGTTTGGAGCTGTTGTCTGATGGGCCAACGCCTGATACAAGAAACAGGGAGAGCCACTTGCGCGACCCTCCCTGGAAATAGGTGCGATCGTCGTCTCAGTTGAATCTCTTGCGTCTCTTGGGTACGTCGTTAACGGTCAATTGTCAAAGCAAGGTAGCCAGATCCTCAGCTGTACGGCGCATATCCAGGAAGACAAGTCCCAGTTTAGCTTCTTGGTGAGCCAAGACGGTGAGCACCGCTTCTTCGCCCACGGACATCAAGATGACATAGCCTTGGTCTCCCTTGACGTAGACCTGGCTGAGAGTGCCCCGTCCCAGTTCACTGGAGATCCGATCACCCAGGGAGAGCATCGCGGCAGACATCGCGGAGACTCGGTCCTCCTCGACGCCAGCCGGAAGGGCTGAGGCTATGATCAACCCGTCAACGCTGACGAGGGCCGAGGCCTCTACGTCCGGGGTGCTCATCTGCAGGTTGCGCAACCGATCCACCAATCGTTCCGTCCTTGACTTCGCCATTCAAACTCCTTAATGCTCTAGCAAAGGCACTCGGCTTTCCCGATCCCTGCCTTCCGATGCCGCGTTATGCGTGGCCGATGCTATCCTCGATGATGCGCCGGAGTCAGCATACAGGGCCTACGGATTTCCTTCCCCGACGATGAACTCTACTATATCATAGGTGCTGGGGGGTGTCAAACAGCGATGCTTCTTGCGCGCTCTCCGCTTGCCGGGCTTCGTCTGCGGTCAGAGAGTGTCTTGTCGCCTGGTCGACCTGGTAAGTGAGTTTCCTGTTCGTGCATCTCGCTTGTGGTCTTCAGGCTGTGAGAGTGAGCTGCGGGTTCCCTTTGTGCTTCTTGCCGTGCTCATTGGCTGGGGTATAATGTCCTCCCGTCGCTTGACTGTGACCCTTTTGAGTCTGGCACGGTAGTTGGTTGTTGACAGTCAATGAGGCCCTTGCAGCCTAGAAACGAGGAATCATGCCCCGAACCTATGTGGCCCTGGACTTAGAGACCACGGGTGTCGATGCCCAGCGCGACGCCATCATCGAGATCGGCGCAGCGAGATTTCGCCGTGATGAACTCTTGGAGACCTACTCCACCTTTGTTGATCCTGGACGTCACATCCCACGCGACATCACCACGCTGACCGGCATTACCGACCAGGACGTCAGGGGGGCTCCCCATCTTTACGATGTGCTGCCGGACTTGCTTAGCTTCGTGGGCGAATACCCGATTATCGGACATAGCGTCGATTTCGACATCCGCTTTCTGCGGCAGCACTCAAAGGCACTCGATAACGAGCATCTTGATACCTTTGAGTTAGCTGGTGTCCTTCTGCCCAACGCTGACCGCTACAGCTTGAGGCGTTTGGCGCAGATGCTGGATGTCGAGTTGGAGAGGGCTCATCGAGCGCTGGACGATGCGCTAGCCAGCTATCGTGTCTTCCGTGCTATGCTCCTGCGGGCGTGTGAGCTCCCACCCCGGTTGTTGAAGGAAATCATCGGCCACGGACAAAGGGTCTCTTGGAAAGCTTGTCCTTTCTTTCAAGAGACGCTGGAGGAAATGGCTCACCGGTCCGGCCGACAAAGGAGAACCCCGGAGCGGCTTGGCCCGGAGGGGCCGCTTTTCGCTGCCTCGGAGCGGGTGCAGTCGCTTGAGCCGGCTGTTGATCAGAAGCCGATCAACGTCGACTATCTTGCCTCATTGTTGGAGGAGCATGGTGCGTTTGCGGATCATTTCCCGGACTACGAGTATCGCCCCCAGCAGGTGGAGATGCTCCGCTCCGTGGCTGAGGCTTTCAACGAGGGGCGTCACCTACTGGTTGAGGCGCCTACTGGCGTCGGAAAGTCTCTGGCCTATCTAGTCCCCGCTGTCCACTGGGCCACCCAGAATGGCGAGCGCGTCGTCATCTCGACTAACACGATCAACCTCCAGGAACAGCTTCACCAGAAGGATGTGCCTGACCTGGAGCGTATACTCTCACTCGACTTCGAGACAGCGGTGCTCAAGGGACGATCTCACTATCTCTGCCCTGCTCGGTTACAGGCGCTTCGCCATCGCGGTGCTCGTTCACCTGAGCAGGCTCGCGTGCTCGCTAAAGTACTGATCTGGCTGCTGGAGACCGAGGATGGTGATGGTGATGAACTCTTCCTGCCCACTGCGCTGGAACGTAGTATGTGGCACCGCCTCTCAGCCGATTACGAGGGCTGCAAGCCGGAGCGCTGTCGCTTCTTCCAGCGCGGCGTCTGCTATTTCTATCGTGCGCGGCGGGCAGCCGAAGCGGCTCACTTAATCATCGTCAATCACGCTCTCCTGTTGGCCGATGTCGCGGTGCAGAACCGGGCGCTTCCGGAGTACGACTATCTCATATTGGACGAGGCGCATCACCTGGAGTCGGCCATCACCAACGGACTTGGCTTTGAGACCGACCGCACCAGCGTGAGGCGACTGCTGAGTGAAATCGGTCAGGTGAGGGCTGACGGCCGGGTGAGTGGGCTAATGAGTCAGGTTTTGGGACGTTGTCGGCAGGCTGACTTGCCTGAGAAGATCATGGACCAGGTGGAGCTTTCCATTGGGAAGATCGGGCAAGCCGTCGATCAGGCCCTGAATGAGCTGGATACCTTCTTTGATCGCCTGGAGACCTTTACCCAGGAACAGAAAGGCGATCGGCGCAGTCGCTATTCCTTCCGCATGCGCCTCACCTCGGGGGTGCGGGTGCAGCCGGCGTGGGATTCAATCGAGATTGCCTGTGACGACGTCAATCGGCCCATCAAGGATGTGGTGCGCGAACTAGAGAGACTGGCTGGTGGCCTGGACGAGTTAGTCGCCAGCTACGATCTACCCGACGCCGATGAGCTCCAGGTTCAGATGTTAGGGATGGCACAACACCTGGAGGAGGTTCGTCAACGGATCGGACAGATGATTATGGATCCCTCCTCGTCTCTGATCTACTGGCTGGAGATGCGACCGAACAGCGATCACCTCAGCCTCCACGCGGCCCCTCTTCACGTGGGGCCCTTGGTGCAGGAGGAACTGTTTCATAAGAAGCAGTCGGTCGTGTTGACGTCGGCCACCCTGCGCACCAGTGGAACCTTCGACTTCCTGCGTGAGCGACTGCATGCCTGGGACGCCAACGAGCTGGCGGTTGGTTCTCCTTTCGACTACGAGAACTCGACGCTTTTCTACATCGTCGACGACGTTCCAGAGCCCAGTGAGCGGGGCTACCAAAGGATCGTGGCGCAAGGGATGGCCCAGCTTTTCCGCGCCACGGAGGGGCGGGCGCTGGCTCTCTTCACGTCGTATCGTCAGCTGCGGGCCACTCTGCGGGCGATCAAGGCTCCGTTGGCTCAGACGGGTATCACGGTTCGGGCACAGGGGGAAGGTATCTCCCGTGCGCAGCTCCTGGAGGACTTCCGTACCGGTGACCGACGTGTGCTTCTGGGTACGAGGAGCTTCTGGGAGGGCGTGGACGTACCGGGTGATCCCCTCAGCTGCCTGGCCATCGCCAAGCTTCCCTTCAGCGTTCCAACTGACCCGGTCTTTGCCGCGCGAGCGGAAACCTTCGACCAGCCTTTCCGGGACTTCACTGTTCCAGAGACGATACTCCGCTTCCTGCAGGGCTTCGGGCGCTTGATCCGAACTCGAGAAGATCGTGGTATCGTGGTATGTTTCGACAAGCGGTTGCTGACCAAGTCCTATGGGCCGTTCTTTCTGGAGTCGCTTCCCGACCCGGCTATACGTCGCGGCTCGATCACCCAGCTTCCCAAAGTGGCAGCCGAGTGGCTAGAGCGGTGAAGGGGTTTCAGCGAAGTGGCACGAGGACCTTGATCCGCCGGCCCGTTGATCCGGGTGTGACTAAGGTCGCGGGGCTGCTTGACGGGTCGACAGCTTGCTCAAGGCTTCCGAGAGAGGCTTTCCTTCTTCCAGGATGACAGCGGGAACGCCAGCCGCCAGCAGGCGTTTCTTGAGCGACATCGTGCCGGCGCTTCCACCGAAACCTGCTGCGTCAATTAGAATTGCGAATACGCGGAGCCCCCGGCCGCTGAGGTAGAGTAGTGCCTCTATCCACTCTTGTCGGGTTGATGGACTGACGGCAATCACGGTCGTTCCTCGTGCCAGACGCCCGCCCTCACCGCTCAAGACTTGGCTGAAGGGGATGGGTCCCTTTGCTCGGAGTATGGCAAGCGTCTCTAAGAGCCTGGTCTGCTGGCGCTCCTCTCGATCGGGTTGGATGACCTCCCGGCGCTGACCGTAGGCTACCAATCCCACGGCGTACCGTTGTTGAATGGAGATATTCGCCACGGAAGCTGCTGCGGTGATGGCGTATTCTTCGGTACTGGGCTTCAAGCGGAAGTCCTGGACGCGCCGCCATAGAGGTTTCTCTGTCGTCTCGTCGCCCACTGCCCGGCTCTCCTTTTCGCTCCTGGTGTCCGCCTTCGTCGCCTGTACGCTTTCCTCCATATCAAGGAAGATCCAGACGTTGGCCATAGGATCCTGTTCGAATTCCTTGACGATGAGTTGGTTCTTTCGGGCAGTAGACGGCCAATGAATGCGGGACAGGCTGTCGCCTGGCACATAGTCGCGTACGCCTGCAGCATTCGGTGTGATGTGGTGTGTGCGGCGACGAAGGGTCTCCCCACCCGGTAGCGGGCCTATTGGGGGCGGCAACCTCTTCACCGGTACAACCGCTGGATAGACGACGATGGTGCTCGTTTGCGGAAACGTACGTCGGCGTTCGAACAGCCCCAGCGGGTCGCGGCCGGCGATGGTCATTGGTCCGAGTTGGAAGGATCCGCGTTGCTCGCACAGCGTACGCACCCGCCAATCGAAGGTCTGGTGCGCTCCCAGACCGTGGATGGCGTGTCCTGCGTGATGACCGGGCAGAGAGGACTGGTCGTGGACGACCACCAGCAGCTTCGGCAGCCACGACGCGTTCTTGACAGCCAGATACTCTCCCATAACACGGCCCACTTGGCCGCGTTGGGAACGAGTGTGGCGTTTCAGCTGGAGCCCATGGAGCGATGACCACGCCCAGGCGGCAGATGCGACGAGAGTGGCGGCGAGGAGATACGTCAGTCGGAAATACATCTCGCGGCCGGTGACCAGCGCCATAGCCAGGCTGACCAACCCGAGAACGAGAACTACCCATGCTCGTGGGTATCGCATCATCTACGCTCGCCGGAATGGGAGATTTCTGGGATGGCTCCTCCAGTGGAAAGGCGCCGTGCAGTTGTTGAGAGCTTCTTCACTGTGGCCTTACGTCCGCTCCCGGCACGCGCAGCGACCCCAGAATTTCCCCCATCACCGTCTCGCCAGTGACGTCCTTCAAGCGGGCGGCGGGGCTGACGATCAGTCGATGGGCCAGGGTGGGTATGGCCAGTTTCTTAATGTCGTCGGGCAGCACGTAGTCGCGGCCGTGCATCGCTGCCCAGGCCTGGCCGGTTCGGTAGAGCGCCAGAGATCCGCGCGGGCTGGCTCCCAGGTAGATATCGGGGTGATGGCGGGTCTGATCGACCATCTCGACGATGTACTCTTTGACGAGCGTATCCAGATAGACATCTTTTAGAGCTTCTTGGGCGGAGAGGAGCTCAGCGACAGGGATGACCTGCTCAATCTGCGTCACGGGATGGATGTAGCGCTGTGATTCCAGAATGGCGATCTCCGCCTCTGGCCTGGGATATCCAAGGCGGATGCGCATCAGGAAGCGATCTAGTTGCGCCTCCGGTAGCGGGAACGTACCTTCGTACTCGATAGGGTTCTGGGTTGCCAGAACGAGGAATGGTGCCGGCAGCGGGTGGGTGATCCCGTCGACGGTCACCTGAAGCTCCTGCATCGCCTCCAAGAGTGCGGCCTGGGTCTTCGGCGTGGCTCGGTTGATCTCGTCGGTGAGCACGATTTGCGCCATGACGGGGCCCGGGCGAAATTCGAATTCACGGGTCTTCTGGTTGAAGATCGAGACCCCGGTCACGTCCGAGGGCAACATATCGGGCGTGAACTGAATCCGGCTGAAGCTACAGCCCAGCGATTTTGCTAGAGAGCGTGCCAGCATGGTTTTTCCCACGCCAGGCACGTCCTCGATAAGCATATGACCTTGCGCCAGAAGGCCGACGATGACCAGTTCGATCGCGTCCCGCTTGCCGATGATCACTTGCTCGACGTTTTGGACGATCCTTTTGGTAACACGTTGTACGGTCTCTATATCCATAGCGTCTCCTGCGTCCATATGACTTGATAAGCCCGTTCCATGCCTCCGGCGAGAACCGGAGCGCGTCTACCACTAGATGTACACTGGCAGCCCCCGTTAGGTTCACTGTCGATCCGGTGCGCTCAATTCGTAGCTGTTTCCCTCCTGCTCCCAAGAGATGACTCAAGCCGGGCAGTTCGTTTCGAGTAGGGGCCTACGAGGTGAGCCTTTGTCTCAGATCTAGCCACGATGGGCATCCCTCCCCAGCCTCTCAGTGATGGCTCGTTGAGCAGCGTTCAGCTCGCCGAGGGTCAGCTCCTCGGGCAGCGCGAGGGCCGGGCCGACCTCGGGAAGCGCGCACCTCAGCTTGCAGTGAAGCCTTTGGAGAGCGCTGTCCAGGATCTCAGCGTGGTCGAAAGCCAGTGGGGGAAGATCTTTGACCGACCACCAGCGCAACTGGGCGGCGTCGCTGCCCGCTTCCACATGTCGGACCTCCCGGGCTGTCACCACGGCGAGGTAAGCTATGGTAACCGTGTGACCACGCGGGTCGCGCTCTGGGTCGCCGAAAGCTCGAAGTTGCTCCAAAGGAACGTCACGAATATTGGTTTCTTCCTCCAGCTCGCGAGCTGCCGCTTCAAAGGGTGATTCGCCAATGTCGACGAATCCCCCTGGGAAGGCCCATGCACCCTGGAAGGGCGATTTACCACGCTGGATGAGCAATACGTTGAGCTGCCCCGCGCCCACGCTAAGGAGCACAACATCTGTGGTCAGCGCGGGATGGTCGTAATCCTCAAGAGCCATCGACTTGCCTCATCAGTCGAGAGAGCGCGCGCACGGGACACAAGCTTTGCGAATGAGCAGTGCCAAGTGCTGCCTCCGACATAGGTCCTGATGGTTGAGAGATCGCTTGAGCGCCTCGATAGCGATCCTGGTAACGCCCGCCACGGGCTCTACACATCATTCCTCAGGGCGTGATAACCGTGCGCACGCCCCCGCCGAACGCCTCCAGATCGTCCAAAGCTTGATTTATAGGGTCAGCTTCTAGAGGCACCGTCTGAGTGACCACGTTAGAGAGATCGAGCACCCCGCGTCGTGCGTACTCGATTAGCAGCGGCAGCTCCTGCAGCAGATGGTCAGCGGCTCCAATCACCGCAGCTTCGCGGCCGAGCAGGTTGCCATAGGTGTCGACCTCCAGGGGGTCTGAAGCGATGCCGACTAGCACGGCGCGTCCAAAGATGGCTAGCGACTGGACGGCCTGTTGCATAGTTGCGGGAAGACCAATCAGCTCTAGTGCAACGTCCACACCTCTCCCGTCGCTCAAGCGCCGGATCTCCTCCACCGGGTCGACTTCGGACGCGTTGACTGGGTTGGCTCCGAAGTCCTCTGCCATCGTCAACCGCCCTTCGTTGATGTCCACGGCGTAAACGTCCAACGCTCCCATAGCCTCGGCGAGCTGAATGGCCGACATGCCCAGCCCCCCGACGCCGTAGACAGCTACTGACTCCCCGGCGTTCAGGCGTCCCTTGCGAAGGGCGTGGAACGATGTTGCCGACGAGCACATCATAATAGCGCCCTGTTCAAAAGGGATCTCCGCGGGAAGATGGACGGCGCTGCGTGCTGGCAAGGCGATGTATTCGGCGTAGCCGCCGTCGCGGTACTTGCCAATCATCGAGGCCTCGACGCAGAACTGTTCGCTGCCCAAGGTGCAGTAGTGGCAGTCGCCGCAGGTGGTCAGGTAGTGAAGGCAGACTCGCTCGCCGATCTCCACGTTGGTGACTTGAGCCCCGATCTCCTCCACCACGCCGGCCACCTCGTGGCCTGGGGTGATGGGCAGGGGGGCCACCGGGGAGTTCCCCGCGCGGTAGTGGGCATCTGAGTGGCAGATACCGGCGGCCTTGACGCGCACCAGGACATCCTGCGCGCCGATCTCCGGCACGGGAACCTCCCGTTCCTCCAGCGGTGTTCCGATTTCAACGATTTGGACAGCCTTCATCATCTGATCTCCTTTGTTGGTCTGTTGATCGATTGAAGCGATCGATGGATTGGTGAGGACCTGGCGGCCTATGTTCAGCCGCTGACCAGCCCGGTTAACCCTCCCACGTCCGACACGCTCTCAAGGTCCCAGATCATCTCGACCAGCTTATCGATTCGCCCTTCCTCCAGCACGTGCTCGGTCAGCCAGCGGAACTTCTCCTCCAGGCTCTGCTCGTCCCACGTCTCCTGTGGGAAATTGATCTCACCCTCCACCTGGCCCGTCTCCACGGTCCGACCGTCCCGGAGCTCAATAGTCACCTTGCTGGCATACTTGCCCCGGGGATCGCCCATGCAGGCCAGGCGGTAGAGCTCGTTCAATTCGTCGGTCTCCACAACTTCGATCCGTTCAGCCAGGTCGCGGATAACCTCTCGCTCGAAAGCATGTTCCAAGATCTGATTCGGCCCAACCTCCCCGTCGACGATGTAGGCCGCCAGGGGCCACGCCAGGTTAAACTGCGCCGCCTCGGTTGTGTCTGGTAGCTCGGTGCCCAGCCTTAACGTCTCGTGGAACGTCTCCACGTGGATCTGTGCGATGTCCTCTGCCTCGAAGCCGTGTTCCCTCATCAGCTCATCAACGCCCAGGATGGCGGCGTGGTCCCATGCACAACAGGCATACCGTTTCCACGCGATACCGTCCTCGATCAGATAGTGCTCGCCGATGTCTGCCACCCAGTCCTGATAGTCCTCGAAATCGAAGAGGCTCGGAATGCCGGTGAAGCCGCGCTCGGCTAGTTCAGCGGAGGTGATGCCGTTCATCGCGCCCCAGCCAATGCCGTGCTTCACCATCGCGGGATCGTCGATGTCGCGCATCATAGGCAGGTTGGGCGCGTGATAGTCGGCAATGCCCAGAGCGTGCCGGGTCTGCTCCTCATCCAGTCCTGTCAGATGGGCGGCGACGGCGGCACAGGCCACGGAGCCCCAGGAGCCGCATGCCTGGTAGATCTCGTGGGTCGCATGCCAGATACGCGCGGCCCGGAGAGCCACCTCGTAGCCCACCACGACGCCTGTAAGCATCTCGGCGCCGCTCATACCCCTCGCCTCTGCCAGGGCCAGAGCCGTGGGGATGATCTGCACCCCGGGGTGGCCCTTGGTGTAGACGCCGCAGTCGTCGATATCGATGCCATTCGCGGCATAGCCGTTGGCAAAGGCTGCCCCGACCGTCGAGGCGCGGCGATCGTGGAGCAAGATCGTGGCCTCATCGCCGGGCCACCGCTGTTCCGCGTACTCGGCTGTGATCTGACTGATGGGCGTCAAGGTCCCGACCAATGTGGTGCCCAGGGTGTCCAGCACGGCTAGGTGGGCAATGTGCTGAACCGGGGGCGGCAGGTGCTCCCAGGTTGTTCCCGTTACGAAGCTGATGACGCCCGTATTCTCTCTCACGTTTCCCTCCGTGTTGTTTCGTACAGGTAAGAGGTCGTCCTGCCGCTCTCCAGATTGGGAGGCCTCCTCGATCCGAGGTCAGAGGGCCTGCTGACAGGCTCAATTGAGCTGATTATACCCAACATCGCTGGGCCTGGAAAGACACGACGGCCCCTCCAGTGGCATAGCTTTGCCAAATCACTTCAGTTATGCTAAACTGCTCAAACCTGCGCGCAGTAGCTTGTGGATAGGGCGACAAGCTGGCTGCGCCTCTGCCTACTGTCGACCACTGGTTTCGCTATCAGTTAGGATAAGCTGCTGATCCATCAGTTGTTGAACTCGATCGAGGAGGCCCGCTTTGTCCACATTGCTTCTTAAGAACGCCGACCTGCTGGTGACGATGGAGGGCCTGGGAGAGGCCAACCGGCGCATCCCCGATGGGGGGCTGTTTGTGCGCGACAACGTCATCGAGCAGGTCGGGTCAACGTCGACGTTGCCCGAGAACGCCGATCAGGTCGTTGATGTCAGGGGCATGGTCGTCCTTCCGGGTTTGATCAATACTCATCATCACCTCTACCAGACGCTGACGCGGGCGGTGCCAGGTGCGCAGGACGCGCCGCTCTTCGAGTGGCTCAAGATCCTCTACAACATCTGGGCGCGCATGACGCCGGAAGCGATCCACACCAGTGCGTTGGTTGGGCTGGCGGAGTTGATGCTCTCCGGTTGCACCACTGCGTCCGACCATCTCTATATCTACCCAGGGGACTGCCGCATCGATGATGAGATACGCGCTGCGCGGGAGATCGGCATCCGCTTCCAGCCCTGTCGCGGCTCGATGAGTCTGGGGGAAAGCGAGGGAGGGCTCCCTCCAGACGAGGTCGTCGAGGATGAGGCTTTCATCCTTCAGGATACACGGCGTGCTATCGAGACCTACCACGATCCAGAGCCTGGCGCGATGGTGCGCATCGTGGTGGCGCCGTGCTCGCCCTTCTCCGTCACGCCCGAGCTGATGCGAGAGTCGGCGGAACTGGCCCGTTCCTACGGCGTGATGCTCCACACGCATCTGGCCGAAACGAAGGACGAGGAGGCGTTCTGCCTGGAGCACTTCGGCCGCCGACCGGTGGCGTACGCCAACCATCTGGGCTGGATGGGGGAGGACGTTTGGCACGTTCACTGCGTCCATCTAAACGAAGAGGAAATCGAGCTGTTCGCCGAGACGGGGACGGGCGTCTGCCACTGCCCGAGCTCGAATATGCGCTTGGGGTCCGGCATCGCACCGGTGCGGGCGCTCCTGGACGCGGGTGCCGACGTGGCATTGGGCGTCGACGGGTCGGCAAGCAATGATTCATCGCATCTGTTGGCCGAGGCGCGCATGGCGTTGATGCTCCAGCGTGTGCAGGGGGTTCCTACGGCGCTCTCTGCTGAGCAAGTGCTCTGGATGGCGACGCGGGCTGGAGCAGCTGTGCTGGGCCGCGACGACGTTGGCCAGCTGTCACCCGGCAAGGCAGCGGACGTAATCGGCCTACGCCTCGATCGGCTCGATTATGCCGGCGCGCTTCACGATCCATTGGCCCCGCTGGTCTTCTGCCATCCGCAGCGGGTGGACCTCTCAGTCATCAATGGGGAGATCGTCGTGGAGGATGGGCAGTTGCTGAGCATCGATCTGGGTCCGGTCATTGAAGGACACAATGAGATGTCACGTGCGCTGGTAGACCCCGCTTGATCAGGCTGAGTTTTGCGATGAAGCGTCGATGCTGGAGTGCAAAGGAGTTTGCAGAGAGACGTTGCTGAGACTTGGAAGTGGCAGAAGGAGCGGCGAGGGATACGTTGACTCAGCATCTTGAGCGCGAAGCGCTTGGTGAGATTCTGCAAGCTAGGGATGTGGAAGATTTCTCGGTTGACGATCTTATGACGCTGACCCGAGAAGAGATTGATGGTTATCTTCCCGATGGGATCTACCGCATCGATCCGCGGAACGGGGATCGTATCCTCTATCACGCCTCGCGCGGCACTCGTCCCCACGACAACATTCCGGAAGCCGAGACAGGGATACCGGAGCGCGAATGCGTCATCTGTCGCGGGGAGACAACGGGCGTGATTGACGTGGCAGATCTCAGCCAGGGGTTCACGTTCATCAACAAGAATCTCTATCCCATCCTGTATCCCTTCGAGGAGAGAGGGCTGGTCTCCGGGCTTCACTTCCTGCAGTGGACCTCCTCGTACCACGACCGGGACTGGCACAATATGCCGCTGCAAGACTGCGTTGTCGTCATGGAGCGACTGGCAGCGCTGGAGGAGGCCCTCTTGATGGAGGCCGATCAGCTGCCAGCCGTCACCGGCACTGAGGTGAGCCTGAAGGAAGAGGCCTTTGTGGTGATCATCAAGAACTATGGTCATTTGGTGGGGGGATCGTTGATTCATGGACACCAGCAGATCGCGTTCAGCCAAGCGCCAGCCTTGATGCCCCGTCATTTCCGCGACAACGTCCGCTTTGAGCGAGACCATGGGGAGACGTTCTCCAGTGCTATGCTGCGCGAGACACCGGCCGAGTTGATGATCAAAGACTATGGGCCAGCTGTCTTGATCGTTCCAAGCTTCATGCGGCGCCCGTATGATATGATGCTGCTTCTGAAGGATGTGAGCAAAGCGTACCTGCATCAGTTGAGCGATCCAGAGTTGGAGGCCGTCGCTGAGGGTTGGCATGACGGCATCCGAGCTATTCGCGAGATGATGCCTAGGATAGGCCGGGAGATTGCCTACAACGTGATTACTAACAACGGCCCGGGCGCCGGGCTTTACGTCGAGTTCCTGCCCTACACCCAGGAGATAGGAGGTGTGGAGCACCTGGGTCTGTTTGTCTGTCAAGAGCTTCCGGAGCGGGCGGCTGCGCGCCTGCGGGACGTCATTCTTTGAGGAGGGAGATATGCACATCGGATTTCTGAATCCACAGGGGAACTTCGATCCCAACGATAGCTATTGGACCGAGCATCCTGACTTCGGAGGACAGTTAGTTTACGTCAAGTCTGTGGCACTGGCCATGGGCGATATGGGACATCAGGTCGATATCCTCACGCGTCAAATCGTCGACCCCGATTGGCCTGAGTTCTCCAAGACCTTTAACGCCTATCCCGGCGCGCCCAACGTGCGTATCGTGCGCCTGCCCGCTGGCCCCGACACGTTCCTCCGAAAGGAGCTGCTCTGGCCCCATCTAGTGCGCGACTGGGTGCCAGGGATTCTCGATTTCTACGATGATGACGAAGACCTTCCCGAGGCCTTCACCACACACTACGGAGACGGCGGGCTCTGCGGCGTTCTGATCGAGGACGAGGTGGACGCCCCCTTCACGTTCACGGGGCACTCCCTAGGCGCTCAGAAAATGGATAAGCTGGATGTCACCCCGGAGAGTCTGGAGGAGATGGACGATCATTTCCACTTCGCGCGTCGGATTGTGGCCGAGCGATTGAGTATGAATCGGTCGGCCGTCAACATCACCAGCACGGAGCAGGAGCGCTTCGAGCAGTATAGCCATCACGCCTACCGTGGTGCCGTTGATGTCCAGGACGACCGGCGCTTCGAGATCATTTCCCCTGGCGTTGACCTCGCCATTTTCGGGGCTGATGCACGGTCCGAGAACGAGCGAGCTACCCGGGAACGGGTTCAGGACCGCCTGAGGCGGGATATTGATGAGGGACGACGACAGTTGCCGGCTGTCGTAGCCTCCAGCAGACTCGATCATAAGAAAAACCACGTGGGCCTCGTTCGGGCTTTCGCTCGAAGCACAATCCTTCAGGAACAGACCAACCTGGTCTTCATCACCGGTGCACTGGACGACCCTCTGCGTGATGACAGTGAGGCCGGCCCAGGTGAGCGGGAGGTGTTGGCAGAGATACGACAAGCCGTGGATGAGAACGATCTCTGGGGCAAGATCAGCGCGTTCGGGTTGCAGGGGCAGCCGGCTCTGGCGGCATGCTACCGTTTCTTTGCTGAACGACGCTCGCTTTTCGCGCTGACAGCTCATTATGAGCCTTTCGGCCTTGCTCCCTTGGAGGCAGCTGCGGCGGGCCTGCCGGTGGTCGTGACCGAGAACGGAGGCCCCAGTGAGAGTCTCCGCCAAGGGGATACCGAGTACGGCGTGCTGGTCGATCCAGCCGATCCTGAGGATATCGCCCGCGGCCTGGAACGTGTCCTGGTCGACGAAGAAGCGTGGGAGACGTTCGCCCAGCGCGGTCGGCAGCGCGTGCTTGATCGCTACACCTGGGAACGAACGGCCCAGAACTACCTCAACCTGATCGAGGAGATCGTGGCTGCACCTGAAGCGCGCCGACCGGACAGGCTTCTGCCTGTTCACCCGTACTTCCGCGATCCGAAGGCAGCCAACGACGTCACGCTGGATGAGCTGCGCGAGCTCTACTTCCCATCTGAATAGAAGAGCGGTGGTCGTAGGGTAGCTAGAGCCGGATGATGCCCGAGAGTCCGGATGATGCCCAAGAGTAAGGTGCGCATCGAAGGCGGGGGTAGTGGACAAGGAGGGATGCTGATGAATATTCCGGAAGGCGATCTGGATCTCCTTGCTGTTGGTGAGACCTTGGTCGATCTGATCTCCGAGGAGGAAGCGGAGTCGCTGCGCGAGGCTTACACGTTTCGGAAGTACCAGGGGGGCTCGCCGGCCAACATCGCTGTCAACGTCGCCAAGCTGGGCGGCAGGTCCGCCGTCATCTCCAAGACGGGCATTGGGAACTTCGGCCAGTTCCTCAAGGCGGAGTTGCAGCGTGCGGGCGTGATCACGGACTACATGGTGATGGATCATCTCGTCCACACGACTGTGATCTTCATCTCCCGCACCGAGGGGACACCAGACTTTGAGGCCTTCCGGGCCGGTGACTACAAGCTGGAGCCCGCAGAAGTGAGCGATGAAGCTGTCCAGCGGGCCAAGGTGATTCACTCGTCGACCTTCGCTCTCTCCCGTGAGCCCTGTCGCACGGCGGTGGAGAAGGCCTTCCAGTTGGCCGAGGCGTATGACAAGATCATCTCCCTCGATCCTAACTATAGCCGGCAGCTGTGGCCGAACTATCGAGAGGCCAAAGGGGTTCTGGAGAGGATGCTGGGCTACGCCACGATCACCAAACCCTCACTCGATGATGCGAGCCGGATCTTTGGCCCTAACAGGGAACCGGAGACCTACGTTACGTGGTTTCACGAGATGGGTCCCCCGATCGTGGTGCTGACGATGGGGCCTGACGGCGTCCTGCTCTCCGAGGAGGGCGAGAAGACGTACATCCCGGCCCACGAAGTCGAGGTCGTTGACGCCACTGGTGCCGGCGACTCCTTTTGGGCTGGCTTCCTGACGGCGCTACTGGACGGGAATCCGCTGACGCGGTGCGTGCTCTTCGCGCGCGAGATCGTCGAACGGAAGCTTACCACCGTCGGACCGCTGCCAGACACGATGGGTCGCGAGGATGTCTATGCCAAGATCGACGCGATGTCTGAGGAGGAGGCTGGTTGATCTATTCAGGATCACAGCGTTGGTGGAAAGAATTTGCGGCCTCTGGGGTTTCTAGTATAATGGGATTGATCAACCTGGATAGGATGTTCTTCACATGCCGATGGTCAGCTGAGCCTAGCTGTTCTGCACGAAAGCAAAACTAGCCAGCTTTTCTGGGGCTAGCCTACTTATCAACTCCATAGTCCTGCAATCCGCTTGTGCTCCTGGTCTGGATGACCCTGGGGCTAACTCAATCCTGTGACCTTTATTCGATCCGCCTTTCCAGCCATATGACATCTGGTGAGGTTCTGGCAACAGTACCAGTTTGGGCCGACAGCGCTTGGAGATGTACAGAGGCCGGCTTCTAATGTCACCACACAATGGATCGGGTGGGTTCCAGGCCAATTTGCCGAAACGGCTGTTGCTTGGTATGATCGAAAGTTTAATGATCTTTTAAGGCCGTGTAAACAATGTGTTAAGAGAGAGCTGGCAGGCGCCGCTCTCCACCGAAAGCCAGCTCGCGAGGAGGGGATATGGAGATTGAGGCGAAGTTCGCGGTGCCGGATGTCGCGACCTTCCAACAGCTGCAGGCGATCAAACACATTGCCGGCTTCTCTCTCTCCGCGCACCAGGTTCAGCAGGTTCACGACGTCTACTTAGACACCGAAGAACGCCTGATCCTGGCTAGCGGCTACGCTTGCCGCTGTCGAGAGACGGAATTGGAGACGCTGGTTACCCTCAAGGGATTGGGGAGAGCGGAGGGTGCCATCCACCGCCGGAAGGAACTGGAAATCTCCCTTTCTGCTTACGAGCCTCCGCAGGATTGGCCCGAGAGTCCTGTGCGGGATTTCGTGCTGCTGGTGACGAATGGTGCCTCGTTGATCCCCCTCTTTGATCTGCGACAAACGAGAGTTTTCCGGCGCATGCGTCACGGTGAGCTGCTGGTGGCCCAGCTCAGCCTGGACAATGTGCGCGTTGTCGCCAACAATAGGAGGAAGAGTCACTTCGAGTTGGAGGTCGAGCTGGCGCCGCAGGGAACAGGGAGCGACATAGGGGAGATCGTGGCCTACCTGCAGGATGAGTGGGGCTTGGCGCCGGAGCCGCACTCCAAGTTCGAGCGGGCCCTGGCTTTCCTGGACGAGGGGGAGCCGGGAGGTAATCTGTTGACGGCACAGGAGCGAGCGATTTGCCACCAGCTTTCAAAGCGCAACGATCTCTACGGCCGGAGGGCCCGAGGTCTCCTGCTGATCGACGAGGGCGTGCCGCGGGACACGGCTGCCCAGCGGTCTGACAGGACCCCGCGGACCATAAGGCGGTGGCTCAGGGCCTTCGAGCAGAAGCGGTTGGCGAGCTTTCCCGATCGCGTTCTATGGGAGGCCCAGTCGACACCGGCAGCGGTTCTGCCCCAGGTGCCGATCCAACAGCTCGACGAACCTGAGCAGGAGAAGCTCGCTTCACCACATCCTGAGCCTCAACCCATTAAGGCCTTGTTCAAGCGCTACCTTGTGGATCGAGATCACGCACGCCGAGTGGCTGACCACGCGCTGGCGCTGTTCGATCAGCTCGGTCCCTTTCACCACTTGCCGTCGGAGCGCCGTTCCCTCCTGGAGACGGCGGCTATGGTGCACAACATCGGCCTGGCGTCCAATCCGGACAGCCATCATACGGTAGGTCGCGACATCCTTCTCACGTACCCGCCGCAGGAGCTCGATGAGGATGAGCGACTGATGGTGGCGCTGACGACCTACCTACACCGCAGGCGCATCACATCCAAGAAGCTGGACAAGAAGGTGTCCAAAGATGCCTTCGCCCGTCTACCGAAGCGGGCCCGCGATGAGGCATTGGGACTGTCCGCCCTAGTTCGAATCGCGGATGGCTTGGACTACTCCCAGACCCAAAGCAGTGAGTTAGGCCGGGTGGAACAAAGCGATGGACATATCGACATCGAGGTGACCGGCCCCTACGCCGCCATAGACGCCGGTCGGGCCCAGGATAAGAGCGACCTATGGCAGCTTCTTTTCGGCGTGGAGCTGCGATTCCGAGCGGCGCACGTGGGGCCTGATCTGATGCCCTACAACGGTCAACCCACCGAGGGGGAAGCGGCTGTCGATCTGATGCCCGAGGAGTTGCCCGAACATCCAGATCTTTCCGCGGATGACACGATGGATCAGGCAGCGCGCAAGATCCTCACCTTCCATTTTCAGCATATGCTCTACCACGAGCCGGGCACCCGCGCGGGCGATGACATCGAGGAGCTACACGATATGCGGGTTGCCACTCGCCGGATGCGGGCTGCCTTCCGGGTGTTTGGTGATTATCTGAATCTGAAGCGTTTGAAGCCTATCCGCAAGGGCGCCAAACGCACCTGCAGCAAGCTTGGTAACGTTCGGGATCTCGACGTCTTCTGGGACAAGACGCAGCGTTACCTCGATGCATTGCCCCCGGAGAGACAGGGTGAGCTGATGCCGCTCCGCGAGGCTTGGGAAGCGGAGCGGGAGGGGGCTCGGGAGGAGATGCTGGCCTACCTGGACGGTGATCGCTACACTACATTCAAGGAACGCTCTACCGAGCTTATGCAGACAGTGGATGCCTGGGGGCTCCCCGCGCTGACGAAGAAAGGGGAGGCGGTGCCCCAGCGGGTGCGCCACGTGGTACCGATGGAGGTGTATGAGCGCATGGCGGCGGTGCTGGCCTACGATGAGTGGGTGACCCAACCCGACGTTTCATTGAAGCGCCTGCACCGACTGCGCATCGCTGGTAAGCGTCTGCGCTATACGCTGGAGTTTTTCGAGGAGGTGCTGGCACCCCAGACCGCTGATCTGATTCGGCAGATGAAGAGACTGCAGGATCATCTGGGAGATCTACAAGACGCGGTGGTGGCAAGCGAGTTGCTGCGCGATTTCCTGACCTGGGGCACGTGGGGGCACGCCAAGAGCAAGAAAGCGAAGGCACCCAAGGAGCCCATTGTCGCACCCGGCGTTGCCGTCTACATGGCGGATAAGCAAGCCGAGCTTCAACGTTTGTTGGACACGTTCCCAGAGGTCTGGGGCTACTTCCAAAGCCCGGAGTTCAAGCAGACGGTGGCCGTGATCCTGGCGCCGTTGTAGGCATAGACGACTCGAAGGAGCATGATAGACTGGGCGAGCAGCCCATGAAGACGTTAATCTCACTGGCAAGAGCGACCATACGGCCGGGAGCGTAGAGAGATGGAGGTTTTCGATGGGAAAGAAGTATAAGAAGAGTGGGAAGATAAAGAATAGCTACTACGAGGATGAGCTGGCGAAGCTCCAAGGAGAGCTGGTCAAGCTGCAATACTGGATCAAAGACCAGGGGCTGCGGGTGATCGTCATCTTCGAGGGGCGTGACGCCGCCGGCAAGGGGGGAACCATCAGACGGGTCATGCGGCGCCTGAATCCCCGTATGGTCCGCGTGGTAGCCTTGCCGAAACCGAGCGATCGAGAGCAGCGGCAATGGTACTTCCAGCGTTACATCGAACATCTCCCCGCCGAAGGCGAGATGGTGCTGTTCGACCGCAGCTGGTATAACCGCGCCGGGGTGGAGTGGGTGATGGGCTTCTGCACCCAGGACGAGTATCGTCATTTCCTCCATGAATGCCCGGTCTTCGAACGGATGCTAGTCCGTGATGGGATCTTCCTGATCAAATACTGGTTCGAGATAAGCGCCGAGGTGCAGGAGAGCCGCTTCCGCAGCCGCAACAAGGATCCTCGCAAGCTCTGGAAGCTCAGCCCGATGGACATGAAATCTCGCGCTCGGTGGGATGAGTATTCCAAGGCCAGAGACGCCATGTTTGCCTACACGGACATCGAGGATGCCCCGTGGTACGTGGTGCGGGCCAACGTCAAGAAGCACGCTCGCCTCAACTGCATCGCTCACTTGTTGACCATGATCCCCTACCAGGACCTGACGCCGGACCCGGTGGAGTTCCCACCGCGAGAGGACTCAGGTTATCAACGCCCTCAAACTGGAGAGGGCATTAACTACGTGCCGCTCGTCTACGGGGCGGATTTCGACGATAACTGAGAGGAAGCTGGGCAGGGGAACGAGCAGATAAGGAGACTGCCATGGAGAAGTATGACGAGAACGGCATCATCACGACCGAGTATTACGAGCAGGAGCTACGGAGGCTCCAGACGGAGTTGATTAAGCTGCAGTATTGGATCAGAGATGAGGGCTTGAGGGTGATCGTCTTGTTCGAGGGACGCGATGCGGCGGGCAAGACGGAGATGATTGGGCGCATTATGCAGCGTTTGAACCCTCGTATGGCCCGGTCGGTGGCGTTGGGCAAGCCTAGCGACCGCGAGAAAAAACAGTGGTACTTCCAGCGCTACGTCAAGCATTTCCCGGCGAAGGGAGAGATCGTCTTCTTCAACCGTAGTTGGTACAACCGCGCTGGCGTGGAGTGGGTGATGGACTTCTGCACCGAGGAGGAATACCGTCATTTCCTGAATGAGTGCCCTGAGTTTGAGCGTATGCTGGTGCGAGAGGGGTTCAGCCTGATCAAGTACTGGCTGTCGGTGAGCGCTGAGGAACAGGAGCGCCGCTTCCAAAACTGGATGGAGGATCCCAGGACCCGATGGCGGTTCACCCCGATCGATCGGGAGGCTCGACAGCGTTGGGTGCAGTATTCCAAGGCTAAGGATGCTATGATGGCGCACACGAACATCGACGAGGCCCCCTGGTACGTGATCGATGCCGATTGTCGAGAGCACGCGCAGTTGAACTGCATGGCACACATGCTGAACCTGATTCCCTACAAGGACTTGACACCCGATCGGGAGGAACTACCTCCACGGGAAAGTGAGGATACGGGCTACGTACGGCCTCCTATGAGTGAGCAGAGATTTGTGCCGAAGATCTACGGCGGAGATGTGAACTGCGCCTAATCGTTCTGCACTCGGTGATCAGGGGGCGGCAGACGAGTAAGCACCATCCTCGATGCTCTGAGGTCTGTCATCACCGGGACGCTGGCTGCTTTCCGAAGGAGCACTGAATGGGCAAGAAGAATAAGGACAAGAAGAACGAGAAGAAGAGCAAGGGAAAAGACGTCACCGTTGACTTGGAGGATCCCAGCCTTTATGTCAACCGCGAGCTGAGCTATCTCCGGTACAACAACCGAGTGCTGGAAGAGGCACTAGATAATGGTCATCCGTTGCTGGAGCGGGTTAAGTTCCTTGCCATTTCTGCCGACCTCCTGGACGAGTTCTTCATGATCCGGGTCTCCGGGCTGCGTCGGCAATTGGCGGTCGGGGCGTTGAAGGCACCGCCCGACGGTATGACGCCGGCCGAGCAGTTGGCTGCTATTCGGCGACAGCTGCTGCCACAGCTGGCCCGGCAGTATGAGTGCTGGCGCAACGACTTGCTGCCGAAGCTCAACAAGGCTGGGGTCAAGATCCTGCGATACCAGGACCTCAAGCGCAAGCAGTGCAAGCTGATGCGCACCTACTTCAAAGAGGAGATCTTCCCCGCGCTGACGCCGCTGGCTTTCGATCCGGGACATCCCTTTCCCCTGATCTCGAATCTCAGCATCAATTTAGCCGTCGTCGTCAATGACGTGCGACATGGGCGACGCTTTGCCCGGCTGAAGGTCCCTAATACTTTTCCCCGGTTGCTGCGCATCCCCAGCGAGGAGACGGCCGACGAGTATCAGAGCCTGGGGCTGGCGCAGGCCATGTCCAACAACTTCGTCTGGCTGGAGGAGGTCGTGAGTGCCAATCTGGATATGCTCTTCCCGGGCGTGGAGGTGGAGGCTGCCTACCCGTTCCGCGTCACTAGGGACGCCGACCCGGAGATCGAGGAGGACGAGGCCTCTGACCTTCTGGTCGCCATTGAGGAGAGCGTTCGGAAGCGCCATTTCGGTTCGGCGGTGCGGCTGGAGATCGACGAGACGATGCCGCAGCAGGTTCGCGATATTCTGATTTCCAATCTGGGGCTGGCCCCCTATCAGGTCTACACCGTCGATGGGCGTCTCGGCATGGCGGACGTGATGGAGTTGATGGACGTCAATCGTCCCGACCTGAAGGACAGGCTCTTTCAGCCCTCGGTGCCGCCTCCGCTGTCAACCGAGGAGAGCATCTTCTCCGTCATCCGCCGTCACAACATCCTTGTCTATCATCCCTATGACAGTTTCGACCCGGTGGTGCGATTCGTCCGTGAGGCGGCGCAAGACCCAGAGGTGCTGGCGATCAAACAGACGCTCTATCGCGTGGGGCCGGATTCCCCCATCGTGGCCGCCCTGATGGATGCGCGCGAGAACGGAAAACAGGTCGCTGTGCTGGTGGAGCTGAAGGCCCGTTTTGACGAGGAGAACAACATTGTCTGGGCACGATCCTTGGAGGAGGCGGGCGTCCACGTCGTCTATGGTCTGGTGGGGCTGAAGACGCACGCCAAAATATGTCTAGTGGTTCGCCACGAGCGTGAAGGCATCCGGCGCTACGTGCATATGGCCACCGGCAACTACAACGACGTGACGGCCCGCGTCTACGCCGACCTGGGTTACTTCACCTGCGACCCCGATATCGGGGCTGATCTGTCGGACCTGTTCAATGCACTGACCGGTTATTCTCGCAAAGATCAGTACCGCAAGCTGCTGGTCGCGCCCGGGAAGATGCAGGAGCAGATTGTCGCTCGTATTGAGCGTGAGATTGAGCAGCACGAGAAGAACGGCGAAGGCTACATCGCCCTGAAGATGAACGCTTTGGTGGACAAGTATTGTATCCGAGCCCTCTACCGGGCGTCACAGGCCGGGGTGACGATCGATCTACAGCCGCGGGGCATCTGCTGCCTCCGTCCCGGCGTGCCCGGCGTGAGCGAGAACATCGAGGTGACATCGATCGTGGGACGCTTCCTTGAGCATGCCCGCATCTACTATTTCCACAACGGCGGCGACGAGGAGATCCTCACCGGCAGCGCCGATCTGATGCCGCGCAATCTCTATCGCCGCGTCGAGACCCTGTTTCCGGTGGAGGATCCCACCTTGAAGACCGCTCTGCGCGATCAGATTCTCAAGATTCATCTGAAGGACAACGTCAAGGCCCGCCGTATGCTTCCCGATGGCAGCTATGAGCGTGTGCAGCCTAAAGATGATGAACCGAGGATCAACTCGCAGTCGTGGTTGATCGAGCATCGGGGCATCTGGCACAATGAGGAGTAATCAGTGAGGGTCGCCCTGATCGGCGACGTGCACGCCAACCTGCCGGCCCTGGAGGCGGTGCTACGACACGCTCACGGACAGCGGGTCGAGGCCATCTGGAACGTTGGGGATTTCGTCGGATACGGCGCTTCTCCAAACCAGGTCATCAGGCGGTTGAGGCAGGAGCATGCGGTAAGCATTGTGGGCAATTACGACCGCAAGGTGCTGAGGTTCGAGAAGAAAAGGGAGAAATGGCAGAAGAAGAAGCAATCGCAGAAGTTCCTGGCCTTCCAGTGGGCGCATCATGCTCTGACCGAGGAGAACCGCCAGTACCTCGGCTCACTTCCCCAAGAGCGAAAACTGCAGGTCGGGGGACGACGTGTCCTGCTGACGCACGGTAGCCCGGCCTCGGAAAAGGAGCATCTCACACCGGAGACCCCGGAGGAACGGCTGCGTAGATTGGCCTCCATGGTGGAGGCCGATTTGGTCATCTGCGGTCACTCACATCGTCCTTTCTCGCGGGAGGTAGACGGTGTACGTTTCATCAACACGGGCAGCGTGGGCCGGCCCGACGACGGCGATCCGGGGGCTTGCTACGCCATACTGGAGACCGGGCACAGCCCGACATCGGAGCACCAAGTGCACCACCATCGCGTGGCTTACGACGTGGGAGACGCTGTAGCCGACATTCGTGATCATAATCTGCCGGAGGCGTTTGCTCAGATGTTGATCCAGGGTTATGCGCTGGACGACGTGATGTCAAGGCCGCAGACGTGGAATGCGCCAGCCCCGGAGGCGCTCCCCTGGGGGGAAGCGGATAAGACCCGTCGTCTTCAGGTCGTCCAGCAGCTGGCGGACAACTGTGATTATGAAGAGGAGCATACCCATCACGTGACGGCGCTATCCCTGCGGCTGTTCGACGAGTTGCACCCGCTGCATCGATTCAATGCTGAGGCGCGTTTCTTGCTACGCTGTGGTGCCCTGCTACACGACATTGGCTGGGTTGAGGGCCGCAAGGGACATCACAAGACCTCTCTACGTCTCATCCTAGATGCCCTGGACGCGCCGTTCGACGAACGGGAGCGATACGTCATCGGTTCCATCGCTCGCTATCACCGTCGAGCGCTCCCCAAGGGGAAGCACGATCACTTCGCTGGGCTGTCGCCAGTGGATCAGTATCGGGTCACTGTTCTAGCAGCCCTTCTGCGCGTGGCCGACGGCCTAGATCGCACACATCGCAGCGTGGTCGAGGACCTCCAGTGCGAGATCGGACCTCGACAGATCGTCGTGTGCTGCGCGGTGCGTATGTACCCGATACCGGAACGGGAGCGAGCTCTGAAGAAGGGAGACCTGCTGGAACGGGCCTTCGACCGAGAACTGGTGGTCGAATGGGACGCCGTCTAGCGGGCTCAGGTCGCTCTCAGGTCACGGCGCGAAGCTGTCGACACGTACCGCGCGTCTGAAGGTGTCCTCCATCGAGTCGGCGGCGTTCCGTTCGGCCTGCCAGAACTCCTCGGCGGGGCATTCTTCACTGATGAGCGTTAGGCGGAGTTGATCGCCGCTCCACGTGGCGATGACGTCGTCGATATCCGCGTTGCGACCTCGCTCCAGGCACTCAGCCACGGGGAAAATGGCGGTCATGCGCCTCAGCAACCTCTCGCCGTCAGCGTGTCAGCGTCCAATCGATTGCAAATTGTGCTTTTCAGGGTATCATAAAAGCTCTGGTATCGACTTGGACAGGGAAGTGAAGGAGTTAGCTGTGCGACAACCTTCGACTGCCACGTTACTTATTCGAGGCGGCACCTTGGTGACCCCTCACGGTCTGCTGGAGGCGGATCTCCTCGCGCAGGGAGAGCGTATCAAGGCCCTTGGTCATGGGCTGCCGACGGCGCACGATACGCGGGTGGTTAACGCTGAGGGCTGCTACGTGCTGCCCGGTGTCATCGATGCGCATACCCATATCCAGCTGGATACTGGTGTCTATCAGACGCCCGATGATTGGTTTGTCGGCACCCGTGCGGCGGCCTGTGGCGGTGTGACCACGGTCGTTGATTTCGCCACGCAATTCCCGGGCCAGACGTTGCCCGAGGCGATCGAAGCCCGTCTGGCGGAGGCACAGCCTGCAGCCATCGACTACGCCTTCCACATGATGATCACAGATTTGCCTCCCGGGCGAGAGGATGAAATCGCCGATCTAGTGGCCTTGGGCACGCCCAGCATCAAGCTGTACACGACCTACCGTCCCAACTACTACGCCGCCGACGCGACCGTCCTGCGCTTCATGGAGGCCTGTGCTGAACACGGCGTCCGCCCTCTGGTTCATTGTGAGAATGATGACCTGGTGACTGCTCGGACCGAGGCGTTGGTGACGGCCGGAGAGACGAGTTGGCGGCATCACGGTCGTTCCCGTCCCGCCCTCGCCGAGCAGGAAGCCATCGAGCGCATCCTCTTCCTCGCCGATGCGGCAGAATCCGCGGTGCACATCTGTCACTGCTCCACCGCTCGCTCCGTCTCGCTGGTGGTCGAGGCTGCGGATGTTGGTCAGCCGGCGACGTGTGAGACGTGTCCACAGTACCTGCTCCTGGATCGATCAGCCTATGAGGGCCCCGAGCCCTGGCGCTACATTCTTCAGCCCCCGCTGCGCGATCCAGAGGAGCCCAGCCGGCTGTGGAGGTTAGTTGAGGCTGGGCTGGTGACCCTTATCGCCACCGACCACTGTGACTACACCCGGGCTCAGAAGCTAGCCGTGAACGACTTCACCGAGACCCCCGGCGGTCTCCCTGGCATAGAGACGCTGCTTCCTCTGATGTTTACTTACGGCGTCGCCGATGATCGCTTGTCGCTCCTCCACCTGGTTGAGCTGCTCTCTGCGAACCCGGCGCGCCTGTGGGGACTGTGGCCGCGAAAGGGTGTGCTTCAGCCTGGGGCGGACGCTGACATCGTCGTCTACGATCCCGGGCCGACGGACACCATCAGCGCTGGTGATCTCCATCACCTCGCCGGTTACACGCCCTATCAGGGCTTTGACGTCCAAGGACGGGTCAGGACGACTATCTCTCGGGGTGAGATCATCTATCGCCAGGGTGACTTCATTGGGCGCGAGGGAAGGGGCCAGTTTGTGAAGCGCGGCCCCCTTGAGCGTGCAGATAGAGCTGCGTGAAGGGGACGTTTCACCTGCAGGGACGTGCTGTTGGACAGCAGTGTTCCCGATGATTGTCTGACGTAGCGCGGTAAGGGGAGTGTCTTATGGAGCTAGCTCGCTTTCTGCCTGTTGCTCGCGGCGATGAACCGGCCGATCTTCTGCTTCGCAATGGGCGGGTCATCAACGTATTCACGGGTGAGATCCTTGAGGCCGATGTCGCCATCGCCGAGGATGCCATCGTCGGCGTGGGACCGGCGTACGAGGCCAAGGAGGAGTTCGATCTTAAAGGCCAGTATGTCTGCCCGGGTCTCATCGACGCCCACGTCCACATTGAGTCCTCGATGGTTACACCGCCTCAGTTCGCACGGGCTGTGCTTCCCCGCGGGACCACGACTGTGGTCACCGACCCCCACGAGATCGCCAATGTCGTCGGCGCTGATGGGATTCGCTATATGCTCGATGTTTCCACGGGGTTGCCTCTGACAGTCCTGGTGAATCTCCCTTCCTCCGTCCCGGCCACGCACATGGCCACCGCTGGAGCGGAGCTAACCGCTGACGATCTGGTGGATCTAGTCGATCTGCCCCGGGTAGTTGGACTGGCCGAGTTTATGAATGTGCCGGGACTGGTTATGGGGGATCCAGAGGCCCTGGCGAAGATCGAGGCTTTTCAGGATTACGTGATCGACGGTCACTCGCCTGACCTGAGTGGGAAGTGGCTGCAGGCCTACGTCGGCGCCGGCCCGGCGTCCGATCACGAGTGTACCACGCCTGAGGAGATGACAGAGAAACTGCGGCTCGGTATGCGCGTCTTTCTCCGGGAGGCCACTGGCGCCAAGAACCTGCTGACCCTGCTGTCCGCTGTCACTGAGGAAAACAGTCGCCGCTGTGGTTTCTGCACCGATGATCGGCACCCCAGCGACCTACTCGACGAGGGGCACCTCGACTACATGCTCCGCCTGGCTGTGGCGGAGGGTCTCGACCCGGTCACGGCGATCCGTATGGCGACCCTCAATGTCGCGCAGTGGTTCCGCCTGGATGACCGCGGCGCCATCGCTCCTGGCAGACGGGCAGATCTGGTTGTCTTCTCCGATCTGCACGACTTCCGCGCCGAGATGGTGTTTGCCGGGGGCCAACTGGCTGCTCGACAGGGAGCGCCGGTGGGTGAGTGGCCCAAGCCAAGCGTGGACGCATCCGCCGTGCGCGGCACCGTGAACGTCGACTGGGATGGGTTGAGGTTCGCCATCCCCGCACCCGATCAGAAAGCCGAAGCTGTGGAGGTGCGCGTCATTGGCCTGGTACCGGATCAGATCGTCACGCGGCATCTGGTCCAGGATGTACCGGTTCGGGACGGCCAGGCCGTCGCCGATGTCGAACGCGACGTCCTGAAGCTGGCCGTCGTCGAGCGGCACCGGGGTACCGGGAATGTGGGGTTGGGCTTCGTACACGGTTTGGGATTGAAAAGGGGGGCACTGGCCGGGAGCGTCGGACACGACGCGCACAACCTGACCATCGCCGGCTGCGACGACGCCTCGATGATGACTGCCGCTCGCGCGGTGACAGAGCTGGGAGGTGGTCTGGTCGCCGCTGCTGGCGAACAGGTGCTCGCCCAAGTGCCGTTGCCTATCGCCGGCTTGATGTCCGGTCAGCCGTTGGAGACGGTTCGGCAGCAGATGGACGACCTGGTGGAGGCTGCCCAGGATCTCGGGTCAGCCTTGCACGATCCTCTGATGACCCTGGGCTTCCTGGCTCTGGAGGTCATTCCTTCGCTGAAGCTTACGGATCAGGGACTGGTCGATGTGGAGGCGTTTGATTT
This sequence comes from uncultured Anaerolineales bacterium, assembly GCA_964514285.1. GTDB lineage: Bacteria > Chloroflexota > Anaerolineae > B4-G1 > B4-G1 > SKLM01. The sequence continues at coordinate 40,809 of CAZEQC010000004.1, read as the reverse complement.
CGTACCTCTGTTCCTGGACGAGGGATAACCTGCTCCTGGCACGGAAACCTGAAAGCCTGCAGCCTCGATATGAGCCAATTGAGCGTCAGGGCTCCCTTCATCGCCGCGGTTGCCGACGCCGGTGCTGCTGATGATGGACGACAAAGACAAACCCACCAATTCACGGGCCCGGCGTCGCCGTGAGCAACGTCGGCTCCTCTGGTTGGTTGCTGGCTTCTTGATCGTAGGGGGCGGGGCGGTCATTGCCCTGGCCTACGGTTCCCGGGCCATTGTGCTGGGGGTGGCGTGTCTCTTTTCGGGCGTCACGATCCTGGCGTTGTTGTGGGGGATTCTATTGTTGATTGAACGTTGGGTTGAGTAGGACGAGGGGGCGCATGCAACACGGTGAGTTAGTTGATTACTTGGATGACTATCTCTGTGTCGAGGAGATCGAGGACAAGTCCCTCAACGGTCTTCAGGTCCAGGGCCCTGATGACGCGAGGAAGGTTGCCTTCGCTGTGGATGGTTGCCAGGCTTCGTTTGAGCGGGCCGTCGCTGAGGAGGCCGATCTTCTTGTGGTCCATCACGGGCTGTTCTGGGGGGATCCTCTGCGCCTGGCAGGTCCGCATTTCCGACGGGTGAAGACCCTGATCGACGGCGGCTGTGGGCTCTACGCGGTGCATTTACCGCTCGACATGCATCCTCAAGTCGGCAACAACGCGGAGATGGTGCGTCGGCTAGGTCTCAAGGAGAGGGAGCCGTTTGGCGAGTATCATGGGGTGGAGATTGGTTTCGCTGGTCGGCTGGAACCGCCGCTGGATATCTCAACGCTGATTGGACGCCTGGTAGAGGCTTTGGAGAGGCCCCCTATCCGCGTGCTCGACTACGGACCGAAGGAGATCGAGTACGTGGGATGTGTCTCTGGTGGTGCCGCCTCGATGATGGACCAAGTAGCGGACGCAGGGCTGGATGCCTACATCACGGGCGAGACGAGCCATACGTTCTTTCACCAGGCTGTCGAACAGGAGCTCAACGTGCTCTTCGCCGGGCACTATGCAACGGAGACGCTCGGCGTGAAAGCCCTGGCGCGCCACCTAGAGGAGCAGTTTGAGCTGGATACGGTCTTCCTCGATATCCCCACCGGCATGTAGTCAATTGCTAAACCGGGCAGATCATGCTATCATTGAACCGCTTCTACGTTGAAAACAAGGAGGTGGTGCGGACTGATCTATCCTCGAAGGCCCTGCTGGTGAGTTGTAACCTTTCCATTTGATATTCCTACAGGAGGTGAAGAATGCGCAAACGTCTATGGCACTTGACGGGTCTCATGATTGTTGCAGTTGTGGTCCTGACCGCTTGTGGTCAGGCTGCCACACCGGAGCCCACCGAAGTCCCGACAGAAGAGCCTGCCCCCACTGACGAGCCGAGCGTAGAGATGGATTTGCCGGTGAAGGCTGCTTTCGTCTACATCGGCCCACCAGGTGACCTGGGCTGGACCTATGAGCACGACCGCGGGCGCAAGATGCTGGAGGAGGAGCTGGGCGATGACGTAGAGACCACCTACATCGAGGACGTACCTGAGGGCCCTGACGCCAAGCGCGTCATCCGTCAGTACGCCGAGGAAGGGTGGGACGTCATCTTCACGACCTCGTTCGGCTACATGGATCCCACGCTTGAGGTCGCTGAGGAGTACCCAGATGTCCTCTTCGAGCACTGCTCTGGGTTCAAAACGCGAGAGAATATGGCCACCTACTTCGGCCGTATCTACCAGCCGCGTTACCTTTCCGGCATCGTGGCTGGCGAGATGACGGATAGCAACATCATCGGCTACGTCGCGGCGTTCCCCATCCCCGAGGTAATCCGCGGCATCAACGCCTTCACGCTGGGCGTCCGCTCGGTCAACTCGGACGCCGAGGTACGCGTGGTGTGGACGAACACCTGGTACGATCCCGTTAAGGAGCGAGAGGCCGCCGAGGCTCTCCTCGACGAGGGAGCGGACATTATCACGCAGCACCAGGACACCACGGAGCCCCAGAAGGCGGCCAAGGAGCGAGACGCGCTGAGCGTTGGCTATGACTCTGATATGCGTGAGTTCGTTGGTGACACGGTCCTCACGAGCCCGCAGTGGAACTGGGGGACCTACTACGTCGACACCGTGCAGAACGTCATCGATGGTACGTGGGGGACCCATCAGTTCTGGGGTGGCCTGGAGACGGGAGTTGTCAAGCTGGCCGAGATGAGTCCATTAGTGCCGGACGACGTCCGTGAGCAGGTCGGTGCGGAACGAGATCGGATCACCGGGACCGACTGGGACGTCTTCTGCGGCCCCATCAACGACCAGGATGGCGACGAGGCCGTCGCCGATGGCGAATGTATGCCCGACGGCGATATGCTGAGCATGGACTGGTTCGTCGAAGGTGTCGTTGGGGAGATTCCCGAGTAGCACACGCACAAGAAAGCCAGACCCTTAGGGTTTGTCGCAAGCCTGTGACCGAGGGGAGGCGGTGTTGGTCCCCCGGACGAGTTATCGGGCTTGGTCGCTCGAACCCTAGGGGTCTTCATACTGGAAGCGAGAACTGATGACCGAAAGCAGGACGCGAGACCCCATTCTCCGCATGGTGGGTATCACGAAACGTTTCCCCGGCGTGCTGGCCAACGACCACGTCGATCTGGAGCTCTTCGAGGGGGAGGTGTTGGCCTTGCTTGGCGAAAACGGTGCTGGCAAGTCGACCCTGATGAACGTGCTCTGTGGTCTCTACCGTCCCGATGATGGGGCTATCACCGTCCGAGGCGACCTGGTTGACATTCAATCTCCTCGCGATGCCTATGACCTAGGTATCGGCATGGTCCACCAGAACTTCATGCTGGTGGAGACCATGACAGTGGCGGAGAACGTGGTCCTCGGCCTGCAGGGTCTCTCCTTTCAACCGGAGCTTCGGCACGTCAAACGTCGTCTGGAAGCATTGGGCGAGCGGTATGGTCTGCAGGTCGACCCGGATGCCTATATCTGGCAGCTCTCGGTGGGGGAGCAGCAGCGCGTGGAGATCCTGAAGCTGCTCTATCGCGATGTGGATATTCTTATCCTCGATGAGCCAACAGCTGTGCTGACGCCGCAGGAGGTGGACGATCTGGTTGAGGTCCTCCGTCGGGTCGTCAAGGAGGGCAAGGCCGCCATCTTCATTACCCACAAGCTTCGAGAGGTGATGATGTTCTCAGATCGGGTGACCGTGCTGCGTGGTGGCAAGAACGTGGCTACACGGTCGACGTCCGAGACCTCACCGGAGGAGCTGGCGCGGTTGATGGTGGGGCGCGAAGTCCTCTTTCAGTTGAATAAGACCGCGTGTAAGCTCGGGAGCCCCGTCCTCGAGATTGAGGATCTTGAGGCTTTGAACGACAAGGGGCTGCCGGCGCTGCGCGGCGTCTCGCTGACGGTCCACGCCGGTGAGATCGTCGGTATTGCCGGGGTCGCCGGGAACGGCCAGCGGGAGTTGGCGGAGGTCATCACCGGCCTTCGTGATGCTGTTGATGGGGAGATCCAAGTTAACGAGACGTGTATCACGAACCAATCGCCCCTGCGGGCCATTCGGGCTGGTGTAAGCCACGTTCCGGAGGACCGTGTGGAGATGGGCTTGGTCGGGGATATGTCGGTCGCCGAAAACTTGGCCCTCAAAGCCTACCGTACGTCGGAGCTCTCCCACGGCCCGGTTCTTCTCCCCAATAGGATGAGGTTCTTCGCGAAGGACTTGATCGACGGATTCGACATCGCCACGCCTGGGCCGGAGACCCGGGTCAAATTCCTCTCCGGCGGCAATCTCCAGAAAGCTATCTTGGCTCGCGAGCTCACGGCTTGTGAAGGTCTGCTTGTCGCCGTCCATCCGACGCGCGGGCTCGACGTCGGCGCGACAGAGACGGTGCGTGACCTTCTGCTGAAGCAGCGTGACGAGGGGACGGCGGTGCTGCTCATATCCGAGGATCTGGATGAGTTGATGGAGATATCCGATCGCATTGCGGTGATGTTCGAGGGTGAGATCGTGGGGATCGTGCCAACCGAGGAGGCTGACATTGATGCCATCGGGCTGATGATGGCCGGTGAGCAACCGCACAGGTCGAAGACCCGGTCGAAGACCCAGGAGGGAGCTACAGGGTGAGGATTGTCTTTGAGAAGCGCCAGGAAGTCTCTCGTGCCATCAGGGTATTAGTCCCTGTGCTATCACTCGTTTTTGCATTGATCTTCGGTGCGGTCCTGTTGCTCCTCTCCGGCGTTGATCCTTTCGTGGCCTATGCCGCGATGGCTCAAGGGGCCTTTGGTGACGTTCACGCCCTGGCCGAGACGCTAGTCAAGGCGATCCCCCTGATGCTCACTGGGTTGGGGGTCTCAATCGCGTTCCGTATGCTATTCTGGAACATTGGCGCAGAGGGGCAGCTGGCCATGGGGGGGCTGGCCGCGACGTGGGTCGCGCTCTATGCATCGGATCCACTTCCCGGCTGGTCGGTGGTACCGGCTGCGATCCTGCTGGGTATGGTAGCTGGGGCCCTTTGGGCTGCGATTCCCGCTCTCCTGCGCGCTTATCTTCAGGTCAATGAGACTATCACCACGCTGATGATGAACTACATCGCCATCCTTTTGGTATCCCATATGTACCATGGTCCGTGGCGCGATCCGGAAGGCTATGGGTTCCCAGGCACGGCGAGGTTCCCGGAGGTGGCGTGGCTGCCCCGGATCTACGATCGGGCCCACGCCGGCTTGTTCCTGGCCTTGATCGCTGCGGCCATTCTGTGGTTCGTGCTTCAGCGTACGAAGTGGGGGTTCGAGCTTCGTATCACGGGCGAGAACCCTAAGGCAGCACGCTACATCGGGATCAATATCCCCAGGCTGATCTTGGTCGCTATGTTAGTCTCCGGTGCTCTCTGTGGCTTGGCCGGCGTCTGCGAGGTCACCGGCGTGATGCGTCGGCTGCAGCAGGGCCTCACGGTGGGCTATGGCTATACCGCCATCATCGTCGCCTGGATGAGCCAGCTCAACCCGTGGGGTGTTCTGCTCGTTGGTTTCCTCCTGGCGGGGCTCCTCGTCGGTGGGGACCAGATTCAGATGGCTATGGGCCTGCCGGCGGCGATGGGGCTCGTCTTGCAGGGCGCTCTGCTCTTCCCCATGTTGGGAGGATCGCTGTTCGCCGAGTACAAACTGAGGATTGTGCGCTCTGAACCGCAGGAAGCTGTCTTGTCGCAAGAATCAGTGGCGAAGGAGGCTGAGTAGCGTGAATGCTCTGGACTTATCCTTGTTGACCTCTATTCTGACCATTACCCTTCGCGCTGGCACGTCGCTGCTCTATGCCACAATCGGGGAGATCTATGCGGAGCGATCAGGCATCCTCAATCTGGGCGTCGAGGGTATGATGATGGTCGGGGCCGTCTCTGCCTTTGCTATGGGCTATCATACGGGCAGCCTGGTGCTCGCCGTGGTGGTGGCTCTCATAGCGGGGATCCTGATGGCGTTGATCCACGCTTTCCTCTCCATCACGCTGCGTGCGAATCAGGTCGTCAGCGGACTGACCCTCACGCTTTTTGGCACCGGTCTGGCCAGCTTCTTGGGACAGCGTCTTGGCCCAGATGGCTCGCGTCTGGTCGGGCTTGTGGGACCAAGTCTGTCGCGACTTCCGATTCCGATGCTATCCGAGCTTCCCCTCGTCGGTCCGTCCCTCTTCAATCAGGATATCCTGACCTACGGGCTCTACGGCCTAGTGCCCCTGGCCTGGTGGTATCTCTACAAGACCCGACCTGGCCTCTACATGCGATCGGTCGGCGAGAACCCTCAGACCGCTGATGCCATGGGCATCCGTGTTGGCACGAATCGCTATCTCTACACCATGGTGGGCGGCGCTTTGGCTGGGTTAGGAGGCGCGCATCTTTCATTGGCCTACACCAAAGGGTGGACGGAGAACATCACCGGTGGACGAGGCTGGATTGCTGTGGCCTTGGTGATCTTCGCTATGTGGGATCCGCTGCGAGCCGTCATTGGAGCGGCGCTCTTCGGCGGTATCAACGCGGTGCAGTTCCGTATGCAGGCTGCTGGCACGACCATCCCGGCTGCGCTTCTCAACATGTTGCCCTACATCGCCACTATTCTGGTGCTGGTCATCATCACTTGGTGGGAGACGCTGCGGAAGCGCATCGGCGCGCCGGCTGCTCTAGGCGTCCCCTACGCCCGGGAGGAAAAAGGATAGTAGGGGGGCGGTTCCTGCCTCTACGCCTCCCGCACGCCAGCCATCATCAGCCCTAACTGCTCTGGTGTCGCCTGCTCTCCATCCACCACGCCCATGATCTGCCCCTCATAGATCACCGCGATGCGGTCGGAGAGGGCCATCACCTCATCCAGATCCTCGGAGATCAGCAGAATTGCCGTGCCTTTCTCGCGTTGTTCCAAGAGCCGAGCGTGCACATACTCGGTAGCGCCGATATCGACGCCGCGCGTGGGCTGCGCCGCGACTAGCACCCGTGGCTTCCGCGACAACTCGCGGGCCAGTACCACCTTCTGAATATTGCCGCCCGACAGGTTCTTGGCTGGCGTCTCGTGCGAAGGCGTCTTGACCTGGAAGGCCTGGATCAGCCCCCTGGCATACTCAGTGATCACACGCAGAAACAGAAAGCCTCGGCGGGAGAATGGCTCTTTGTGATGGTCACGCAGCACCAAGTTCTCGGCCACCGAGAAATCCTTGATCATTCCATCCTTCATCCGCTCCTCGGGGATGTAGGCCATGCCCTTGTCAGTTCGTGAGCCGGGCGTCAGCTCGGTGATGTCCTCACCCTCCAGAAAGATCTCTCCTCCGGTGAGAGGCCGCAGCCCAGTGACCGCCTCCGCCAGTTCCAGCTGACCGTTGCCCGATACGCCCGCCAAGCCCAGAATCTCTCCCGAGTGGACGGACAGATCCACGCCGCGCAGGGCGGGGGTCTCGCGGTCGCTTAAGGCGTGCAGATTCTGGAGCACCAGCCGTGCATCGCCCGGTTCTAACGCGATGCGGTAGGGCTTCATGGTCACGTCCCGCCCCACCATCATCTTCGCCAGGCTCTGCTTGGTGCAGCCCTCGATAGGGCAGCTGTCCACCTGCCGGCCGTCCCGCAGCACCGTCACCCGGTCGCTGATATCGAGCACCTCGTGCAGCTTGTGGGAGATGAAGATGATGGCGTGGCCATCCCGCGTCATCTGACGAAGCGTCACAAAGAACTCGTCCACCTCCTGAGGCGTGAGAACGGCCGTCGGCTCATCGAGGATGAGCAGGGCGGCACCTCGGTAGAGCGCCTTGAGGATCTCGACGCGCTGCTTCTGACCCACCGCAAGCTGCCAGATATAGGCGTCAGGATCGACCCGGAGGCCGTAAACCTCGGCCAGCTCCAGAATGCGCTGTGACACGCGGTCCAGGTCAGTGAGGGGCTCGCGCGAGGATGGGAGTCCCAGAGCCACATTCTCCGCCACTGTCAGCGTCTCGACCAGCATGAAGTGTTGGTGGATCATGCCAATGCCCAGCTCGATGGCGTCCGTCGGCGAGTCGATGGTCACTCGCCTGCCGTTCAGCCAGATCTCGCCCTCGTCCTGCTCGTACATGCCGTACAGGACCTTCATCAGCGTGCTCTTACCCGCCCCGTTCTCGCCCAACAGGGCGTGGACCTCGCCGGCCTGCACGTCAAAATCGACGTGGTCATTGGCCACCACCCCTGGGAAGAGCTTGGTGATGTCCCTCATCTTCAGGTGGTCAATCCGAGGACGGCCTGAGGGTACAGTCCTTCCGTTACGGTTTTTCATAGCGCGCTCCTGGTCCGTAATGCGCAGGGCACAAGCTGACGCCCTGCGCATCAGGCTCTTATGCCCTGCTAGTTGCCTATCGGGATGCTGATCGATCCATCGATGATGCCCTGGATCGTCTCGTCGGCCGCCTCTCGCACCTCGCTCGGTAGATCGAAGTCGGGATTGAACGCCATGACCTCACCCCCGTTCTCTAGGTTGATGACGTAGGCCGTGCCACCATAGACCTCTTCCTCCATCTTCTCAATGATATCGTTCAGAACCACGGTCCAGTCATACACCTGGTTCGCCACCACGATACTGGGGGCCAGCGAGGTCTGGCTCGCCTGGGTGCCAAACCAGAGCACATCGTTCTCCTCGGCTTTGCCGATGGCGCCAACGACCATCTGCGCTGTGCCCGTCAACGCGTCGGCACCCGCCGAGAGGTGGGTGCTCGCCGCCTCAGAAGCCAGCGCCACGTCGGAGAAGGACCCGATGTAGTTAACGTTGACCTGGGCATCTGGATTGGTCGCCTCCACACCGGCCACAAAGCCGTCGATGTAGAGCTTGGCATCGCCCGTCTCGATGGGGCCGACGACGCCGATGATGTTGCTCTCCGTCAGCATAGCGGCCATGACGCCGTTGACGTAGCCGCCCTCGTGGGACGCGGCCTCGTAGGCGAAGACGTTGTTGATGCCCTCGTCGACAAACGTGTCCACCGTGGTTCCGTGGGCGAAGGCTGTCTGCGGAAAGTCGGGCGCGATCTCCCGTAGCGAGCTGCCATATTGCGAGCCGTGGGCGATGATCAGATCGTAGCCCTGCGAGGCGTAGTCGCGGATAGCGGCCGCCGCGTCGTCCACCACGAACATATTCTCCGAATAGACCAACTCCATGCTCTCCTCGCCGCCCATCTGCTCCTGGATCTTCAGCAAGGACTCGTACATACTCTGGCTGAAGGCCAGGTCGTTGATGGTGCTGGGCATAATCACGGCCACTCGGAAGAGGTCGGTTGCCTCGCCGCCGCCTCCGCCGCAGGCGGTGACCAGCACGGATACCAGGACGATCGGTATGAGCCATAGGTGTTTGTGTGACATGTCTGTTTCTCTCCTGTCTATCAGTCAATGGGATAGCCTGTTGCTATCCAACGGAATTGGATTCATCCTCCATCTAGGCCCGCTAGCGCGAGCGACGGCTTGAAAGAGCCCGTGTCGGGCTCAAGATGCCTCGGGCAAGGCGGTAGACGGCCTGTGGACCCTCTAGTTTCAGCCACTGCAGCTGCACTGCGAACGGTCGTATCGTTTCCGGAATTACCGCCCTACTCACCTCCCGTGATCTGGACCCGGCTAACCGCTGCTCTGCTCCTTCGCCGAGGAAACGGGCGGCCCTGGACCAGATTACCCTTCCCGCTTGAAGGGCTTGCTCAGGGCGGAGGGTGAGCGCACCCGCTGTACCGTCAACACCAGGGCGATAATGGTCAGGACATAGGGCATCATCACCATCAAGTCTGAGGGAATGGGCACACCCTCTACTTGGAGCCGCAGCTGTAGGGCATTGACCATGCTGAACAAGAGAGCGCCCAACATAACGCCGAAGGGGCGCCAGCCGCCGAAGTAGACCAACGCCACCGCGATGAAGCCCAGCCCGCTAGTCATGTTCTGCTGAAAGACGTTGAGCAGGGCGATGGACATCGATGCACCCGCGATGCCCGATAGAAGCCCACCCAGCGTCACCGTGATGTAGCGCACCAGGGCGACGCTCACTCCCAACGAATCGGCGGCCTCCGGGTTCTCGCCCACTGCCCGGATCTTCAACCCTAGCGTGGTCTTCTGCAACACAAAATGGACGACGGGCACCAGGGCGAACGCAATGTACACCAGAATATTCTGCTGGAAGAAGATCTCGCCGATGACGGGAATGTCGCTCAGGATGGGAATATCGATCGGGGAGAACCCCTGGACGGTCTCCACGGTGCCTACCAGCATCTGGAAGAGGAGGGTGCTCATCCCCAGGCCAAACAGGTAGAAGCCGATGCCACTGATCCCCTGTTCAGCCTGCAAGTTGATGGTGACAAACGCCATGATCAGACCCATAACGAGGCCAATGACCATGGCGGCCAGCATCCCCAGCCACACGTTGCCTGTCTCCAGGGTGACGTAGAAAGCGGCGAAGGCGCCCATGAGCATCTGGCCCTCGACGCCGAGGTTCAGCACGCCGCTACGCTGTCCCAGGGTCTCACCAAGGCCGGCATAGAGATACGGTGTGGCGAGTCGAATGCCCGAGGCGAGAATACCGATGAAAAAAGAAGCGCGCAGAATATCTCCCATCACGACACCTCCAACTCCACAGCCGCGTTCGGCTCGCCTTCCGCTCTCTCCGCCCGAGCAATCCGGCGTCTTCGCTGTCGCCGCTGTCGCCAGATGTCACTGCTCACCACGAACACGACCACCAAGCCATTGAGTCCAATGATGAAGGAGGAGGGTACCTGCATAACCCGCTGGAGCTTGTTCGCCCCTACCAGCAGCGCCCCAAAGAAGAATGAGGCGGGGATCGTACCGATGGGGTGCAGTTGGCCAAACAGCGCGGCCACGATCCCGTTGAAGCCGGAACTGGCCGTGAATCCAGTGGCTGAACCGTCCGTGATCATCCGGTAGTTCAGACCATAGACTTGCATCACGCCCGCCAGCCCGGCGAAGGCGCCGCTTAGCACCAGAGCCGTGACGATCTGCCGCTTCACCTGGATGCCCCCGTAGCGTGAGGCATCAGGATTATGCCCCACCGCCCGGATCCGATAGCCCAGCGTGGTCCGCCACAGCAAGACGTAGACGGCCACGGCCAGCAGCACCGCAATCAGAGCCCCCAAGTGCAGCCGAGTCGGCACCAGGCGAGGCAGACGATAGGCCCTGTCCAATGCCGCGGTCTGGGGGATCTGGGACGCCAGTTCCGCCTGCGCTGGATCGATCAGAGGTCCGCGCAGTAGGTAGTTCATGATCTGCACCGCGATGGCGTTCATCATCACCGTGCTGAGGATCTCATTGACGCCGAAATAGGCTTTCAATGCTCCGGGTATCGCGCCCCACATCGCGCCACCCACGAATCCCGTCAAAAGGGCCAGGGGGATGATCAGCCAGCCCGAGCGACCCGACAGCGTCAGGCCGACCACGGTGCCCATTATAGCGCCGACGATCATCTGCCCCTCGCCACCAATGTTTATGACGTTGGCCCGATAGGCGATACAGATACCTAGCCCCACCAACAGAAGCGGCACAGCTTTGACCGCCGTCTCGGCCAGGGCGTTCGCGCTACCGAAAGCTCCCTCAAGCAGCGCCCCGTAGGCTCGGATGGGATTGGCACCCAGTACCAGCAGCATCACCGCCCCGACCGCCAGTGCCGCAAGGGTGGCAAAGACCGGCAGCAAGGCATCCAGCAAGTGTGCAAAGTCGGGTCTCTTCATCTCTCCTCCTTGCGTCGCTTGGAAGGAGACTGGGCCGCCTGGACCCCAGAGGTCCCAACGGCAATCTCTGCTATCTTCCTTCCAACGCGCGCTGAGCTAATCGACCTCACCTCAAACCCGCGAGCTCAACCTTGGCGGGCCTTTTCTTCCGTTCTTCCCTGACCAGCTTTCGAGCCGCTACCGCTTCACCACGTCACCCGGTTCCACCGGCAGCTTGTACACGCGCACGCCCGTCGCGTTATGGATGGCATTGCAGATGGCGGGGGCCGTGGGGATGGATGGCAGCTCGCCGACGCCCTTGGCTCCGTACGGCCCGGTCGACATGGGATGCTCGGCCAGATGGATATGCATCTCGGGCATGTCGTCGATGAGGGGTATATCGTAGTCCCTCCAGCGCCGGGTCTGGGGGACCCCCTCCTCCAGAGCGTACTCCTCGGTCAGTGCCGTGCCGATGCCCATCACGATGCCACCCTCGACTTGGCCCAGCAAAGCCTGGGGGTTAAGCACCCGCCCCCCATCGGCAGCGGCTATCACGTGCAGCACCTGCACCTCACCGCTCTGTAGATCGACGGCCACCTGGGCCGCCTGCACAGAGAACCCAAAGGCGAAGTGCATATCACCACCCTCGCCGAGAGGCTTCGTCTCGGGGGCGTGGTACTTATAGCGCAGACGCGGCTCCTGTCCCTCAATCATCAGCCATCCAACCACGTCGCCAAAGGAGGCCCTATGCTCTCCCCCTTCACCCGACGCCGTCTCAGCCCGGACCTCACCATCCTCAAATAGGATGCTGTCGAGTGGGAGGCCCCAACGATTGGCAGCGACGGTCGCCAAGCGTTGACGGAGCCCCGTCGCGGCGCGCTGAGCGGCGTTACCGCTGACGAACGTCTGACGGCTGGCCGTCGTCGGTCCGCCATCCGGCGTCAGGTCCGTATCCGAAAGCAGCACGCAAACCCGCTCGAACGGCAGGCCGAAAACCTCGGCCGCGATCTGAGCCAGCACGGTGGTCAGTCCCTGCCCCAGGTCGGCGGAGCTGATCCGCACCTGCGCTGTGCCATCGGGGGTGACCTCGACCTCAGCCTCGGCGGCGTCCGGCGCTCCCCCGCCCAGACCGGTGTTCTTGTACGCGGCCGCCACGCCCCACGCCCTTTGCTGACCCGGCACGTCGGCGCTTGACACGTCGGACAGGGACGCCAGGCGCTCTTCCACCCAGTCGATGCAATCTAGCAGGCCGACGCTCTCGCGCAAAACCTGACCGGTAGCCGTCGTGCCGCCCACCCGCAGCGCGTTCATCCGCCGCAGTTCCAGCGGCTCCATCGCCAGTTCCTGAGCCAGGATATCCATGTTTGATTCGACCGCAAAGGCGGACTGGGTGACGCCGAAGCCGCGGAAGGCGCCCCCAGGTGGGTTATTCGTATACATAGCGTAGCAGTCGACCTTAGCGTGGGGGATGTCGTAAGGACCGGTGGCGTGGGTGGTCGCCCGCTTGAGCACCTTGGTCGACAGGCTAGCGTAGGCTCCCGCATCACCGATCAGCTCGGCCTGAACGGCGACCAACCTGCCGTCCCTCTTGGCTCCAGTCTTGATGCGCACCACCGTGGCGTGGCGCTTGGGATGGGCCAACATAGACTCGGCACGGTCGTAAAGGATCTTCACCGGGCGACCCGTTGCCTGCGCCAGCAGCGCGGCGTGGATCTGGCCCATGATGTCCTCCTTACCGCCGAACCCACCGCCGATCAGCGTGCCGATGACCCGTACCTGATCCTTCAGCAGACCCAGCGCGGCTGCTATCTGATCTCGGTCGTCATAGGGAATCTGCGAGCCCACGTAAACGGTGAGCTTCTGGTGATCCTCATCGTAGCCAGCGGGCACCGCGATGCTGCACTCCGGCTCCATGAACATGTGATCATAGGCAGGGGTGCGATACTCGTTCTCAACGATCACGTCGGCCTGGGCAAAGCCCTCCTCAACATCCCCCTGACGCACCTTCATATGCTCCAGCAGATTGCCCCCTTCGCGGTCCTCGTGGACGAGTGGGGCGTTCTGCTCACGAGCCTGCTCGGCGCTGGAGACAATGGCCAGCGGCTCGTACACAACTTCGATGAGCTGCAGTGCCTCCCAAGCGATCTTCTCAGTTTCTGCGGCGGCGACGGCCACCGAATCGCCCAGGTAGCGTACCTTGTCGTCGCAGAGCACCGGCCAGTCGTAGAAGACTAGACCGTGGCGGTTACGGCCCGGCACGTCTTTGTGGGTCAGCACCGCGTGGACCCCGGGGAGTGCCCTCGCCTGGATTGTGTTAATAGAACGGATGCGAGCATGGGGATGCTCCGCACGAAGGGTGGCGCCATAGAGCATTCGGGGAAAAGCGTAGTCGTCAGCAAACTTGGCGGCGCCAGTTACCTTCGCCATGGCGTCGGGCCGTGGGTAGGAGTGGCCGATGACGTGCAGAGGTTCCATGGTTTCAATTTCGACGGGTGGCAGCGGCTCACCAGTCTGAAACTCGTGGATCGCGGACTGTACCGCGCGGAGGATGCTGGCATAGCCGGTGCAGCGGCAGGTGTTGCGAGCCAGAGCACGCTTGATATCCTCATCGGTGGGAGGCTTGCCAGAGGCCACCATCTTGTTCCACAAACCTGCGGCGGACATAATCGCACCCGGCGAGCAGAATCCACACTGAACCGCGCCATGACGGATGAAGGCTTTCTGGAGTGGATGGAGATCGTCCGTTTCGCCCCATGAGGCCGCCAACCCCTCGATGGTCAGCACCTCCTTACCCTCCGCCCGACGGGCTGGCCAGACGCAAGAGCGCACCGCCCTGCCATCCACCAGCACGACGCAGGCGCCGCACTGACCATCGCCGCAGCCGATCTTGGTGCCGGTCAGCCCTAGATTGTCGCGCAATATGTCGGCCAGCTTGGCGTCAGGAGGAATCTCGAGCTCGTAGTCAACGCCGTTTACGCGCACTGTCATACCTGCTCCTAGCGGCTAATCATCACCACTCGCTGACCGTGGCCCTTGGGCTGCACGACCAGGGAGCTCCCCCCGGGGCCCTTACCGGCTTCGAGGATTTGGCTGTTCCCAAGGACTTTGCCGCCGATTATACCAGGGAAACTGGTAGATGCCAGTGCACGGCTCCGCTTTCTGCTTGCATAGCTTGGCTATTTGATGTATAAAGTGACCGCCACATACAACCCTGGCTCTGAGTCCTGGATCCGCTGAGTTCATTCAATCGGAGAGCGAACGGTATAGCGCAGGTGCCCCCGTAGCGGTTTGAAGTCATTCGGTCCAGGTAGCTGGACCGAATTGAAGGTCCGGACGAGATACCCGGCATAGGCCTCACCCATGTTGAAAGGAAGAGGGAGTCATGTCTGATAAGATGAGAGTGCAGCCGTTCAAGACGCTTCTTAGGCGATCGCTTGCCGAACTCGACACACGTGACTCACTCTTCGGCATCCATCGCTCGCTGTTTTATCGCCCTACAGGCGACAGCCTGTACGCGTCTGAGATGTTTGGGGATCATCTGGCGACACCCATTGGCCCCGGGGCCGGGCCGCACACGCAGCTTACCCAGAATATCCTCTCGGCCTGGCTCTCTGGGGCTCGTTTCATCGAGCTCAAGACCGTGCAGATCATGGATGAGTTGGAGATCCCGCGTCCCTGCATCGACATGGCCGACGAGGGCTACAACGTGGAGTGGTCCCAGGAACTGAAGTTGGAGCAGTCTGCTTGGGAGTACGTCAAGGCCTGGGTGCTGATCCACGTCTTACGCCGCCTCCTGGACTTCGAAGGTGAGGTGCCGTTTGGCACGGTTTTCAATATGAGCGTGGGATACGATATGGAGGGCGTCCAGAGCCCGCCAATGACCCGCTTTATGGAGCGCATGGAGGACGCTTCCGAGGAAATCGCTGAGCTTCAGGACGTCCTGAAACAGACCTTCCCACAGTTCTCCGACCTTGAGATTCCATCACGAATGGTCAACAGTGTGACCCTCTCCACGATGCATGGGTGTCCACCACACGAGATCGAGCAGATCAGCCGTTATCTGCTGGAGGAGCGTGGTCTGCATACCTTCGTGAAGCTGAATCCAACGCTGCTGGGCAAGGAGCGGGTGATGGATATCCTTCACGACCGCCTTGGCTTCACGGGCATTCGGATCCCCGACGAAGTTTTCGACCACGATCTCCAGTACGACCAGGCCGTGGCTCTGATCCGATCGCTGAAGCAGGTGGCGCAGGAGCGGGATCTTACCTTCGGCGTCAAACTGAGCAACACGCTGGCTATGGCCAACCATCGAGAGGTCCTTCCGGGCGATGAGATGTACATGTCGGGCCGGGCCCTCTATCCAATCACGATGACGCTGTTCCACACCCTGGCGCGGGAGTTTGATGGCGATACTGCAGTAGACGGGGAATCGGGTCTGAAGGTCTCTTACTCGGCGGGGGCTGATGCGCTTAACGTGACGTCGATCTTGTCCTGCGGGGCCCTGCCGGTCACGTCAGTCTCCGATCTCCTGAAGCCGGGCGGCTACTCTCGTTTCCTCCAGTACCTGGAGACCATAGAGCAAGATATGGGAGCGTTGGACGCTTCTGACCTGGAAGAGCTGGCGCACGATCGTCTGGCAAATCTGGATCGGGAGACGTCACGGGCCCTGGTACAGGGGCGATACAAGAAGAGCTACCATCCCCATCCTCTGCCTAAGGTCGAGTCCGGGCTGGACCTCTTCGACTGCGTCGCTGCGCCATGCCGAGAGCAGTGTGCTGTCCGTCAGGACGTCCCCGAGTACGCTTGGCTGATCGCTCAGGGCGACTACGACCGGGCCCTGGAGGTCATCCTCTACCGGAACCCCTTGCCCCACGTCACCGGGTACGTTTGTGACCACCTTTGTCAGACGCGTTGCACGCGGAGCAACTACGACGATCCGGTCGCCATTCGTGCCCTTAAGCGCTTCGCGGCCGAGAAGGGCTCGGCGGCACTGGAGCCTGCTGAGCCGGCCGGCCCCAGGGTGGCCATCGTGGGCAGTGGTCCCTCGGGGCTGGCAGCAGCTTATTTCCTGGCGCTCAGCGGCATCAAGCCCGTCCTCTACGAAACCCGGGATAAGGCCGGTGGGATGCTGGCGATCGCGGCGGACTTCCGGCTGCCTGATGCTGTGGTGCAACGGGACATCGACCGCATCCTAGATCTGGGGGCGGAGATCAACCTTTCTCATCAGGTCACAGATCCGCCGGAGGCGCTTCTGAATGACGGATTCGACGCCGTCTACGTGGCGTGTGGACACCAGAAGGACGCACGTTTGGGTATTGAGGGGGAGGAGGGCGAAGGCGTCTATCACGCTCTCAGTTTCCTTGAGCGGGTGAGTCGGGGTGAGGACGTGCCGGTGGGCGATCGCGTCTTGGTCATCGGCGGTGGGAACACGGCTATGGACGCAGCACGGACGGCGAAACGTCTCACCGATGGATCGGTCACGGTCGTCTATCGGCGGACCGAGGAGCAGATGCCGGCCGACGAGGAAGAGATCGATGCGATCTTTGCCGAGGACATCGTCCTGGAGGAGCTTGCCTCCCCAACGTCCATCGTCCTGGAGGATGGACAGATCGAGGCCCTCGCCTGTATGCGAAATGAGCTGGGGGAGCCAGGCCCGGATGGGCGCCGCAGGCCGGTGCCGATCGAGGATGAGACCTTCGAGATGCCGGCGGATACAGTGATCGTGGCCATCGGCCAACGCCCCGAGGTCTCCTTTCTGGAGGGAGGCGCCGTCGCTGTGGGGGACAGGGGCACCATCGAGATTGAACCGGAGACCGGATGCGTCGCCGACGGGTGGGTCTATGCTGGCGGTGACGTCGTTCGTGGCCCCGCCACGATCATCAAAGCGTGCGCCGATGGACAGCGCGCTGCTCAAGCTATCTGTGAGCGTCTGGGGGTTCCATTCAGACGGCCTGGCGTGACGATGCCCACACTCGACGCGGAGGAGATTATAGAGGTGAAGCGCGTCCGAGCGCGACGATGGGCGCAGCACGAGTCTCCAATGCTTCCCCCGGAGGCCCGAGACGGGTTCGATCTGGTCCGGCAGACGCTGCCAGAGGAAGCTGCGTTGGCCGAGGCGCGACGGTGTGTGCAGTGCTCACAGTTCTGCGACAAGTGTGTTGAGGTCTGTCCGAACCGGGCCAACTACACCTACCTGATCTCGCCGGTGGAGATGCTGGTTCCGCAGCTCGCCTGTGAAGATGGCGCCCTGGAGGTGGTGGGTGAGGAGACCTTCCAAGTCACCCAGATGCGTCAGATCCTCCACGTCGAGGATTTCTGTAACGATTGCGGCAACTGCACCACCTTCTGTGTCCATAACGGTCAGCCATACATGGACAAGCCCCGCCTATTCCTCAACGAGGAGGACTTCGACAGGGCGGAGGACAACGCCTTCATCATCGAGAGGGTAGAACAGGGGTGGACGATCCGCCGACGCGAGGGCGGCGAGACGTCGTGGCTGACGCTGGAGGAGGATGGTGGGAGGATGACGTTCGAGGATCCTCGGCTTCGTGTTGAGCTTGGCCCTGATTCGTCTATGACGGCAATGGAATTGAAGAGGAGCTTCGAAGGCACGTTCTCCATGAAGCACGCCGCGGAGATGGTTGTGGTGCTGACCGGCGTGTTGAACACGCTTCCCTTCTTGCTCGTCTAGCGGGTCGTCCTTCACTCGTCAAAGGTAACGGCCTCTGGCCTCGTCCTTGCTCGCGGCCCAGGTCCTTGGGGGCGTTCGGCGCAGCGATCCTCCCGTTCAGCCTGATTCATGCCGCTCCCAGAACCCCTCTTGATACGCCTGGAAACGCCCCTCCAGAATGGCTTCGCGCATCTCCCGGGCGATGGTCAGCATCAGGTGCAGGTTGTGAATCGTGATCAGCTGATGGCCCAAGATCTCGTTGGCCCAGTTCAGGTGGCGCACGTAAGCGCGGCTGAAGTGGGTACATGCATAGCACGCGCAGCCTTCCTCCAGCGGACGGGGGTCGTCGGTGAACTGGGCGTTGCTGATGTTGAGCCGGCCGGTGCGCGTCAACACGCCGCCGTTGCGAGCCATCCGCGTCGGGAGCACGCAGTCGAACATGTCTATGCCGCGCGCCGTACACTCGACCAGATCCTGGGGCGTGCCCACCCCCATGAGGTAGCGAACCTGGTCTCGCGGCAGGAGACTGTCCAGCAGCTCCAAGATGGTGTGCATCTGTTCCTTCGTCTCCCCGACGCTCAGACCCCCGATGGCGTAGTGATCGAATCCTAGTTCGGTCAGGAAGCGGGCGGAACGTTCCCGGAGATCGGGGAAGATGCCGCCCTGGACGATGCCGAAGAGCTCTTGGTCGGGGCGGCTCTTGGCTGCTTTGCACCGCTCGGCCCAGGCGTGGGTGCGAGCCATTGCCTCCAGGTTGTAGGCGCGCTCAAAAGGCTCCGCGCATTCGTCGAGACAGGTGATGAAATCCGCCCCCAGATTCTCCTGGATACCAATCACAGACTCAGGCGTGAAACGCTGCTCGGAGCCATCGATGTGCGAGCGAAACGTCACGCCGTCGGGGTCCACCTCCCGTCGTTCGGCCAGGCTGAAGATCTGGTAGCCGCCTGAATCGGTGAGGATTGGGCGATCCCATCCCATGAACGTGTGGAGGCCTCCCAGTTCAGCGATAAGCTCGTCGCCGGGGCGCAGATGGAGGTGGTAGGCGTTAGCCAAGATTTGGGTCGTCCCCAAGTCGTGCAGGTCGCGGGGGGAGACTGCCTTGACGGTTGCGTGGGTGCCCACGGGACAGAAGACGGGTGTGGGTACGTCACCGTGAGAGGTGCTCAGTATACCGGCACGGGCGTGGTTGTCGGTGGCCGCTAGATTGAACGTGTCAGACATTGATCTCTCCTAAGGGGCTAAGGATGGAGTTCTGGGCATGACCGCATAGATCGGCATCACGCAGCGTCAGTTTCTTGACCGCCGTCGCGGTGCCGCGCCACGGTAGGCTGGTGCCAGGATAGGGGCTGGCGTGCAGCGACTGGCGTCGAGCATGCGCGTCGCCAGGCGGGGATCGATCTCCTCGACCATGCCGGCGGTGGTGATCACGGTGGGCAGGCGGGCGTTGTAGCGGTAGTCGAAGATCTGATAGAGCTTCTCTCGAGCCCAAGGCGTGGCCGATTCGGTGCCCAGGTCGTCAAGAATCAACAATGAGGCACGCCGCACCTCCTCGAAACGCTTATCGAAGGAGACGGTGCTCTTGGGGTTGAACGTGGCTCTTAGATGGTCCAGCAGATCCGGCACCACGACGAAGAGGACCGGATATCCCTCCGCGACTCGGTAGTTCGCGATAGCAGCCGCCAGATGCGTCTTCCCACATCCGTAGGTTCCGGTGAAGAGCAGCCAATCCTGGGGGTGCTCAGCGAAGGCGTGGGCCTTGTTGTATGCCTCCTGGAGGCTGTTCTCCTCCTCGGGAAGGAGCTCCCCTTCGCGCAGATCAAAGGTGTCGAAGGTCTGACTTCGATGCAGGTTGAGGCTGCTCAAATCCGATTGATCCTGAGCCACGCCGGAGCGTCGATAGTCAGGTGCGGTGATGGAGACGATCTTGGTCAGATCGGGATCCACGATGCGCGAACGGAGCCGAAGGGGAATGTCCTCGAGCTCATGGTTGGTTGTGATCACTGTGGGGAGCTGTGCGTTGTAGCGGTAGTTGAAGATCTGGTACAGTTTCTCCTGTGCCCACGAGGTGGCCGATTCGGTGCCCAGGTCATCGAGGATCAACACCGGTGCGGTGCGTATCTCCTGGAATCGGATCTGATAGAGCGGCACATCTTCGTCCTGAGTGGTGGGTGCGAAAGTGGCGCGAAGCTGGTCCAGTAGATCAGGCACCGTGATGAAGAGCACTGGCTGCCCCCGTTCGACGCAGCTGTTGGCGATGGAGGCCGCCAGGTGGGTCTTGCCACACCCGTAGCCGCCCTTCAACACGAGCCAGCCTTGGGGGTTCTGGGCAAAGGCACGGGCCTCGTCGTAAGCCCAACGGAGGTTGGCCCGTTTGTCGGGGGGCAGGCCGTGGCCTTGGGGAGCGAACGACTCGAAGGTCATCCGCTCCAGAGTCTCAAGCTCGCTCAGATTGCGGAGCGCCGAGACACGCTGCTCGGTGATCTCCTCCATGCGGCATACGCAGGGGACCAGTTTGCCGAAGTTGGGGTGGTCGACGGGTACGTCCGCCCGGACGTAGCCCAGTCCCCGACAGATGGGACAGACCTCCTGGGTCTTCTCTTGCTCACTGTCCGCTCTATCGTTAGCCATGGCTCCACTCAAGGTATCGCCGCCGCTTAGCTTCGGCAGATCGGTCGTCTTGGTCGTCTTCCTTGCCCTCCGTGCTCCATCGCTCCAGGATGGCGTGGATGTACTTCCAACTCCGCTTGTTCAGTTTGACGGCCTCGCGGAAGGCGTCCTCGATCCAGGACGTGGGATAGGTCTGTTCCGCCTCCCGCAGTTCCTCAGCGATGAGAGGCGTCAACAGCCCGATATTCTGCTCGTAGAGCGTGAAGATGTTCGGTCGTGCGGGGGTCTCCACCTTCTCGGGCCAAGCTCCCTGGGAGATGGCCTCCACGGCAGCACGTCCTTTCGGGGTATTGGCGAAATAGAGGGCGCCACTGTTGGCTTCCTCCGGTGGTTCGACACGCAAGAGGGTCCCTCGCTCTACGGATCTGTTCAAAGCGGACCGGAGCATGCTGGTCGGACTCCTCTTCTGCGACGCCTGCCGTAAGCTCGCGAGTAGCACGTCGTCAGAGGCCAGATCATCGTAGCGAAGATAGCGCATACCTCCACGCTGTTGTCTCAGCCGCCATAGGATATGCAATGTCACCTTTAGCTCGCTCAGGTCGTCGATGAGCGGCACCAACTCGCTGAAGATGGAGCTCGGAAGGTCGACAACGCGCACTTTGCCTGATGGGAAACCACTGAATGTCTTCATCTTGGGGGCGCTTGATGATGCCATGCGGCGCTCCAACGCATCCTTGATTATACTCCTGGACCCGAGCAGGTCAAGGACGGGATGTGGCAGCCTGGGGTTTGGGCAGCAAGCGCAGTGCGGCGATACCGCCGGCGACAAACACGATCGCAGCGGCGAGAAATGGTGCGCGCAGGCCAAGCCAGGCTGCTAGGGAGCTGCCCGTCATCGGCCCGATGGCGTTGGCGATCGAGACGACGCTGGCGTCCACGCCGTAGACGATGCCTTCGCGCCCCTGCGGTGCCAATGCTGCCAGCGAGGCGCTGATGGAGGCCAGAATGCCCCCCATAGCCAGACCGGCGCCGGCCTGGAGCGGGATCAGCCAGACGGGACGCTCTACCATTGATTGGGGAACGTAGCAAATGACCGAGGCCAGCGCGCAGATCGCCAGGATCGAGCGATAACCCACACGATCTCCCATCTGGCCGAGCTGGCGTCCTCCGACGGCGCCTCCAAGGGCATTTGCCCCACTGATCAGACCCGTCATCGTGGCTACCCGCGTGCCAGGGGAGGCGAGGATCTCGACGAAGAGAGGGAGCGTGGGCCTCGACAGGCGTGCTGCTAGCCGCATCACGAGGCGGATGCCGAGCACAGTCAACAGCGGGGCCGACGCCAGCACCGGAGACAGGTGTTCGAAGATGCGCCGACCAGTGGAACCTTCGTTATCTTTGCCCGCCGCCGCGTTGCCTTGGTCGCCGTTGGTCCGACTGGGCTCTTTGACGAAGATGAGTACCCCCAGTGCTGCGATAACGAGCAGCGCACTTGTGACGAAGAACGCCGCTTGATAGCCGAGCGTGTCCGCTACGACGCCGCCCACGAGGGGGCCCGCGGAGGCCCCGACGTAGATCGCCATCTGGAGCGTCCCAAGAGCGTATCCTGCCTGATCGCTTGGGGCCGAGGTGGCGACGAGGGCCGTCGCGGCCGTCGTGGTCCCGGTGAGAGCTCCCTGCACCGCGCGCAGGAGCGCCAGCTGTTGCGGGGTCTGTGCCAGTCCCATCAGGCCCATGATGAGCGAGCCCCCGAACATAGCGCGTTCGACCATGACCTTTCGGCCATAACGATCGCTCAGTGCTCCCCAAATCGGACCGAAGATAGCCATCGTGACCGCCTGGGCGGAAAAGATCACGCCGGACCAGATCCTCACCTGCCTGTCGCCCTGCACGCCCAGCTCCCTGACGTAGAGCGGCAGTATGGGGATCACAATGGCGAATCCGACGATAGCTACCAGCTCTGCAAACCAGATAGCGCGCAGGTTCTGCTGCCACGATGATGAGCCGTCGCTTGCCGCAAACATGAACGACAATCATAACACAGCAGTATGTCCTGGCAAGACGGCGCACGATCAGGAGAACGGGGGCGGTGTTTGATTTGCCAAGGGAGCGTTTGTTGGTATAATCATGCGTTGCGAGCCACCCTAGCTCAATCGGTAGAGCAACCGCTTCGTAAGTGGTAGGTTTTGGGTTCGATTCCCAAGGGTGGCTTTTTCAGTGGGCCCCGTCTCGGGGCCTTCTTGTTATGGGCACTTGACCTCGATAGAGGCGGAATGGTTGAGCAATCATCGGACCCTTGGCGTATCTCGTGGCGGCTTGTGACCAGCGATGCGGTGCTGGTCACTCTCTTGCTAGCCCTCACCGTCAGCGTGACACTCACAGCTTGGATTCCTCAGCAGCCGTCCTCCGACGCCGACTATGCTCGCTGGCTCTCAGAGACGCAGGCCCGATTCGGACAGGCGACCTCCGTGATGCGGAGATTGGGAATGTTCAACGTGGTCTCCTCGTTTGGCTTCCGGGCACTTCTGGCATTCCTCTCTGGATGTCTCTTCCTTCGCTTCGTCGAGGCCGTCGATCGAATGCGGAGGGGACAGGGGGTTGAGGAACCCGAAGGAGCGTGGAGACAGGTCTCGGACTCGAACTTGGGAGACCTGCTGAGTCGCCTGAGACGTCGACGGTATCGGGTGGTCCATACGTCCTCTTTCTTTCAAGTCGATCGTTGGCCATGGTCTGGTGTGCTCCCTCTGATGGTCTATTTGGGTGCCTTGCTGCTGTTGGCTGGCTTGCTTCTCTTTCATCTTTTTGGATGGCAAGAAGAAGGGCTTATTCTTCAGGAGGGAGAGCGTCGATCATTGCGAGGTGACAACAAGTGGGTGACGTTGGTCGAAAATGGAGGGGAGGTACGTCACAGTCCCGGTGTCGTTGCCTTCCTGGAGGAAAGCGGCCCTGGCGTTCGGGTCTCCGCTACGGGGGCAGATGGTGCTCCTCTCTCTTTGCTTCTCACCCCCGATGCCGAACCAAGCACCCAATTGAATCTAGCACTCACTGACGATGCCTATTTCGCCATACCGGATGAAGCGTTGGTTGTTCGTCTGATGCCTCGCTCCGAGGAGCCCTATTCCCGTGCGGATCTTCAGATCTACAGTAGCCCTAGCGGAGAGATCATCTCGGATAGGACGACGGACAAAGGAGGCCAGGCGACGTTCAATATCGGCAGCGTGACCTTGACGCTGGTCCCAGCGCCCTACGCACGCGTGATAGCTACCCATAATCCGGGACGACTGCCCGCTGGGCTGGGTATGATCGTCCTGGTGGTTGGGTTGCTGGGAAGCTTGTTGTGGTCCGAGCGCCGCTTCTGGCTCCGCGAGGAGGAGGCGGCTGTTGAGGTCTCCGGCGCCTTCCCGTCGTGGCTTCAATACGAGTTGGAGGGCCTCTAGCGTGTCTGTGATCGCCATCCTCCTGGGGCTGGGATGTGGGATGCTCTTGGCCGCGATGAGTTTCGGCCTCTGGGGCGGTTTCCAAGGCGCGCGGGCCCTCACTCGTGGCGCACACGCTGCGGCATGGGGGGCAGCGGGCGTTCTCGTGGTTGGTGCGCTGCTGGCATGGGGAAGTGGGCTTCCCGCCCTGGAGTCACTCATCGGCGTTGTCGATACGGGCGCTCTGGGTGGGCCGGTCCTTTCGTTGATTCTGATGGCGGCTTTGGCCGTCCCATTGAAGGTAGACGTGCCGCAGAAGGCGCTCTGGAGCTGTGCGTTGCTTTATCTGCCCGCCTGGGCGCTGGCCCTGACAGCCCTGATGAAAACTGTGACGCCCGGGGCGGCCATCCCGAGCACAGAATGGGTCATCCCAGTCCGTTTCTCATTGGCGGTGTGCGGTGGGCTGGGGGCTCGGGCTCTAGGTCAGTCTTTGCGGCTGATGACGGTCGGGGCCTCCTATGTCGCATGGCCTGGTGAGCTCACGTACGCGCTGACCACACTGTTGTTTGGCGCCGTGACGTTGGTCAACCTCTGGCAGCGGGGGAGGGTGTGGAGCACTGCTGATCCTGTATTGCAGGCTGGGATCGTGGGAGCATGGCTGGCTTGGAGCGCCGATTGGCTGGCGCCACGTCGTTACCGCAGGCTGGAGGCGCTGCTGACGATCGCTGCTGCGCTGCTTCTTATTCTGACAGCGGTCAAGCCGGCTTGAAGGAGGGTGGATGAAGCCGATCATCATTGGTGTAGCGGGTGGGACCGGCTCGGGTAAGACGACCGTGGCGAGCCGCATTCTAGATCGAGTAGGGGCTGAGCACATCACCTATATCGCTCACGATGCCTACTACCGCGATCTGAGCCATCTTCCGGAGCGGCTGCGGGCTCAGGTCAACTTCGATCACCCCGATGCATTGGAGACGGAACTGCTGGTGAAGCATCTGAAGAAGCTCCGTGATGGGCAGCCGGTGGAGATCCCCATCTACGACTTCACGTCTCACACGCGCACGGACCGCACGCGGCGGGTCGAGGTGGCATCGGTGGTCATCGTCGAGGGCATTCTGGTCTTCGTCGAGCCTGACCTGCGTAAGCTTTTTGACGTCAAGATCTATATCGACACCGATGCCGACGTGCGCTTCATTCGGCGATTGCGGCGAGACATCGAGGAGCGTGGCCGTAGCGTTCAGTCGGTCTGTGAACAGTATCTCTCGACGGTCCGCCCCATGCATCTGGAGTTTGTCGAGCCAAGCAAGCGCTACGCGGACGTCATCATCCCCGAGGGAGGGTTCAACGAGGTTGCTATAGGTATGGTAGCCGCCCGTGTCAAAGGTATGCTGGCGGAGGGGCTTGGAACTGAGGATCGATGTGACGGATCGTGAGGTAGGTCGTCCTATTGACAAGATGAAGCTGTCTGTTATTGTCCCTGTCTACAATGAGGCGCGGACTGTGGCTCGGTTGATTGAGCGTGTCTTGGCCGTGGATCTTGGAGATACCGAGCGGGAGATCATCGTGGTAAACGATGGCTCAACTGATCGGAGCCACGACGTGCTGGAGTATATCGCTGCGGAGCGTCCTGACCTGATCAAGGTCTACCATCACGAGCAGAACCAGGGAAAAGGGGCGGCCATCCGCACCGCCCTGGAGCACGTGAGCGGGGACATTGTCATCACCCAGGATGCTGATCTGGAGTATGACCCTGAGGACTACCCCCGGTTGTTGGCGCTCTTTGAGGACCCCTCGGTACGGGTTGTGTATGGCTCGCGTAATCTTCGGGACAATCCCCGCTCCTCGTGGACGTTCTACTGGGGTGGCCGTCTCGTCAGTTGGTTTGCGAACCTGCTCTATGGCTCTGATCTGACGGACGAGGCCACCGGCTATAAGCTCTTTCGTACCGAGTTGCTGAGAAGCCTGGACCTGCAGTCTGACGGTTTCGAGTTTTGTCCAGAGGTCACGAGCAAGCTACTCAGGCACGATATCGAGATTCACGAGATCCCTATCTCCTATCAGCCTCGTGGATTGGAAGAGGGCAAGAAGATCAACTGGAGAGATGGCCTAGAGGCTATCTGGACGTTGGTGAAGCACCGCTTTTCGCGTGACGTAGCTGGATCGGTCAGCGACCCAGGACGTGACGAATGAACGCCCGGCGCCAGGGTCTGCTCCGACGTAGGTAATTGAGGCACTGGGCGAAGCGGCAAGGCTCGAAGCCAAAGTGCTTGGGGATGGTTCCCAGATCCGTTGCACTCCCCACGGCTGCGAGGTCGAGCCACCAGTCCGGCGTTGGACTGCGGACCAGAAGAGCCTCGAGCATCTCGGCCCCGGTCTGCATCAAAGGTATCTGCAGGTGCAGCAGATGTCTTCGCATACCGGCAGCCTCCAGCACCCGCTGTATCATCTGTTCGAAGGTGAAGTGTTCCGGTCCCCCGAGGGGGATCATCCGACCGATCAAGTCGTCACGATCGATCGTTGCCACGATGCATCGGGCCAAATCCTCGACCGAGAGGGGTTGAAAGCGCGCCATACCGACGTCGGGAATAGGTAATACGAGGGGGCACATCTTCGCCAGCATCACCAGTTTGGTCGTGAAGGCATCCTGTGGGCTGTAGATGACGGCCGATCGGAAGATCGTGTGGTCGAGTCCGCTCTCGGCGATGGCGATCTCCGACTCCCCCTTGATGCGAAAGAGGGGATAGGCAGAGGCAGGTGTGGCGCCGAGTCGGCTTAGGTAGATGAATCGAGTTACCCCGCTGTCCTGAGCCGCTTCAAGCAGATTCTTGGTTCCCTCGAGGTGATCCATCAGCGTCCGTTCGTGGGGGCGATCTTCCTCGCGAGTCAGGTGGATCACGACGTCCGCGCCCTCCATAGCCTCACGCAACGCCGAAGCATCCTCCAGGGTTGCTCCTACGATTGAGAACGTGACGTCGGTCGGGAATTGCTGCTCGAACTGGGAGGTCTGGACCATGCAACAGATCTCGTACCTCTCCTTGGCCAACTGACGCACAACGCTCCGACCGACGAAGTTCGTGGCCCCGGTGACGAGAATCATGGCTGATCCTTGGCCGACGGTTCCCGCCCTCGGCGACGATACGTGAAGGTCCACATCTGGGCTAGCGTCGTCCCTTGATGATCTGAGGTATCCCTGCGACGAGGAGGATGACCTCGTCGGCCGCGTCGGCGAGCGCTTGATTAGCCCGGCCGAGGAGGTCGCGATAGGCGCGTCCCAGGGGATAGGACGGTACAAGCCCCCATCCCACCTCGTTAGACACCACGACGAGGGGCGCGGGGAGCTGTTTGGCGCAGGCGATCAGGTCCTCCACCTCGCTCATTATCGCGGCCTCGGTCTCTTCAGCGAAGACATCTTCGGCACCCATGAGCAGATTCGAGGTCAGCAGCGTCATGCAGTCTACGAGAACGGCCTCGACATTGTGCTCAGCCGCGACGTTGAGGATAGCCTTTCCCACGTTTCGAGGCGCCTCAAGCGTGCGCCAATCGTCTGAGCGGGCCTGGCGATGTCTCTCTATCCGCTGCTCCATCTCCTCGTCGCCGGGTTCCGCGGTGGCCACGAATAGGATCGAGGGCTGGTTCGAGCCTGAATCAAACCGCATGTTCTCCACCATCCGTTGGGCGAAGTCGCTCTTGCCACTGCGGGCGCCGCCAAGCACCAGGATCAAGCTTCCTTGTGACGCGTTTTTCGCTGGGGCCTGGTCCGTCTGCACAGAACGCCGCGCCTGTTGCGGGCGGAGATGGGACGTGTCGTTCAAAACGTTCAAGACGACTCCTCCGTCGTAGGTGTTCAGTTCGGAGAGAGAGGCGACATCGAAGCGGAACCGCCAGTAGATCTCCGGAGGTACACCCAGGGCGAGACAGAGGAGCACGCGCAGCGTCCCCCCGTGCGCCACGATAGCCACTGTCTGGTCAGGGTGTTGCTCCAGGATATCGTCGTATGCGGCCCTCACGCGCTCCACCACGTCCTGCAGTGTCTCGCCTCCTGGCGGTGATTGGTGTACTGGGTCGTCAAACCACTTGTTCAGTGATTCCGGATCGCTTTCTGCAATCTCTTGGTGTGTTTTCCCCTCCCACTCACCGAAGCTGATCTCTCGCAAGCGAGGTTCCGGCTGGATGGTCAGGTGGTGCCGAGCTGCGACCCGCTCTGCGGTTTTCCAGGCTCGCTGGAGGTCACTGGCGTACAGGGCGTCGAGGTCCTCTGACCGCAGACGTTTTGCCAACCGCAGCACTTGCTCACGCCCATCCTCATTCAGTGTCGTGTCTGTCTGGCCTTGGTAGCGTCGTTCGACGTTCCATGCGGTAGTCCCGTGCCGGATCAAGAGAAGTCTCGTCATGCTAATATCTCTTGGAGTGCCTCTATAAGGCGGGCGTTATCTGGGGGACGGAGGGTAGCGATCCGCACGTGGTGGGGAAGGCCGAAGGAGGTGCAGTCGCGCACCTGGATTCCTTGGGCCAGCAAGTCCCGGCGAACCGTGGCGGCGTCGTCCACCGCCAGGAGGAAGAAGTGCGTTGCTGAGGGCAGTGGCTCCAGGCCGAGGGCTTCCATAGCTTCCAGCAGGGACCTCTTGGCTTTGCAGAGCCGAGCTATGGAGGTCTGGACGTAGTCCTCGGCCTCCAGTGCCGCGACGCCGGCTGCCTGAGCCATAGCATTGACGTTCCAGGGTGGGCGAACGCGGACCAGGGCGTCGACCACCGACTCATCGGCAACCAGATAGCCGAGCCTTAGGCCGGCCAGCGCGTAGTCCTTGGTCATAGATCGCAGCGTCAGCACGTTCTCAGCGTCCAACGTCGATGTCGAGCGCAGATTCGGCGCTGAGGCTGGTTCACTTAAGGTAGCGAAGGAGAGGTAGGCCTCGTCCACGATGAAGAGGGTCTCTGGATACTCGTTTGCCCAGGCCTCGATGAGGGCCGTCGAGACGGCGGATCCGGTCGGGTTGTTGGGATTGCAGAGAAAGACTAGCCGAGGCTGTGCTTGCCGCAGGTGTTGGGTCACCTGATCGGGCTCGATGGCGAAGTCGCTCTCCGGCCTGGCACGCCAGGTCTCCACCCGTGCGCCCATTAGGGTGACGGCACGGGCGTATTCGCCGAACGTCGGTTCCAGCACCAGCACTCGATCGCCCGAGCGGACGAAGGCCAGGGCGATGAGCCAGATGAGCTCCGCCGTGCCGTTGCCTGCCATAATCCTCTGAGTCGACACGCCCAGGTGCCTGGAAAGGGCGCGCCGGAGCGCCAGGGCATCCCGGTCTGGATAGCGATCTAGGGGCACGTCCTTTAGGGCCTCGCGGACCCCCGGCGGCGGCCCATAGGGATTGCCGTTGACGCTGAAGTCGAGAACATCGTCCGGGGCGAGCCCCCAGGCCTCCAGTTCCTCGTAGTCCGGCGCCCCGTGCGGGACTGAAGCAGCGTCCAGGACCTCAGGACGAGGGAAGATTGTTCGATCGTCCTTCTCGTTTTGCATAAAGCCCTCTACTTCTGGCTCGGGTGGCGGGTTATCAGGATCAGTCCGGTCAGCAGAGGGATACCCAACCCCACCGCCGCCTGCGTGACCTTCACCGCGCGCCTAATATCCCCGGCATGGGGTGAACGGTGTCCCTTGCCCAGGGTGTAATGATCGACCTTTTCCAACTCGACCTCCAACGCGCCTGCCATGGCGCTCATTGGATGGCCGGCGTTGGGGCTGGCGGTCTTGCCGCTGTCCCGACGCCACGTGCGCCAGGCGTTCCGCGCGTTCTCGCCGACGAGGGCTGCTCCCAGAGTGATTAGAAACGCCGTGACCCGGGCCGGAACCACGTTGAGCGCGTCGTCAAGTCGAGCCGGTACCTTGCCCAGCCACTCCCGAGCCGCATCGCGGTACCCCAGCATCGAGTCGGCTGTGTTGGCGAAGCGATAAGCCAGCGCCCCAGGTAGGCCAAAAACAGCATAGGCCAACAGCGGTGCCATGATACCATCAGATGTGCTTTCCGCCACCGATTCAATGGTGGCGGCAGCAACCTGATGAGAATCCAGACGGGACGTGTCACGGCTGACCAAGTGCCAGGCGACCAGGCGTCGAGCTTCCACAAGATGTCGTTCCTCGGCGGTCAGGGTCGTCTCTATCTGACGTGCGACACCCGTCAGCCTGCCCACAGAGAAGGTCATCTTCAGCACAGCTCCCTGGGTCAGCCAATTGAGGGGCGGGGGCAGGCGCTCGGCCATTTTCTCCGCCAGGCGTCCCGCGCTCAACGCCCCCAGCGTCCCGCCGATGGCGACGAGCGCGCCGTAGAGCAGCTGCGCCAAACGCCCGTGACGAGGCGCGCGCCGCCGCGATTCAGCGATAAGGGAGCCCATCCATGCCACCGGATGGAACCGATTGGGCGGATCCCCCAGCGTCAGATCCAAGAGGAGGGCCGTGAGCAGAGCCGTTGGTCGTGCGACGTCGTTGATCCGGGGTCGATCTTCTCTATCTCTCATAGCAAGCTCGGTGCCAAGAATCGGGCGCGGAAGCGCACGAAAGACGAATGGGTTCGTGCTCTCTACTGCAGTGATGCTGTCATAGCTCGACGTACGGTGTGGGCGATACCCCAGCCAACCTGCGTGACCGGGCCGGCATATGACCGCGCTTTCCCTTTTCCGGTACACGCCGCGACGACCGCGTCCGTCGACGTTCCGGTGGCTGGGCGCCCGTCCTCTGTGTGGATGCGATGATCGCTCAACACGCGGGATTTCGCCTCGGTGGCGGTGATGACGGCGTTGACCATGGCAGCAGGGGGCAGATGCCCGTCGATGAGCACGATCAGATTGATCGTCCCCGGCCCGAGTGGTGCTAGCTCGGACACGCCCGCCGCGATACGATTGCCCAGACCAACCGTTGCCACAGTGGCGATGGTCAGGTCTCCATCACCCCAGGTAGCGGCCCGGGCATCATCCAAGTAGACGGCCGTCATAAGGCCCACAAAGTTCTCGTGAATACCATGTTGGCGGGCGAAAACGATCAGGTCGCTGGAGGCGTCCTGGACGTCGTAGGTCTTGTCCACGTGGCGGTTGACGATGACGCGCGTCTGGTGGAAGCCTCCACCGACGACGGCCGAGGAGAGGGTGTGCAACGTCCGTCCACTGCGGACGACGAGCGCGCTGCCCGGGTTGCCCGACGTCCGTGCGATCTCCGCCTGCGGGAAGTGGAAGCCCTTCATATCACGTGACCGTGGCGAAGAGAAGCAGCAGGGCGAGCTCCAGCGTCTCGCCGAGCGCCCCGTAGATGTCGCCCGTGAGGCCCGGGACGCGCCCCAAGACGAATCGGGCGACGAGCCAGGTGAGGAGACTCGTCAGGGCCAGGGCCAACCAGCCTAGAGGCCTCCCGCTGAGCCACGCGACGGCGAGGGCGATCGCCGTGGAGAGGGCCACTTGCTCCCAGCCGGTCTGATCCTTCATCGCCCGACCCAGGCCCTCCGCACGAGCGTAGGGAAACAGGGCGATGCCCAGGCTCATCCCCCAACGGGCCATCGTGGGGGCCACCAGGAGCGCCGCTCCTCGTTGGCGGAGGGTGGTCAGAGCCGTGGTCTTGAGGATCAGGAGCAGCACCCCGCCGGCAAGGCCGAAGGCCCCCACCCGCTCGTCGTGCATAATCTCCAAGCGCCTGTCGGGCGTGTAACCGCCGAAGAGGCCATCGAGACTGTCGAGGAAGCCATCGATGTGGAGGGCGCCGGTGATCACCACCCACGCAGCCAACAGCAGGGCTGCAGTCACGTTCGCAGGAAGCATCGCAGACAGCAATTGGTCGAGCATCGTCAGCACTGCACCCACTAGGGCCCCAACCAGGGGGAAGAAGCCCACGGCCCGTCCCAGCTCACGCGGCGTGAACGGGCGCCGGATGATGGGCGGGATGATGGTCAGGAACTGAAGCGCTGCCAAGGGCGGTAGAAGGCAGCGTTCAACCAGCCAGTTGATGATAGACACGTCTCGCCTCTCTGTCCTGTAAGGTGCCGTTGTTAGCCAATAGGATGTGCTAGCTGCCTTCTTTGCCGCTGGAGAGCCCGGCCTCGGCGAAGGTGGCCATCTCGCCCAGCACCTTGCAGGCCGCCTCGGCCAGAGAGAAGCTCAGCGCAGCCCCGGTGCCCTCGCCCAGCCGCATGTCGAGATCGAGAAGAGGATCCAACCCCAGCCAGTCCAATATGGCTCTGTGTCCCCGCTCATTCGACAGATGACCGGCGATCAAGTAGGGCTGCATGGTTGGGGCCAGTCCGACGCTCACCATAGCAGCCGCTGTGGCGATGAACCCATCGACCATCACCGGCCGACCGTGAGCGGCGGCTGCTAGCATAGCGCCGGCCATGCCGCCGATCTCAAACCCGCCCACCTTCGCCAGGACGTCAATCGCGTCGTTCGGATCGGGTTGATTGAGGTCCAGCCCGCGCTCCACCGCCTCTATTTTTCGGCTAAGTCCTCTGTCGTCGACGCCGGTCCCCCTCCCGGCCAGTTCGGCGGGGGGCTGACCGGTGAAAGCGGCAGCGATGGCGGTGGACGGCGTCGTGTTGCCGATGCCCATCTCCCCGACGGCTAAGATGTCCAGGCCGCGTTCTAGCTCGCTCTCGACGATTTCGGCACCGGCTTTCAAGGCCTCGAGGGCTTGCTTTCGCGTCATCGCTGGCCCCTGAGCGAGGTTATGCGTGCCAGGCGCTACCTTCCTGTCTATGAGGCCGGGCGAGGACGCTATGTCCGCTGCCACCCCCATGTCGACGACCACCACGCGGGCGCCGACGTGTCTGGCCAGCACGTTGATGGCTGCGCCATCGTTCAGGAAGTTGGTCACCATCTGAGCCGTGATCTCCTGAGGAAAGGCGCTGACACCCTCGGCGACCACGCCGTGATCGCCGGCCATGGTGATGATCACTTTGTGTTCGATGGTCGGCGTGGGCTCGCCGTAGATACCGGCGAGCTGGATGGAGAGAGCCTCAAGGCGTCCCAGGCTGCCCGGCGGCTTGGTGAGGGTGTTCTGGCGGGCCCGTGCTGCCGCCATGGCTTCCTCGTCCAGTGGGGGGACGATCTGTCCAATAAGAGAACGTTCAAGATCCATGCTAGGTCCTTTTGATTATGTTAACCGTTGCATCTATATCTATCGCATCGGCTGCCGATGCGCTCTATCATCTGTCAGCCATCGGAGAGGGCCGCCATCGGAGAGGGCCGCCACCTTTGATGATCACTGTCG
>CAZEQC010000004.1:828-7601 GCA_964514285.1 uncultured Anaerolineales bacterium | reverse complement strand
GCCATCGGAGAGGGCCGCCATCGGAGAGGGCCGCCACCTTTGATGATCACTGTCGCCGACGGCATCCATCACCACACCACCGTCGAAGGCCTGCTGGGTCCACAGCGACCGCCCGAAACTCGCGCGCCGTGGCCCACCGCCCGCTAAGGCATAGGGGGCGACGGAGACGGTGTCGGGTAGAGCTTGGTTGAGGAATCGAGTCACGTCCGGGATGTCGGCCTCCCGTGGGTTCATCAGCACGCCGAGGACGGTCCCGCTGTGAGCTCGACAGACGCCAAGCGCTCCTACAGCCCGAGCCAGGTCCAACGCGATCTCCAGAAGTGGATGGGACAGAATGGCCTGATGCAGACAGCTGCTGAGCGTGGCCGCTTGCCCTACGGCTTGCCAGTCCTTTCGCCTCAGGCCATGGACCAGCATGCGAAAGGACGCTTGGTGTTCCGGTGCCAGGCGGCGCAGAGCTGCACTGTGGTCCAGGGCGTTGAAGGCCAGCGTGTCGACCTCGCCACCGGGATCAAGAGCGATCACGGTCAGCGGCGGGGTAGGGCCCAGGGGCTGGCGCAGGCGGCCGTCTCGATGGTCGAAAAGCGATAGACCGGAGAAGAGGGTGCTGTCGCTGGGCTCGACGCTCACCGCCAGCCTTGCCGCCTCTGCGGGGCTGAGCGCGTCACCCAGGGCCTCCGCCAGGGCGAAAAGCGTGGCGCCCACGTCGGCGGTGCTGGACGCGTAGCCTCGTGCACGCGGGATTCTGGAGATCAGTCGAAGCCGCCCCACATAGGCCACGTTGCTGAACCAGGATAGCCCCTCGAACAGAGCGGCTGCTGCCTTGGGGGCATTCTCTGGCAAAGACCAGAACTGGCGTGTTGGCCCACAGCCTCGAGGAAAAGGTGGCGAGACCTCGACCCGAGCGTAGGCATACCGATCGATGGGGCAGGTAACGAGGCACGGTCTGCCGTCGAGCGTGCCCTGGAAGAGCTCACCACAGGCAGCCGGTAGGGCGACTACCCCGCCCTCGCTTCCTGGACTGGCTATACCAGGAGGTCTAGTCTTGACATAGGCATCTCGCTCTTCCACAGGAGGGCTCCAGGGTGAGCCTGGGTTGGTCTTGGTGGTCATCTGGTCGTTGGCAGCGCCTCTAGCTCGCTCCGCTGTGAGGCGCTAGGCTGGAGGGCGACCCGGAACGCTCGTCATAGAGGGCATGGTTGGTGACAGGTTGCGAGGTGCATGTCGAGAGGATGGCTCGCTAACGCTCAATGCCTATTCGTGCTATCACACCCTGCCGGTAGTAGTGCTTAACCTCGCGCATCTCCGTCACCAAGTCGGCGCGGTCGATGAGGGCCTGCGGCGCGCGGCGTCCGGTGAGCACCACCTCGACGTGCTCTGGTTTCTCGTCGAGCAGGGCCAAAACATCCTCCGTCTCCAGGAGGCCAAACCAGATGGAGACATTGACCTCGTCGAGGACGATCAGGTCGTACTCCCCGGACAACATCGCCTCGCGCGCTCGCTCCAGGCCTTCTTGGGCCTCGGCGACGTGATCTGCTGTGACCTCCTCGCGTCGAATGCAGCGGGGGTTGCCATATTGCTCCAAGGTGATGGTCGGGTGATCCCGCAAGGCCTCTATCTCGCCGTAGCGCTGGCCCTTCATGAACTGTCCGATGTAGGTGTGCAGTCCGCGGCCCGAGGCCCGCAGCGCCAGGCCCAGGGCGGCGGTCGTCTTCCCCTTACCGTCGCCGGTATAGAGCTGTACGTACCCCTTGGTTAGTTGTCTCTTCTTCACGATCTACGCATCCAATCCTTCTAGCGCTTCATCGGCGGTGAGCCAGCCGGTGCCCGGGAAGAGACGCGCCACCTGGGGGGCAAAGAGCGGTGAGGTGGTCAGCACCTCTGGGACAGCGTCGGCGATGATCTCGCCCTGACTGAGCAGCAGCACCCGGTCGGCGGCCTGGGCCACCAGCTCCACGTCGTGGGTGACCAGGAGGATGCTCGTCCCCTCCGCCTGCCACTCCCGTAGGAGACTGACCAGCTGCCGTTTGGCATGATAATCGAGGCCCCGCGTCGGCTCGTCGAGAAGTAGAAGACGGGGCTTGGTGACGGTGACCGCGC
Organism: uncultured Anaerolineales bacterium; assembly: GCA_964514285.1. Taxonomy (GTDB): domain Bacteria; phylum Chloroflexota; class Anaerolineae; order B4-G1; family B4-G1; genus SKLM01. Next base: position 5,501 of record CAZEQC010000004.1, on the reverse strand, counting down.
CCAGGGCCACCCGCTGCCGCTGACCCGCGCTCAGGTCGCGCGGATAGGATGCCTTCAGCTTTTCTAGGTCGAGACGAGCCAGCAGGTCGTCGGGCGCGATCGGCGGCCGGTCCAGCAGGTCGTGGTTGCGCAGCGTAATGGTCAGCTCCTCGCCTACGCTGTCGGCGAACAGCAGATCGCTGGGCTCTTGAGGGAGGTAACCGACCTTCCGGGAGATTTCGGCCGTCTCTCGTCCAATCAACGATCCTTCGTCCATCTTGATCTGGCCGCGCTCGGGCTTCAGCAGCCCGATCACGCACTTGAGCAGGGTGGTCTTACCCGAGCCGTTCCGTCCCATCAACGCCACCAATTCTCCCGGCGCGATCTGTACATCAATGCCCTGCAGAATTGGCCTTCCGTTGTAGGCGAAATGCAGGTCCTTGATGGCGAACGCCCGATCTTGATCACGCTCGAGCCTTTCTCCTCTTGGCACATTCTCCTGCCCGGCTCGCGTGCGGCCGTTCCCGCCCCTCCGACTGCCAGGGTCCCGAAGGCGCCTGCGGACCCCGTTCGCGAAGCGGCGTCCCTCTTTGACCGTCAGTGGCAGGGGGTCCCAGCCCAACCCTTTGCCCAGTTCCACCAGCGGAGGGTTAAGGTCGACCTGCTTCAGGATCTGGCGTGGGGGCCCGCTGAGTACACGGTGGTCAGGATCGGAGAGGTAAATCAACCGATCGACGTAGGGCAGCACCCGCTCCAACCGGTGCTCGGCCAGCACGATGGTGAGACCCATATCCTGGTTGAGGCGCACCAGCGCCTGCAGCACGTCCTCGGCCGACTGCGGATCGAGCTGGGAGGTAGGCTCGTCGAGGGCCAGGATCTGGGGGCGCAGCGCCAGCGCGGCGGCGATGGCCACTTTCTGCTTCTCCCCGCCGGAGAGCGTGTCCAGCTGGCGATCCCGCAGCGGCGCCAGGTCCAGCAGATGGAGCACTTCCTCGACGCGCAGGCGCATCTCGGTGGGCGGCACAGCCGCGTTCTCCAGGGCGAAGGCGATCTCATCCTCCACGCGGTCCACGACGAACTGAGCCTCGGGGTCCTGGAAGACGAAGCCTACCACCCGGCTCAACGTCTGGGGGCCCTCATCGACGGGGTCGTGCTCGCCGACGTCGATGTCTCCCTGCACCGTGCCGCCAGTGAAGTGGGGGACGAGCCCGTTGAGGCAGCGCAGCAGGGTCGATTTCCCCGCGCCCGAGGGGCCCGCTACCAGGACGAACTCTCCGTCGGCGATGTCCAGCGTCACGTCGGACAGTGCCGGCTCCGAGGCTCCGGGATAGCTGTAGCTCAAGTTCCGGAACTGGATCGATGGGGCCAGGGTGGGGTGGGCGCCCTTAGTCGTTGTGCTCATAACTGTCTCGCAATCCATTATCAGTCTTTTGTGCGTCTCGGTAGGTCGCTAAGAGGTTTCATCTAGCGCTTTGGCTTGCTGCGTCCCCCGGGCGTCGGGCCGTCTGTCCTCTTTCGCCACCGTCACAATCGCTGGTACCAGCAGCCCCAGCAGCGCCGTGCCGACCAGTGGGTCGAACAGGGGCAAGCTCAGCTGCGGATACGGCGAGTAATAGAGCGTCTCCCGTTGTGTCAACGCCACCGCCAGGGTTAGGGCACATCCCAGCACGGTGAACGTATCCCCGGCGGTCCAGCCCCGCGCGCGGTAGACGGTGTGCTGCACCGACCGGCCCGTCAGCCATACTGCGCATCCGATGATCCCTGCTCCCGCAACCATCGTCACCACGGCCGGCATGCGCCAGGCCGCTCTGAAGAGGTAAGCCAGCCACCCGGCCAGCAACGCCAACAACCCCAGCGCCAGCAGCGCCTGGGTGCGTAAGGGCTGTCCCTCGTCGGTGACGGCGCCGTAGCCTCGTGCGACCATCGCTTCCGCCAGGCCCATGGCGCGCTCCAGGCCGCTGACCAGGAGCGGCACGACGATGGGCAGCCAGTCGCGGATGCCCTGCACCCGATGCCCGCGCACGGCCTGGGCCTCGCGGATACGCTGCAGGCTGCGGGTCGTCTGGGGGATGAAGGTGAGGGCGATGGAGAGCACCACGCCACCCTCGTGGAAGGCGCGCGGCGTCAGCTTAATCAGGTCGCGCACCGGCGTCACCTGGTTGAAGACGGAGAAGGCGCTGAAGATGACGGTCAACGTCAGGCCATTCAGCGCGCCGAAGGCCAGGGCCTCCAGCGTAATCGCCCCGCCCAGCAACGGTAGCCAGTCTGGCAGGTGAAAGAGCACCGTGTCGCCGAAGTGGACGGTCAGGCCGTTGAACAGGGCTGAGAGCGGCACGGCGACGAGGGCGAAGCGGAGGGGCGACAGGGGAGCCCGCCGACCCTCGCCGGTGGCGCAGGTCCCGCCGACCACCGTCGTGGTGAGTAGCAGGACGATGACGTAAAGGGGGCTACGCGTGGATGAGGCCGCCACCAGCGTGGTCAAGGCCCAGAGGAGCCAGACGCGGGCGTCAAGCATGGGTACCTGCCTCAGCCGTGCTGTGACTGCTCTCCTGGATCTGGAAGTGGAAGCGGCGTCGGAACCGTTCCAGAGCCTTGACCATCGGCTTGCCCAGGACCAGTATCAGGGCCACGTTGCCCGCTGCCCGGGCCAGATCCCACGCTAACGAGGTGACGACGTAGAAAGCACCGTAGCGGGCCAGCGTCTGACCCAGGCCGATGCCCGGTGACCAAGTCTGCTCGGCCGGGCCCACGGCGAAGGGCCAGAAGTAGATGTTCATGATGGCGCCATAGAGCAGACCCCAGATGAAGCCGAAGAGGCATAAGATGAACACGTCGAGGCGGGAGAAGCGGAGCGTGAGACGCGATTCATCCCTTTGTGGGACGTGGCCTACTTGTTTTTTCAGTCCTTTGCTCATTCGCCCCAGCCATCCGGCGCTCAGGCCCGCCCATCCGGCGGTGAACATCTGGTAGGGCAGCCACGGTCCCACGCCGCCGGTGACCAGGCCGGAAGCCAGCAGCGTGAACGTCCCCATCAGGAAGCCGAAGCGACCGCCGAAGACGTAGCCAGCGATGATGATGGGGGCGAAGATGGGCGAGAAGCCACCGGGCATGGGGAAGGCGACCTCCAGGAAGCGCAGCACGCTGGTGACGGCCACCAGCACGCCGAGCATGGCGACGGTCTTGGCGCTGAGCGAGCGTCCCTGGAGCTCCACCAAGAGCGCCACGACGGATAGCCCCACCAGGGCGGCTGTCAGCAGCGGGGCGTCCTGACTGTGCGCCATGCCGTGCTGCGGGACGGCGCCGGCCGGCACAAAGAAGGGGTAGATGAAGGCCAGGACGCCGACAGCGCCGCTGAGGAGGTAGATCGCGCCGCCGATCAGCCTACGCACGGCGCCCCCGGAATCTGAGGATGTAGATCAGCCAACCGAGCAGGCCACCAACGATGAGGCTGAAGGCAATGGTACCGATAGGCGGCAGCAGCGACGGGGCCTCCTCCTCCGCAGACGCTGCCTGATCCTCCGTCGTCTCGACGGACTGATCTTCCGAGTTTTGTGCCTCCGCCACTTGAGCCGGCGTGGCAGTGGGCTGCGCCTGGGTGATCTGCGCCGCGGTTACCGAGGGTGACGGCGAGGCGGGCTCCGACGGCGGCAGCGATGCGGTAGCCTTTGGCTCTGACATCGTCGGTGTCGCAGCAGCCGACGGTGCGCTGGTCGTAGGGGATGGCGACGAGGTCGCAGTCCCTTTGGGCGTTGGCGATGCGGGCAGCGACGTAGCTCCGTCATCGCCCGTGGGGGAGGGGGGCGCTGCTGTGGCCTGGGGCGCCGTCGTCGCTGTGGATGCCGAGCCGGTCACTCCTAGGGTGAGGCGGAAGGTTGCCTCCTCCTCCAGGCCCACGACCCGCAGCGCATAGTCGGTCGGCGCCGTGGGGCAGACCTCACGGTTGCCGATGATGCCTACCTCCTCACCGTCCAGATACACCTCCTGGGCGTTGGACGTGTCCCAGCGCAGCATCGTGCAGGAGCCGGCGGTGATGGGGTTTTCATCCAGGCGGAACCAAGCGTCGGGTGCTGGCACTGCTGTGGGTGCGGGCGTGTCGGTCGGTGGGACGGGCGTATCGGTGGGTGGGATTGGCGTGTTTGTCGGCACAGGGGTGTCGGTGGCGGGCGGCGCACAGATCTGGTCGAAGGGGATGACCGGCGGTTGAGCCCCGCTGTTGTTGATGGTGCCCTCGCCCCAGCCCCAGCCGTCCACATCGCCGTTCTGGACCCTATGACCACTGGCTCCCATCTGGGAATACCGCCAGGAACCGTCGACCAGTTGATGATACGACCAATAGACACACGGAGATCCTTGACATTCGCAGAAGCAGTTGGAGGCTGGGCAACCGCTGGTGTTGTCAATGTCGCAGATCGCGAAGCCCATGCCGCTGGATCCAGAAGCCACCACGTCAAGCCCTGCGCGCCGAAGAACGTCGTAGCCCGTGATCTCGGCCTCGCTGAATGTGACGCAGTAGGTCTCGTGGTGGTCGCCGAAATCAACCACGAGTCCGACTCGATTCGTCTGCTGGGCCTGAGATCTCAGTTGTGCGATACTGAAGAAGCTCAGTAAGGTAACGAGCAACAACAGCGCCCGCTGTCGGTGTGGTCGGTTGTTCGCTTGAGCCTTGGTCATTGACATGCGCCTATCTCACCTCG
>CAZEQC010000004.1:0-818 GCA_964514285.1 uncultured Anaerolineales bacterium | reverse complement strand
CACCTCGGCGTCTTTCAACGTTCGACTCGCTACTTACTTCGGATCGGTTTCTTCTCGCCCCGCTGGGCGAAGCGTCACCTGCCGAAGCTGACCTGAAACCATAGGTTCACCCCGTAAGAGAATAGACCCTTCCCTTTGCGGCTTACGAGGGAAGGGATGAAAACAGGCATCGAAAAAGCCCTTCCTCACGTCTCTGTGGAGAAGGGCTGATCTGGCTTGAGTAACTCAGTGCACCACTTCCTTTCCGCGAAGGTAGATGTATGCGCCGGTCCAGGTAGGTACTCTGGCTTTCCTTGCTGCCGGCCGAAGCGACCAGCGGCGAGGACTACAGTTGCGGGACAGCGCCGGACTATGACCGGCTTTCCCTCTCACACCCTGGGCGTCCGAGCGTCAGGGCACCTGTACCGTAGCAACTATGCAATTGTATTGAGAGTATAGCACGGCGGCCCTGATCCGTCAAATCTATTGGAGTAAGAACGATTCCCTGAGCTATAAGTAGGGTCGGGGCGATGCCACCAAGATGTGGCGTGACTGTCCCACGAGATTATGGGCGGCGCCCCCGGAGCCTGAGGATGTAGATCAGCCAGCCCAGCAGACCGCCGACGATGAGGCTGAAGGCGATAGCGCCGATCGGTACCAGAGGCGATGAAGAACGATCCTCAGAGGGCGTCACTGCTTCCTTTTCCCCTTCCTCAATAGCCTCATCCTCAGTGTCCTCAGCCTCCGCCACTTGGGCGGCTGTGGCGGTGGGCTGCGTCTGCGTGGTTTGCCCTGGCGGGACCGAAGGTGGCGTCGAGGTCGGCTGTGGCGGCGAGAGT
>CAZEQC010000003.1:92565-115798 GCA_964514285.1 uncultured Anaerolineales bacterium | reverse complement strand
TGGGACGACTCGCACAAGGTCATCGAGCTCGGCTTCGGCAAGTTCAAGGGCCGTACCCTTGTGGAGCTGGCGGAGAAGGAGAGCAGCTACCTCAAGTGGATGCTCGAGGGCAACTTCTCCGCAGAGGTGAAGAACACGGTCGAGATGGCTCTCCAGGGCACGCTCTACACGAGGCCCTACCCGGAGTCCGAGGAGGAAGAGGCCGAGAAGGTCGAGGAGAAGCCGGACCCCAACGAGGCGGCCAAGGTCATGGTGGACCAGAGCCACCACAGGAGTCTGAACGACAGCTCGGACAGGAAGGAGCAGATCGAATTCTTGCTCAAGCGCATCCGCGAAGAGCTCGAGAAGCCGGGCGCCTACTACGACTACCGCCAGACCGTTCCCTGGAACCTGGACGAGCGCCGGAGCATGGGGGTACTGACCACCGAGCTGCGCATCTACACGGAGCGCCCGGTGGAGAAGCTCCAGCCCAAGGAGGTAGGCGATGGACAGACGTGAGGCCAGCCGGCAGCTCTGTAAGATGCAGGATGAGGTCGCCGGCAGGATGGGTCTCGAAACGCAGTGCGTGTGCGACCACGCCGTCCGTGAGCCGGGAGAGGTGCCGGATGCCGTGATCGAGGAGATGTGGCGACGGCTCACGAGCTCGATCTGTGGCAAGCTCCAGTACGAGACGCCGAGCGGTGTGACCTGCCCTGAAGGGCATGGAGGAGCGCCGCCGAGCGGTGAGCTGCCCAAGGAGAAGAGGGACATACAGGAGGCGATCGACGAGCGCTACGGAGAGGAGGGTGAGGATGCCTGACTGGAGAGACTTTGGGCCGGGCAACAAGACCTGCTCGGTGCGGAACTGCGACAGGCCCTCAACCAAGCGGCTCAACGTCGCCACGGCGGGCTATCAGCGGTTTACGCCGAGCGGCGAGGGCGACTGGGAGTTCCGCACCAAGGAGCTCCAGATCGTCATCTGCGACCAGTGCTTCGGCAGGCTGACGAACCTCGGGGCGGACTCGGACTACTACGCCCTCGATCACGGGGGCTGGGACTTCCTGCGCCGCTTCATTCGGCGGGCCTATCTCCAGCTCAAGCACATCTACAAGGGCACCAAGGACTGCCCCCGCTGCAAGGGCACGGGTGACCTGAAGCTGAACCAGCACGAGCGGGAGTGGGACGAGTGCCCGGACTGTGGCGGGTCGGGCGTGGAGGGCGACGATGGCTGAGAAGGACTGGAAGATCACCATCGTCATGCCCTTCGATGACGACTGGACGGAGTCGATGGTGCGCGAACACGTCGTCAGCCAGCTCGACTCGGGCGAGTACCTGCCAAAGTGCGACGTCAAGACCGTCCGACCTGTGGACGGCATGCGGCGGTGTGAGAAGTGCCGAGGGCCGGGCCCGTGTCTCTGGGACGACCAGGTGCAGCGATATCTCGGCCGGTGCTGCCACTCGAACCCCAACGACCTGTTCTTCAGGAGCATGAGCGGGGCGCCCGCCAAGGAGGAGAGGTGACGAAGAGGACGACGAACAGCGTCCACCTGTGTGGCTTCGTGGGGGACTACATCAAGTTGCCCAACGGAGACGGCCCTGCGAGATTCGACATCATGACCAGCGACCGGCTCACCACTGTCGAGGGGGAGATCATCTCCACCCACGACTGGCACACCATCGTGACCTCGGACCTCGAGTTTGTGCGGCAGAAGGTGAAGACCGGGGCGCTGGTGCTGGTGAAGGGGCGCATCTCGAGCCGCAAGACCGGAAGCGGCCCGCAGGTGGAGATCGCTGCTCGTGAGCTCGAGCTCGTGAGCGGCCCGACGAAGAGGAGACGGAGGTGAGCAGAATCGAAGGGGAGTTGTGGAGGTTCGTCGGGATCATCTGCATCTTCATCATCACGGCCCGGTGCGGTCGAGAGGGGCCGACCCCTGCGAGGACTGGAGCTGGCTCGATCACGAGTCCTGCTCCGGAGACATCTGCGGGGAGTTCGAAGACGGCACCTACGAGTGCCGAGACGGAGAGTGCTGGTGCTGCTTGGAGGGCGAGTGCTGGTACTCCGGACAGGCAGGGGAGGGTGAGTGAAGTGGGCTGGACCGATGACGACAGCCGGGGCAAGGACGGCTACGGCCTGATCCCCGAGGAGGAGTACGACGGGACGCTCGACCACCTCCGGACGCAGGACTGGGACGGCTGGCTCGAAGAGGAGGACATCCGCTCGGAGGAGACCCTCGCTGACGGCCAGCCGGTCCAGACCTGGTACGACTACGAGGCCAAGGCCGAGCGGAAGCGCAAGGACCTCGAGCAGGGGCGGCCTCAGGTCAGCGTCCTCAACGAGGTGTTCCAGGAGCGGGCGTCGGTCGGCGAGAGCTACATCAGGGACAAGCTGCGGGAGGTCTCCTTCGACCGGAAGATCATCCCACCACCCCCGCCGTCGAATGGTGGGGGCTCCAGGGACTTCCTGTCGCTGTTCTCCGACAGTCTGGTGAAGGTCGTGGAGATCGAGCCGGAGAGCCGTGCGATGGCGATCACGTTCAGGGGCTCCGAACGAGGCGCTCCGATCAAGAAGGGGTAGTGCGATGAAGGACGACCTGATGGAGCTCGACGAGTAATTATCGAAGATCATTCGGTATAAGCACAACGTGGTGCCACGCCACGTTAGCCCATGTGCGAAAGGAGTGAGAGAGATGTTTCGAGATTTCAAGGAGGCGGTCGCGCGTCAGTTCGAGCTGATGCGCGGCTCCCAGCTCTACAGGACAGACGTCGAGAAGGAGGTGCTCTGGCTCACCTACCTCGAAAGCTTCCCTCCGGGGAGCAACCCGACCGTGCGGGAGCGGACGGAGCACGACTGCTCGGCCTGTCGAAGCTTCATCAAGGCAGTTGGGTCCATGGTCGTCATCATCGACGGCCAGATGGTCTCCCTGTGGGACTGCGAGGTAGGTGAGCCCTACACCCCCGTGGCGGCGGCTCTGTCGGAGCTGGTGAAGAGCGCTCCGATCAAGAACATCTTGCTCCACGACCAGAAGAAGGCTGGCGTGGACAAGAACCACGAGACCACCGACAACGGCGTCCTGACCTGGGAGCACTTCTACCTCGAGCTCCCCGACGAGTGTGTCCGTGCTGATCGAGGCACGATCTATGGCGAGAAGCGCTCTACGATGGAGGTCTTCCGACGCGCCCTCGAGGAGATCTCCACCGATGCCGTGGAGACCGTGGTGGAGCTCATCGACCAGGGCAGCCTCTACAGGGGCGAGGAGCACCTGGCCCCCGTCCAGGCCTTCTCGAAGCAGAAGAGGCTATACGAGGGGATAGACGATGGTACGAAGATGTCCTTCTTCGTCTGGCGTCAGGACCTCTCGCCGGCGGTGACCAGGATCCGCAATACGGCCATCGGCACCCTGTTGGTCGACCTGAGCGACGGTGAGGGCCTGGACAGCGCGGTCCGCAAGTTCGAGGCCAAGGTGGCGCCGGCCAACTATCGTCGGCCCAAGACCCTGGTCACCAAGGCCATGGTCGAGAAGGCCCGCAAGAAGGTCGAGGAGCTCGGCTTCGGCGAGGCCCTCAGTCGCAGGTTCGCCGTGGTGGAGGACGTCACCGTCGACAACGTGATCTTCGCCGACCGCAGCGCCCGCAAGGCCATGGGAGCTGACGTCTTCGACGAGATGATCGAAGAGGTCAGGGTCAGCCCCAAGAGCCTCGAGAAGGTCGAGGAGATACACATCGAGGAGTTCGTGGACAAGATCGTCCCCAAGGCCTCGAGGATCGAGCTCCTGTTCGAGAACAAGCACCAGGGCAACCTGGTGAACCTGGTCGCTCCGGTCGACCCGGCGGCGCCGTCGCTGTTCAAGTGGGACAACGGCTTCTCCTGGGCCTACAACGGCGACGTGGCCGACTCCATCCGCCAGAAGGTCAAGTCGGCCGGCGGGAGCGTCACGGGCGAGTTCAGGGCCTCTCTGGCCTGGTGGAACACCGATGACCTGGACCTCCACCTCGTGGAGCCGGGTCCTCAGGGCGGGATGTACAGCAGCTTCCACATCTACTACAAAGACAAGCAGTCCCCGAGTGGCGGCACCCTCGACGTGGACATGAACGCCGTCGGGAAAATGTCCACCGAGCCGGTGGAGAACATCACCTACGCCCGCAGGAACATGATGCCGGAGGGGACCTATCACCTCTTCGTCAACCAGTTCGCTAAGCGGAATCACCAGAACGGCGGCTTCGTGGTGGAGCTCGAGTTCGACGGTGAGCTGATGAAGTTCGCCTACGAGCCGCATCTGCGCCAGTGCCAGAACGTCACGGTGGCCAAGTTCCACTACACCCACAAGGAGGGGCTCCGGATCATCGAGGGCCTCGAGCGGGAGGACGCCTCCAGAGAGATCTGGGGGATCAAGACGCAGACCTTCCACCCGGTGAGCCTGATGATGCTCTCTCCGAACCACTGGAACGGCAGCAGGCCGACGGGCAACCGCCACTACTTCTTCATGCTTCAGGGCTGTCAGCGTGAAGGGTCGTCGCGGGGCTTCTTCAACGAGTACCTGAGCGACGACTTGCGGGAGCACCGCAAGGTCTTCGAGATGGTGGGCTCGAAGATGAGAACCGAGGAAGAGGGCCCCCAGCTCTCGGGCCTCGGCTTCTCCAGCACCCAGCGCAACCACGTGTTCGCGAAGGTGTCGGGTGCCTTCACCCGCACCGTCAAGATCACGTTCTGATCAGAGAAAGGAAAGGAGATCGACATGGAGTTGTTCGAGAAGGCCGTACGATGGAAGCTGCGGTTCCCCAGCTCACAGGGCATGCTGAGCGTGGAGGACCTCTGGGACATCCCGCTCAAGAGCAACAAGGCCGGCGTGGCCGACCTGAACGACATGGCCCGCCACTTCCACGCGGAGCTCAAGGAGGACGAGGAGCTCGACTTCGTCTCCGACCCCGATGAGGAGAAGCCCGATCGGGAGCTCGTGGCCAAGTTCGAGATCGTCAAGCACGTGATCGCGGTCAAGATCCGTGAGCGTGACGCGGCCGAGAAGGCGCTCGAGACCAAGGCCAAGAAGGCCCGCATCCTCGAGCTCATCGCCAAGAAGCAGGACGAGGCACTGGCCGAGAAGAGCGAGGAGGAGCTCCGGTCCCTCGTCGACGGCATGTAGTTGTGGACGCCCCGAGGGGAGGACTGCGAGGGCCGACGACTGATGGACGTGGGTCGGACCGTATCAGCACCTCCGAACGGGAAGGCGTGGACGAAAGCCGGGTGACCATGGCAGCCCCGGTGAGTAGGGTAGGGGCATTCTGGCGGGGCGTGGCTTTCGAGCTGCGCCCCGCCTTTTCTTAGGAGGCAACGTGGGTGCGAAAGAGTACGAGGTCGGCGACTGGGTGGAGTGGATTCACTGCGGGAGTTACAGCATGACGAGGACGGGCGGGCCGATCCACGAGATCGACGGTGACCGGGTCAGGGTCCGCCGAGGCAAGAACGGGAAGAAGGACTACTGGATGCCGATCAGCAACCTGATCAGCGAGGGGCACGACCCCCTGAAGAGCCTGGTGAGCGCCGTCGCAGGGGCGTATCGTGATCGAGAGGAGGTGCCATGGCCGATCCGGCACACGAGGACATGAAGGCCACCGCTCGAGCTCGAGCAGCGCAGGCATGGATGGCGGAGGAGACCAAGGACATCGAGGTGGACAGCCGCCTCGCCGACGCCTTTGCCGACATCCTGGTCAGTGAGTGGGAGGACAAGCTGCTGAACGAGGCCGAAAAGAGGGCCAGGCAGCTTCGGGCCCAGCTCGACAGGTGCGAGGAGGCTGTGTCCAAGGGCAGGACGTCGGAGGACTGCCGGCCGGGGGACTTCGACTGGTCCGAGACGCTTCGGAAGGCGCTCAACCTGTACAAGAACTACGAGCAGGAGCGCAGGCGCACCGACGCTCTGGTGGCCGGCGGTCGGCTGTCTGTCGACATGCAGGAGCTCTGGGGTCAGCTGTTCGCGGTGGTCGAGCAGTCGGTGTACCGCATCGTGGTCGAGCATATGGGCCTGCCAGGGACCATGAAGGACAAGATCTTCCTGAAGCTTCGGATCCTTCTCCAAGAGGCCCTCCCCACGCTGATCATCCCTTACGAGAAGGAGAACAAGACCGGCTACACAGAGAAGCTCGAGGAGTACAAGGCATGGAGGTGTGGGGTCGACGAGGAGAGGCTCCTCGACGAGTTCGACTTGGCGCTCGGCTGGTTCGCTGGTCAGGGCTTCAGCCACGACGAGGCGCTCAAAGCGGCTGAGCAAATGCGGGACTCGAAGGAGCGTTGACATGGGCATGTTCGACTACGTCTGCTCGGAGATGCCACTACCTGTAGGAGGAGGTCGGCGGCACATCTTCGGGCGGGAGCACCAGTTCCAGACCAAGGACTTCGACAGGGAGTTCGGGGGCAACCTCGACCGGCTCATCATCTCGGTCGACGGCTTCCTCCGGGCCGCCTACGTGGACGACGAGGGGTTCGTTGACTACGACGAGGAGTCCGACCCGACCGACTTCACGGGCATGCTGCAATTCTACGGAGAGCTCGTGAAGCTCGAGAGGGAGACCATCGAGAACCGGCACCTGAGAGGCTGGGGCGAGTGGGAAGCGGAGGTCGCTCAGGGGCGAATCTTGGCGATCAAGATGCGGGTCTGGAGAGACTGGGAGGTTCCCGAAGGCTTCCCACCCACCCCGAGGGAGGAGCTATACGAGCGGGCGCTCGAGGTGATCATCAAGGGGACTGCGCCACCCGGTGGTGTGGGTCTCCACTACTACGAGATCACCGTCGTTGCACAGGAAGTGCTGGTCGGTGAGACTGAACACCTGGAGCTCTACGAGAAGGAGCTCCTGAAGAGAGGAGAGGGAGGATGAAGAAGGGAGACAAGGGCCCGGATGTGCAAGAGCTCCAAGAAGCGCTGTTGGCCCACGGGCAGGAGCTGCCGAAGTTCGGCGCTGACGGCGACTACGGCAACGAGACGCTGGCGGCCCTGCGGGGTTTCCAGCATCAGGAGGGCATCGAGCTCGCCCCAGACGACGGCACTGTCTCAGATGAGACCCTCGAGCTCCTCGAGTGGGACGCCCCCGAGGACCCAGAAGTGCCTGGCCCGCCGATGGCGACGAAGAGCGTGGACATCTACGATCTTCGGGAAGAGCCGTGGAGCGAGCGGGTGGCTCGGAAGTTCAAGCGGGTCGGGGGACGGCCTGTCGTGCGAGATCCGGCGCAGGTGACGGGAGTCACCATCCACCAGACGGCGGCGAAGTACGGCGTGGCCCCCTACCAGGTTCAGGCTGCGGGTGGGAACGCCCGACTGGCGCTGGCCCGGCGCTCTCTGCGCGTCGCTTGCCACATGATGGCCTTCCACGACGGCTTCGTGGCTTGGCCCAACGATCTGACCCACTACGTCTATCACGGCAACGGCTTCAACGCCTTTGAGCTGGGGCTCGAGATCGACGGTAACTACCCCGGCGTCAAGGGTGGCAAGACCTGGAACGGGAAAAGGCCGACCAAGGTCACGCCGGAGGTCATCAAGGCGGCTCAGGCAGCCGTCGAGCTCCTCGTCATCGAGGGGAGGCGCCTGGGGATGCCCATCGAGTACGTCCACGCCCACCGCCAGAGCTCGGCCACGCGTCGGGATGACCCTGGTGAGGAGCTGTGGAGGGCCGTCGTGCTCGGATTCGCCGTCCCGATCCTTGGCCTGAAGGTCGAGCAAGGTCGAACTATCGGCCAGGGCCGCCCGGTCCCGAAGGATTGGGATCCGAACGGCGTGGGGAGGTACTGATGGCCCTCGTCGACGGCCTCAAGAAGAAGTACGTCGTGATGCACGCCGACGGGTCGCCGGCGGACCCTCGTGGCATGTACTTCGCCATCAAGCTCAACAGCGACAAGCCCGCCCACGCCAAGGCCGCCCAGGCAGCAGCGCTCGTCTACGCCGAGTTCATCGTCGACGAGTGTCCAGAGCTCTCTTCTGACCTCCGAACGGCAGTCATGCAGCTCAGGCGCGACGGCGAGAGCTCGTTGTGGAAGGGCCGGTGCCAGATGGTGCCGCTGCCCAACCTCTACCAGCGGGCGCTCGACATTATCGCCAACTGGCTCGGCTCCGGCGACGAGATGAGCGCCCTCGCCCAGGACGTCCTCGACGGCAAGACCGAGCTCCTCGAGTCGGTCGAGGACGAGCGAGACCGCCCCGCCTAGCCCATCTGATATCATCGTTCCATGCGATACGAGTACTACGCACGCGTGACGCGTGTGGTCGATGGGGACACCCTGGATCTGGACGTGGACTTGGGCCTGAAGGTCACCATCACATCCGCGTCCGGCTCCAGGGTGTCGACACCCCCGAGGTCTATGGCGTCGACAAGGAGAGCGACGAGTTCGCCGAGGGCATCAGGGCCAAGCGGTTCGTCGAGGCCTGGCTCGAGGCCAAGGGCCATGACGTCGTGGTCAAGACCGAGAAGGACCGCAAGGGGAAGTACGGCCGTTGGATCGGCGTCATCTGGGCCCTCGACGGCGATGACGGCCAGGGGCAGTGCTTGAACGACACCCTTCGCGGAGAAGGCTGGGGGATGGCTGAGGAAGAGAAGGTCGAGGAGAAGCCCTGCTGCTCAGAGGACGAGAAGGCCGACGAGAACGAGCCCTTCCCCGGGATGCCGGAGGCTGTGCAGAAGGCCAGCGCCTGGACCAACAAGACCCCGGTGCAGGGCAAGTTCGAGATCAGCTTCCCCTGGGTCGGTGGCTCCGTCTGTGTCAAGTGGCCCGCCTCGGGCCGACAGGCCATGATCGAGATCGGGGTGGCCTGCCTGGCCTTCATGCTGATCATCGTCCCTGTGGCCTACATCCTGTTCGTCGGCGCCACGCCCGAGAACCTCTCCTCCTTCGGACGCATCGTCAGTAGCTCCGGCGATGCCGGCAAGCCCAGCGACTACAGACCTCCCGAGCGCATTCAGGTCAAGACCAACGACGGCATCGAGATCATCGAGGCATGCCCGCCGTGTGAAGGCACGGACTGTTCGGAAGATTGCCCCTGCCCACCTTGCCCGGTTTGCCCTGTGATCGCCCCAGCAGTACCGATCCCACCCCGCTTGGACGCGGGGCCCGACGCGAAAGCCAAGACCGCGCCTCTTCTCTAGCTACGCACGGTTGGTGTACTCTCGTCGATGAGGTGAATCATGAAACGCTTGGGTAGGGAGCCTCGACGGCCACGCAGGGGACGAGACCCCATGCCTCGGCCCTGCGTACCGTCGGCCAGATTGGGTCGCCTACGGCTTCGGAGGCCCGGTCCTCTCCCACCTCCGCCCAGGCTTCTGCGTGGGCGGCAACGGGTTGTCACCGGGCTCGATCGTGACCTCGCGAGGATTCGTTACCTCTCCCCCGCGCGGACCACGCTCCTCGTACTCTCCCGGCCGTGGCGGCCGCTCTCCTGGCTTGTGCAACTTGCCCATGACGAACTACTCCTTCGGTGCCCGCATCCGCAGGTCACCAAGAAAACGAGCCGCCGTCTTGGACTTGACGCAGGGAGTGGAACGACGCAGAATTACGAAGTTACACATGCTGCCCGCTCCTCGCCCCTCGGCTGAGGTGCGGCGGCAAAACCTCAGCGAAGCCCACGGTTGCAGCCGTGGGCTTTGCCATTTATGGAATCCTTGAGATTACCTAGGGTGAAAGTCGCTTCGGTCCCGCTCGACGAGGAAGCCAAAGACGGCCTGATCGAGTACATCGCCAGGCTCCGAGCTCTCCATCTCTGGTTCCATGGCGCCCATCACCTCACCAGGGGGACTGGCTATTCCGGAGACCATGCTGAGCTCTTCGACCGCATCTACACCGAAATCCAGGACGAGGTCGATGGGGTCGTCGAGAAGGCCATCGGCGTCACCAACGACCAGTCCATGGGCTGCCCCATCCGACTCACGAAGGCGGCTGCCGAGGTCCTGTGCGAGTACGAGTCTCCTGCCCAGCTCGATTCGAGGGACATCGCCGCTGAGGGCCTCAAGATGGAGAAGGCGTACATCGCTTTCGTGGAGGGCTTCTTCAAGTTCCTCGAGGATCGAGACATGCTCACCCTTGGCCTGAACGACCAGCTCGCCGCCTCGGCTAACACCCACGAGACCTACGTCTACCTGCTCCAGCAGCGCGTGCGGGACGACGGGGCTGTGGGTCGGATCGTCACCGACTAGCCTGCGAAAACCCCCAGTATTTGGGCATAAGGGGGACGTAGGGCGAGCTCATCTAGCTCGTGAAAGGAGGAGTGCGTGAGCAGAGCGAAGGAGTACGCCGGCGGGAACGAGGAGTTCGCCGCCTGGCTCGAAGAGGTGGACGCCCTTGTGGCGGGCAAGGTGGGGCTGTCGGTCTTCGACCTCGAGGACATGCTGTTCTTTGACAGCTTCGAAGCCGGGGACAGCCCGGAGGACTTCCTCAGCGACGTGGTGGCCCCCATGATCGTCGAGAACTACGGCGAGGAATACGCCCAACTGCTGGAGGGGTGAGATGAGCAGCATTCCACTGAGTGAGAAGCACGGGGTGAAGACGAGTGCCAGAAGGCCAAGGAGGCGGGGGCCATCTTCCTCATCGAGGTCGATGAGGAGAAGACCACCGACATGAAGAACCCCTGGAGGACCGGCCGCATCGCCGGCCTGAAGCGGGACGCCATCGAGCGCATCTTCAAGCCCAAGGAGCTTGTCGACCAGGTGCTCGAGCAGGGGCTGGCGTTCGTTCCGATCGAGGCCTACGAGATGCTGGGCCTGCACAAGTTCGGGAAGAAGGAGCTGGAAGATGGCTGACGAGAGGACATACCGTCACCAGCAGATTCTCGATCTCATCGAGGAGGTGGAGGATACTCGGCTGTTTGAGGGCGTCACCACCGAGGAGGGCTACGACATGCTCTGGATCAAGTGGCACGAGCTTGTGGAGCTCATCAAGAAGGGAGCGGAGTGAATGGAACACCAGACCCTCTACCACAAGGGGAAGAAGGACAAGATCTACTCGTGGCGCTGCTGGACGGACGGCGACACCATCATGACCGAGTACGGCGAGCTCGACGGCAAGAAGCAGCTCGCTTCGAAGAAGGCCAAGGGCAAGAACATCGGCCGGTCCAACGAGACCACCGCCGCCGAGCAGGCCGAGAAGGAGGCCCAGGCCATGTGGCAGGCCAAGCTCGATCGGAAGTACCGCCGGACGGTCGAGGAGGCCATGGAGCCGCTGCCCCTGCCGATGCTGGCCAAGGACTTCTTCAAGCGAGAAAAGAAGGTCGTCTACCCGGTACACGTCCAGCCCAAGCTGGACGGCATCCGGTGCCTGGCCCAGTGGTGGGAAGGCAAGCTCGAGCTCACTTCGAGGAGCGGCAAGCCCCTCGTCTGCCCCCACATCACCGACGAGCTCGCCGCGCTCCGGCCGAAGAGGGACAACGTGGTGCTCGACGGCGAGCTCTACATCCACGGCGAGAGCTTCCAGGCGATCACCAGCCTCGTGAAGCGGCCGCGGGAGGAGTCGAAGGCCGTCAGCCTCTGGATCTACGACATCCTCTCGATGGAGGACCTCGACTTTCCCTGGGCCGACCGCCACGACATGCTCGAGTACTTCTTCAGCGGCGAGGAGTTCCAGCACCTGGTGAAGGTCCCGACCTACGCCGCCAGCACCAGGGACGCCGTGATCAACTTCCAGAGCCAGTTCCTCAAGGACGGCTACGAGGGGGCCATCGTCCGCCAGCTCCACGGCAAGTACCTGTTCAGCTACCGCTCCGACGAGCTTCTGAAGGTCAAGAACTTCATGGATGACGAGTTCCTGATCGTCGGGTGGAAGCCTGGCGTCGGCAAGATGTCCAACGTGCCCATCTGGACCTGCAAGACAGGTGAGGGCAAGGAGTTCGACGTCGTCAGCAAGGGCACGATGGAATACCGTCAGTCGCTGTACCAGAAGGCCACCGCCGAGTTCATCGGGCAGTGGCTCAAGGTCCAATTCTTCGAATGGACCGAGGACAAGGTCCCGAGGTTCCCGGTCGGTCTGGGCTTCCGCATGGAAGAGGACATGAGCTGACCAGAGAGGAGAGTGCGACATGATCAACTTCCACGACACCGTGCTGGGGAGACGGTTCTTCGAGGGGCAGCTCCCCAAGCTCATCGAGACCCTTGGGCGCATCGCCGACTGCATGGAGAAGGAGCAGGAGCGCCAGGTCTGCGTCAAGGAGACCAGCGAGGGTGTCTGCCCCAAAACGTTGGCCGATTCGGTCGACGACTCCAACATCTGAGTGGGAGGTAGGACTGTGGAAAGGGACGAGACCACCAACAAGATCGTCGCTCGTGTGGCGAAGATCATGAAGCAGAGCCTCGGAGGCTACATCGGCGAGATCACCCCCGAGAAGCGGGAGAGGATGCGTGCCCAGATGGCCGACAAGGTCCGGGAGCTCGTGGAGATGTCGATCGAGCGTGCTCCGAAGGTTTTTCCCTACGACCTTCCGGTCATTCCGATCGACGGCCTGCCCGAGGACACGGTCGCCTGCGTCCGCAAGAGGGAGGACGGCTCCTTCGACATCGAGTGCGAGCATGACATCAAGCAAGGGGACATCCACGTCAACATCGGGCTCGAGCTGATCAAGGTCCGCATCGTGACGAGAGAGGAGGGTGAGGATGAATGAATCCCCGAAAGCAACCGGAAGTCGGACAGCTCTGGATCATGAGTCTGAAGGATCCGAGGAAAGGGCTCGACAAGGAGCTCCTGGTCGAGCTCGTGGAGGAGACGACCGAGGACCACGAGGGGGAGGAGAGGGTGTTCTGGGTTCACATCGGTCGGAACGATTGGGAGCTGGACAATCAGCCGATCCGCAAGGAGATGAAGGAGACCTGGATACTGGAACGCTGCTTCATGCCGAGGATGTAGGCTCCGACGCCTACTACATCCGGCTCATCCAGGTGTGCAAGAAGGGCTGCCAGACCTGCTTCGAGTGCCCACTGGTGCTCTGTCATGACAACAACCACGCTCTGCGCATCCAGGCACTCGAGCAGGCCGTGCTCCACTTCACCTACTCCGTCGCCGAGCTCAAGAGGAGGCTCGCTCGCAAGGACGAGCTCCTCGAGAGCACGACGGCCGTTGTCCACCGCCACCAGGCCGATGCTGAGGAGCACCGGGAGCGCCTGGAGCACCTCAGGAAGGCCATCGAGGTGAACCAGAATGACGCCAACGAGAAGGGCGAGCACTGGGACGAGCTCGACGCCTCCGACCAGCAAGGTCTCGGCGAGCTCGAGCACTACATTGCCGGCCTCCAGGCGGCCCTTCAGATCATGGACACTGACGGGAGGGTCGATGCGAAACGAGGCGACGGTCAGGAGGGATGCTAGGCTCTGGGCCCTGGTGGCCGAGCTCGAGGCCCTGAGGTGCGAGAGGGCTGCCATGGAAGCCAGCGACGACCAGTACCACGAATCGGCCTATCTGGAGCTCGCTGAGCAGGTCCGGGAGGTCAAGAAGAAGATCGAGGAGGTGTGAGGTGACGCCGAAGGAGAGATGGACAAGGGTGCTGGAGCTGTGCGAGGACCTCGACGGCGCCACGAGGTTTGATGGGAACATCGTCGACGAGCTCCTCGAGCACGTTCAGGAGCTCGAGAAGATCAGGCTCCGGACGGTCGAGGACCTCCAGTTCTCGGAGTCGCCGAGCCTGAACAAGGCGGCCGACTTCACGTGCAACCGCTGCGGGGCCGAGCTTCGGGTGACCGAGGTGACCTGCGGCAACTGCGCCGAGAAGTCGATCGAGGAGCTCGCCGACGAGAAGCAGCTCGATCTGGAGGACGTCTCGTGAGCGAGGACTACATCCGGGATGAGCTCCAGAAGGCCACCGCCGAGTTCATCAAGGCGGTGCGCCTGGCCGTCGCTCGGACGATCGAAGCGCAGAGGTGTGCCGGCGGCGTGGGCCTCAGGCACTACCGGGACATGAACAGGATCGAGCGGTTCCACGAGGACCGCAAGGTCTCCCTCCAGGCGTTCCTCCACACCCTGGAGAGCCTGCACGAGCGGGGGATGATAATCACCATCGAGGACTGGTTGGACACGACCCTGTACCCACGGATGGGTACGAACCTCGAGGTGCTGCTGGGAAAGGAGATGACCGAGGATGAGCGAAAACGGATCAGACGAGAGCTCGGGGCTGCCAAGCCCGGGGGTGAAGGTGGTGCAGGAGCAGCAGTTCCGGCCGGGGCCCCCGACGGTGACGGGCGGAAGGCCGACGACTCCAGCGGCTGAGGCGAAGCGGCTTCAGGAGCGCTGGTACAAGGAGCAGTCGTCTCTCGAGGGGGACAACCTTCTCGAGGAGGCGAACAACACCATCGACGCTCTGGTGAGCCTCGCCATCGCAGCCGAGCACATGGCCGTCGAGCTGGGCGGGCACCCTCGTCGGAAGGAGTTCCAGTTCGACGGGATGGACCACGCCCCGAGCTTCGCCATCGTCACCGAGGGGCCGGACGTCAACATCGTCATCAACCACAAGCTATGGTCCTTTGACGACGGTGACGAGATGGGCGAGGAGATGTGGGCCGAGGTCATGACCCAGCTCCAGCAGTTCCACCGCCGCAAGCTCGACGAGCGCACCGTTCATGCCATGGCGTCCGTCCTTCGCGGCAAGCTCGAGAGCATGGTCCTCGAGGGCCGCATCGTGCGAAAGCCCTTCTGATCACGGTATAAGGTCGACGAGCGCGGGGCCCCAGGTAGCTACCTGGGGCTTCGCTTTTATGTGGAAAGGAGAGTGTGATGAGTGAAGAAGAGAAGAGGATCTGTTTCTATCACAGAGACCTCGATGGGTACTGCTCGGGCGCCATCGTGGCCACCCACTTCGGCTGGGAGATCGAGCTCGTCTCGATCAACTACAACGACCCCTTCCCGTGGGGCAAGGTCGACGAGGAGACCGAGGTCTGGATGGTGGACTTCTGCCTCCAGCCCTGGCTCGACATGCTGAAGCTCCGGGACGCCTGCAAGCGCCTCGTCTGGGTCGATCATCACAGGTCGGCGATCAAGGAGTATGAGGCGTGGAGGGTACTCGCACCGCACCAAGAAGAGGTCGACGGCCTCCGTCAGGAAGGGTTGGCTGGGTGCGAGCTCACCTGGGACTTCATCGACCCGATGAACGGCGCCAAGGACGACCTGCACCTGGTCGACGGCAGGCCGCCGGCGGTTCACCTCCTGGGTCGGTATGACGTCTGGGCCTGGAAGGACGTCGAGGGCGCCCTCGAGTTTCAGATGGGCATGCGGGCGATGGAGCGGATGAGCCCGGAGGAGACACAGAAGCCTGGCGGCGAGGAGCGTCGGGACACCTGGGACCTGCTCCTGCTCAACGTCACTGCCGGCCGTGGGGTGTTCCACAGCAAGCAGCTGGTCGAGGACATCATCCAGGACGGCACGGCCATCCTGAAGTACCAGAAGAAGCAGTACGGGACCGAGGCTCGGGGATCCTGCTTCGCCGCCGAGATCGACGGCGTGCCGGTCGTCGCCGCCAACCGAGGCTTCACCAACAGTCAGTTCTTCGACGACGTGGTCGCCGACTGGCCCGACGCTAGGGCCGTGATGACCTTCCAGTACCGCAAGGGCTGCTGGAACGTGAGCCTCTACCAGATCGAGGGACGGGACACCCCGGATCTCGGTGCCATCGCCAAGGCCCATGGTGGCGGCGGGCACCCCGGAGCGGCAGGCTTCCAGGTCTACAAGGACCAGGAGCTCCCCTTCGAGCTGCCGATGAAGGAGAAGGGCGAATGAGCTACATCGACGACATCTTCGAGCGTGGGGGCGCGTTCGACGAGAAGCTCCCCAACTACGAGGTCCGCCCGGGTCAGATCGAGCTGGCCCGGGCCTTCGACCGCGCCATCAAGGCGAAGCGCCCTCTCATGGCCGAGGGCCCTACCGGGTGCCATGCGCCCGGGCAGGGCATCTTGATGTTTGACGGGGCGATCAAGCTCGTAGAGGACATTGTAGTCGGAGACCTTCTCGTGGGCCCCGACAGCAAGCCCAGGGCGGTACTGGAGCTGAAGAGGGGCGTGGATGAGATGGTCCACATCGAGCCCATCAAGGGCTCTTCGTGGTGCGTGAACATCCAGCACATCCTGACACTAGCCAAAACTGGTACTGGGGAGCTGATCGATGTTTCAGTTCGGCAGTGGCTGGACTGGAGCAAGGCGCAGAAACACCTGTGGAAGCTAGTTCGCTGCGGGGTCGACTTCCCTACATGGCGTGGGTACAACGGGAGCGCGTCACTCCCTCTGGATCCCTACTTCCTGGGTGTGCTGCTTGGAGACGGCTCTCTGTGCCGTAACGGTAGCGTGTCTGTGACGAAGGAGGACCCGGAGATTCATCAGTGTCTCCAGGAGCAGGCAGCCCTGTTGGAGATGGTGGTGCGGACGAGGAAGGATCGGGGGAACCAGCACCACATCACGTCTGGCACGAACGCAGGAAGTGCCTCAAACCCAGTAATCTTTGCTCTTCGGGCATTGGGTTTGTGGCGCGCTGACGCTGGTTCGAAGTTCGTCCCGTGGCCGTATCGAGTGGCTTCTCGCGAGAACCGCCTCAAGCTGCTGGCGGGCCTCATGGATACCGACGGCTCCTACTGCAACGGGTGCTACGACTACGTCTCAAAATCCCCCGATCTCGTTCAGGACATCACCTTCGTCGCTCGAAGCCTCGGCTTCTCTGCGTACCCAGAGCCGTGCGTAAAGAGGTGCCAAAACAATTTCGAGGGTGAGTACCACCGAGTCTGCATTTCTGGGGACCTCGACGCTATTCCGTGTCGCATCCCCAGAAAGCAAGCAGCGCATCGCCAGCAGATCAAAAGTGTACTACGTACCGGGTTCGACGTCATCCGAGGCAAGGTGGGTTACTACTACGGATTCGTCGTCAGTGGCGATGGACGCTACCTCTTAGATGATTTCACGGTTACCCATAACTGTGGGAAATCGTTTTCGTATCTCGTCCCCAGCATCTACCACGCCGCCGTCAACAAGACCGGCCGGGCCATCGTGGTTACGGCGAACATCGCCCTCCAGGAGCAGCTCGTCCGCAAGGATCTGCCGTTCCTGAAGAAGGTGCTTCCCTGGCCCTTCACCTTCGGGCTCGCCAAGGGCCGGAACAACTACCTCTGCCTGACCAAGCGCCAGGAGATGGAGGAGAAAGGCACCTTCGACGATGACGGCCTGCCGGTCGCCATTCCCTACGTCAAGGACCCTCGGGAGATCGACGAGCTCCGAGGCGTCTGGCGCTGGACCTTCGAAACCAGCTCTGGGGACAAATCCGACTGCCCGTCGGACGTGTCGAGGGTCTGGTGGAGGCTGTCGAGCTCCCACGACGACTGTCTGGGAAACGGGTGCCCTCGGTACACGCAGTGCTGGGCGAACCTGGCTCGAGACCGGGCCATGAAGTCCAACGTGGTGGTCATGAACTACCACCTGCGCTTCATCGGCGGCGGCGCCGTGACTCCCGAGCACGCCATCATGGTGTGCGACGAGGCCCACGAGACCGCTGGCATCGCCAGGGACTTCCTCGGATGGACCCTGACGGTCAACCAGGTCAACCGCATCGCCACCTGGCTCCGAAAGGCCAGCGGGAAGAACGACAAGAGGGGCTACGCCGCTCTGTCCCACCATCTGCGGGGACTCGGCGACAAGCTGTTCTCAGACGTGGCCGATCTGATGGGCGACAAGCAGATCGTCCGCCTCTACGACCCCAACTGGGTCGACGTCGGCGACATCGTCCCGGCCCTGGAGCGTGTCGACAAGATCGCGGCGGGCCTGGCCGAGGAGCTCAAGGCCGATATGCGGTCCGCCGCCGGCGACGAGAAGGCATTCGAGAAGCTGAAGAAGCGCAAGGCCCGTGCAGAGCGGATGGGCGAGAACGCGTTGACGCTGGCGTGCCGCATCGACTCCGCTGTCGAGCTTGGCCTCGAGGGCTGGGTCTTCTGGCTGGCCCAAGACCTCAAGCGGAAGCGCTACACCATCGAGGCGAGGCCCATCGAGGTCGCCGACATCATCGCCGACATGTTCTACCCGAACGCCAGCCACTCCGTCATGCTCATCAGCGCCACCATGACCTCTGGCGGGTCCTTCAAGTACGTCCGGGATCAGCTGGGCGTGCCGGAAGAGGCCGGCGAGACCGTGGCGCCGAGCCCCTTCGACCTTCGGGAGCAGGGTCTTCTGTTCGTCCCCGAGGAGATGAGCCCGCCGCCGAAGTGGGGTGATCGAGACGGGGAACTCGCCTTCCAGAATGACATCTGCTTCTACTCCGAGGAGCTCATCCAGATGTGCGGCGGGCGCTGCCTGCTGCTGTTCTCGAGCTGGAAGAACCTCAACTACGTCCACAACTACCTGTCGAAGCTCGACCTCGGCGTCAGGGTCCTCAAGCAGGGCGAGAAGCCGAGGATGAAGCTCGTCCAGGAGTTCAAGGACGACGAGACGAGTGTGCTGATGGGCGTGGCGAGCTTCTGGACGGGCGTGGACGTGCCCGGCCGTGCCCTGTCGGGCCTGCTCATCGACAAGATCCCCTTCGGGAGCCCCAGCGACCCGGTCAACAAGGCTGTGGACGAGCTCCTGAAGAGCCGGGGCAAGAACGTGTTCATGGACTGTGCCGTGCCAGAGGCGACCATCAAGCTCAGGCAAGGCGCTGGGCGCCTCATCCGGACCAGGAGCGACGTCGGGGTCGTGGTCATCACCGACACGAGGCTCCTGACGACCGGCTACGGCGACGGGATCATCGGCTCGCTGCCGGAGTTCCGCAAGGTCCGATCCCTTGAGAAGGCCCAGGAGTTCGCCGAGGGGCTGATGGAGAGGTGAGATGGGAGAGGAGAACTACCCGAACAACAAGAAGTACCGGATCTACTATCGCTACCGGCAGTGGATCAGGAAGCCGGACCCAAGCGGGTTCGGGACGACCTTCATCTACAGTGACGACCCCGGCTGGGTCACCGATGAGTGCTCGAGGCTGAAGAGGCAGGGGCACCAGGTACTGAAGGTCCAGCGGAACGTCGACGGAGCCGGGAAGTGGGAGACGATGTGATGGCGATCGAAGGTGAGCTGAATGGGGTGCACGGCACCCAGTGCGACTGCGGGGCCGAGCTGAAGCTCGACGTGCACATGTCGGGCGGCGGTGGCTACTACCTGGGCTACTGGTGCGACCAGTGCGGGCCGTGGTCCAGGGAGAGTGACTACTTCAAGACCCGTGCGGATGCGGAGAAGGCCCTCGAGAGGGAGGGTGCCGACCACCTGCGGGACACGGAGTTCCGCGGCTGAAAGGAGGACGTGTGAAGGACTGGTACGACTGGTGGTGTCTGATCTTCGAGAAGGCCAAGACCCACCTGGTTCCGGAAGAGCTTCGGGAGAGGCTGCTTCAGAACCTGAAGGACCGTGGCTGTGAGATCGCCACGACACCAAGCGGGGCGCCCAAGGACTGGGCGCACCACGAAACCATCGAAGGAGGCATCTGCCGGGGTGGTGCCCGGCTCATGACGGACACCTGGCTGGAGTTCGAGCTGCCGGGTCTCATCTTCAAGCTCTACGCAGCCGACGTGGAGTACTACCTCGAGGACCTCGACGACCTGCCTGAGCGGTTGGAGCTGGGCGTGCCCTACTACAAGCTCCACGGCGATCGCCACTGCATCTGTCTGCTGCCGGAGATCAAGGATGAGCTCGTGCGTCTGCTCACAGCGCGTCTCGAGGAGGCCAACGCCATCAGGGACGTCGAGTTCCAAAGGTGGAACGAGAAGATCAAGGAGCTCGCCGAGAGCCCCTACGTAGATCCGGGCCCGCCTCGGGAGCACAGGCCCATCAAGGAAGTCTGATCGGCCTGTGATACCATGCCGGTCGGTTGGGGTAGGTGAAGGACGTGGATGAGCTGAAGCTGGAGTTGTGGAACAACGTCGTGGAGACGCCGTGCAAGAGGCGCCGTTCCGTGACCAAGCCCTTCGTGTTCACGATGGGCTTCTTGGCTGGAGTCGCCGTGTCAGCCCTTGTTGGCCACGCTCTCTTCGGATAGATTGCCGAGCCCTACTGGCTCGGAAGGGAGGAGGACGACCATGAGCGTCATCCGAGTGCTACTGATCGTGTTTACGCTTTCCGTTGCAGCCCTGTCGTTGGTCACGATGGTCGGGTGTGAGCGAGATGCCTCTGCGGAGGACCGGCTCGCTGCACGCCTGGCTGCTCGTGAGGCGCGGCAAGCCGAGCGGGAGGCCGAGCGACGAGCTCGGGATGAAGAGCACAGGCGCTGGCAGGAGGACTTCGACCAGCGCATGAACGCTCCACTCGAGGAGGTGGAAGCCGCCGAGCCCGTCGAAGTTCAGGACCCGCCCCCGAGGCGGCGTCGGCGAGTGCGACGGTTCCGGTGGGAGTCCCCGGCCGAGACGAGAGGCAAGATCTGGAACGTGCCCGAGGCGGAGTCCGCTGATGCGACCCTGACGGCCTTCTTGCGTGTCCGCATCGCCGAGGCCGATGGGCGCCCCCAGGACTGTGTGGGCATCTGGCAGGTGGTGAAGAACAACCGCCGCCGGTCCTGCGACCGGGGGATGATCCGGCGCATCACCGAGTGCAACGACGATGGGGAGACGTTCCTGTCTTCCCTACGGCGCCATCAGCGCCACGTGCTCGGCTACATCAAGGCCCGCAACCGCAGGGCCGTGTGGATCGCCAACCTCGGGCCGGACTGCGAGGTGCCCGAGGGCTGGCCCCACGGTGAGGACCGCTGGGATGCCGCCTACGGCGCCAAGACCTGCCCGAACACCGTAGCTCTGGGCCGCACGTTGATGGAAGGGAAGCTCCCACCGTCCGTGCCGGGCCACAGGGTGCGGTGGTTGCCTGGACGACCCATCACATGGGGAGGCCGCTGCGAGACGGGCAAGGCGGCCTGCGACGACAGGATCGCCTGCGCACGAGGCCTGGCCAGGATACCCGACACCGACACGCTCAACGCGTTCTGGTGCCGGCCGGGCACGCGTGGATGTAGGTCCGACCCGGAGCCGATCTGCCAGCAGATGGGCTACACCGAGGTGCCAGATCCAGAACCAGTCGAGCAGCCTTCAGATACTGTTGCGTCTGCTGAGACGGACGTGGTAGCGTCTGACGGGTAAGGTCAGAGGAGTCCCCCACTCCCCGTACCGGCGGAAGGCGTCTCTTCGGAGGCGCCTTTCGTTTTAGCTGATCATGAATAGCTAAGACGATGCGCTGGGGAAGCGCATGACGTCTCTTTGGGACAGTCCGAGTTCTCCTTACCAGAGGCCGTTCCACGCCGTGATGATGTCGTCGACAATCGACCCCTCCGCGAGGTGCTTCGGCGGTACGTAGGACGGGCCCGTGCGGCGGCGGACCGTGCGGCGGGAGCGCGCCGGGCAGGTCCCCACGCCGAGCTCCTCGAACCCCTCGACGACGTCGAAGGCCTCGATCAGCCGGGCGCGCTTGGCCTCGAGTTCGCGGATGCGTCGCCGGTTCCACGGCGAACACGCCTTGACGTTCTCGAGGGCGTTGTCGATGCGGGCGATGGTCTTCGTCAGCTTGCTGGCATTCATCATTGTAGGCTCCTTTTCTCGGGCTACATTCCCCGAGTCCACATTATTCTTATCCCAGGTTTTACCTGTGTTTTTGTACATATACGGCTAAGAGGAGATGCCCCCGAAACGGGGGCTGGTGGCGGGCAGAACGCAAACCGGCTGGTTGCGTTCCTTGACTCAGTTGGCGGGGCGCCGGCGAGCTCGGCGCGGAGGGCGGCCTTGTGGGCCATGAGCTCGAGCTCGGCCCCCTCTGGGCCGCGAGGAGGATCTCCCGGTTCACGGCCTTGAGGTCGATGAGGACGGCCTCCGATCTCCGGCTGTAGCACTCGGCCTTCCAGACGGGGCCGGCAACCTCGTCGTCGGTCCTCGCCTCTCGGAGCGTGGTACGATAGATGCCTCTCACCTGGGGGCGCTGGGTGTCGCCTTCTTCACCCGGCGCCCCCTCCCCTCCTCGAAGTCAAGAAACGCAAACCGCCCTGTTGCGGTCCGCAGCGATTTCTGGGTCGCGATGGGTATAAGGGCTCCAGCGAAGGGAACCCTTCTAGCTGGAAAGGAGTGGGAGGTGGGAGACTACATCCACATCCGCGAGGCGGCCGACCCTGAGCCTGGCACGTGATCTGGAACCGGAGGACTGAGATGGAAGATCCGAGAGTGAAGGCTGGCGAGGCGTGCCAGCGGTGCGGAGAGACCTGCGTGGCCTTCCTTCAGGGGAAGTGCTGCGACCTGTTCCACGTGACCTGGCCGGGTGGCCGCAAGCAGAACGGCTACGTCCCACCGGATGAGCTCACGGGGGTCAGGGTCGGGGGCAGCTCCGACTACATGAACCTGAACCTCTGCTTGGCCTGTGGTCAGGTGCAGGGAGACTTCCCCAAGAAGAGCGTGCAGAAGTGGCTCGACTCCAAGGCCGGCCGCGAGTACGAGTTCGCTGTGATGTTCGTCGACAAGACGTGGGAGGACGGCTTCCTCATCTACGCCAACAACAAGGAGGAGGCCGATCGGCTGTTCCGCCACCAGATCGAGACGACCCTCAACAGCCTTGTCGCCCAAGTCGTGCTGATGCACGAAGGAGAGCCTGAGGAGGAAGAATGACCCAGATCGTCACCCCGAGCTACGAGGTCCTCGAGTACCCGAGGGACGTCCTTCAGCGCATCGAGCGTGCGGCTCGGACCTGCTACAAGTCCGAGGACAAGATCACCGACGGGTCTGCGGAGAAGCTGGTCCGAAACCTGCTCAAGCGCGGCCACATGGCCATGATCGAGTTCGGCGGGTCGGCCTCGGTGAGGTTCGTCTCGAACCGCGGCTTCACCCACGAGCTGGTCCGCCACCGGCTGTGCTCGTTCGCCCAGGAGAGCACGAGGTACTGTGTTGCTGGTAGCTCTGTCTTGAGCATGAAGAACCCCCACCAGAGATACACAGTTGCGGAGTTGTACCAGAACAAGATCACGTCCACAAATGGGGCGTGGAAGAGGATGGGCATTCGCCAGTTGGACGAGGAGACCGGGGAGCTAGTTTATGCCGAGGTCCAAGATGTTGTTCTGGTGGGGATTCGTCCGGTGGTGACAATCACCACGCGCTTGGGCTACGCCTTGACGTTGACGCCCGACCACCCGGTTCGTGTTGAGGACGGGTATCTTGAGGCAGGAGACTTGTTTGGGAAGCGTATCGCTGTCAATGGAACCGAGCTAGCGTACCAGAATCAGAATTGGCTATTTCACCAATACAACACGCTAGGCAAGACAGCAGAGCAAGTAGCCAAAGAGTTCGGTTGGACAGCGTCT
>CAZEQC010000003.1:89181-92465 GCA_964514285.1 uncultured Anaerolineales bacterium | reverse complement strand
GGTCACTGAAGGTCGTGCATTTCGATGAGGTGGTATCAGTTGAGGAAGGTTCGGCAGTAGAGGTCTACGACCTTGTGATGGGCGAACCCAACAGGAACTTCGTAGCCAATGGAGTCGTTGTACACAACTGCAACTACGCCAAGAGCAAGTTCGGCTCGGAGATCACCGTCTGCGACCCGACCGAGACCCTGGCGCTCCGGGTCACTGAGGGCGACGACCGCATCGCGAAGCGAGCTCGCTGGAAGCTGAAGCTGCTCGAGAGCTGGGCCAGGGCCGAGAACGACTACCTCGACCTGACGGCCGACGGGTGCCCGGCTGAGATCGCCCGCGAGGTCCTCCCCATAGGCGTCAAGGCCGAGATCGTCATCGAGGCCAACGTGCGCGAGTGGTCCCACATCTTCTCTCAGAGGGCACACCATCTCGCTCACCCTCGCATGAGGGAGTTGATGGTGCCTCTCCTGCGTGATTTCAGGAAGCTGATGCCTGTGATCTTTGACGACCTGGTGCCGAAGAAGAGAGGAAGGCCGACGAAGGAATGACACGAGAGGACGACGTCAAGAAGCAGATGGCGCGGATCAAGGCGTCGAAGCACTACCAGGACTACCAGAAGGAGCACGCGCCGAAGATCTCCGCCGAAAAGGCGCTGAACAAGCTCGAGCCCTGGCGGCTGAGGACCACCGAGGACGGCCAGCACGTCGTGTGGGCCCCGGTCGCTGGGGAGAACGCCGCCAAGGTCCTGCACCTGAAGCGGCGCGTCTGGATGTGCTCCTACTGCCGGACCACCTTCAGGTTTCGGGGCCCCCAGTTCCTACGCAAGGTCGTCCAACACAGAGACGGCTCCATCGAGATCAAGGACACACAGTTCAACCCGGCAGCCATCGTCGACTTCGACGGGAAGGTCTACCACCGCTACTGCTACAACGCGATGAAGCACGACCGGCTGCCGGAAGGAAAGGAGAGTGAGGATGTCATACAGCGAGCTCAAGGCGTTCGACAAGAACGGGAACGTGGTCTGCCTGGAGGAGTTCCGCAACTCCCACTACATCCCGGTGATCTGGGACGTGCTGGCGACGAAGTACGGGGTGAGGGAGAAGGTGATGAGGAGGCTGGCGGCGGAGCAGAGGATTGACCTCGACACCTGCACAGAGTCGATGCGTCGGAACATCGAGCTCCAAGCCCGCGGCGCGCTGATGCAGAACATGCAGCCCGTCTGGGACCTCCAGAAGAACCCGGACCTGTCCGAGGTCGACTACCGCTGCTTGATGTTCACCTTCGACAACGCCGTCATCGCCCCCGAGGACATCGAGGCGTTTGCCGAGGCCTTCGACAGCTTCGAGGGCGTGCCGGATGGGACCATCAACCACGGCCGAGGGTTCGCCGCCTGCATGCGCAAGGCCCTCGAGGACATCCCCGGCATTCGGGGCATCGCGCTCTACAGCACGAGCGTCTGCGAGGATCCCTGGGGCAGCGTGAGGCTGCCGCTCGACGCGTGCCCGGAGTGCGGAGGGCGGATCACCGTCGACGGGGACGGGCCCGAGTGCCGGAACCCAGACTGCCCCGAGGACTACCTCGAGTACGACTACCGGCCCTACAACATGGACCAGGACGACAAGCACTGGTTCATCCCGAGCCAGAAGGAGCACCTGAAGGAGGAGGCCGATGCCTGACATCAAGGCCCGCGTCGAGAAGAAGGAGGGCGAGATCATGGAGGGGGCGAAGCGGAAGCCCTACGAGTTCACCATCCATCTCAAGGTCGAGCTCACGGTGGAGGTGGTCGATGGGGCATGAGATCCACCGCATCGTCCGCGGCGGCATCGAGCTCTTCCGCGAGTGGAGCACCGTGGTCACCTTCGACGGCCGTTCTCAGCCAATGAGTGTTTGGGCAGAGGAGCTGGGCATCAAGCGCAGCACACTCAAGGGTCGGTTGTACAAGGGCTGGTCTGTGGAAAGAGCGCTGACCGAGCCAGTAGACGCCAAGAAGAGGAGGTCACGATGAACATCGTCGGTATCGACGAGGTGGGCCGGGGTCCCCTCGCCGGCCCCACCGTCGTCGCTGCCGTGGTGCTGCCCAAGGAGCTCGTCATCGATGGGGTGGCGGACTCCAAGGACCTGAAGCCCCACCAGCGGGTCAATCTCATCCAGCCCATCCACGAGCAGAGCCTCCACTGGGTGATAGCCCTGTCCGGCCCAGAGCTCATCGACGAGCACGGCATCGCCAGGTGCATCAAGGGCTGCATGGTCTCCTGCGCCATGAGGTGCCTCGAGCGCTACCCAGAGGCCCAGGTCATCGTCGATGGGACCGACCGCCTGCCCCACCCCGTGCCCAGCAACCACAAGGCCATCAAGGGAGCCGACTCCACCATCCAAGCCGTCAGCGCTGCCTCCGTCCTGGCCAAGGTCTACCGAGACCAGTACATGGCTGGGCTGGCGGCGGCCTACCCCGCATACGGCTTCGAGCAGCACAAGGGCTACCCCACCCTCATCCATCGAGCGCAGCTGAAGAAGTTCGGGCCATGCCCCGAGCACCGACGCTCGTTCGAGCCAGTCAAGCAAGCTGAGAAGGAGGCGAGGTGAAGACCTGCCTGAACTGCGGCAAGCCCAGCACCAAGGTCTGGGAGGGCGTGGCCGTCTGCGACACCTGCCACAAGGTCGCGACCCACATCCTCCAGAAGACCGCCCGCCAGATGACTCTGGTGCTCACCATCCAGAAGGACGTCATCCGTGATAGGCTGGTGAATGGAAAGCTGGTGCTGAGCAGTGGCGAAGAGAACGAACCCGATCCTGGTCGAGTACTTGCTGCGTTGCACGAACACCGCATGCAAGAAGGACCAGGTGATGGAGGACGTGGGGAACCTGAACCTGGGTGAGGTCATCCGCCCAGCGACCAGGAAGTCGAAGTACGGACGCTGCGTCCTCTGTGGTCATGAGGGGCTGAAGGTGGTCCGTCGTTCTGATGATCAGACTGCGTGACGTCCTGTCCGCAGTCTTTTTAGCTGGTCATGTTGTCTCTAGGGGTTCCTGTAACTACCTCCTATAAGTATAAATCCCACACTATTACTTTTATAGTGGGGTTTATAGGAACCCCTAGATACAACACGACGACCCAGAGAGATAGACCCCTCTCGGATCATTTGTCGAATGATCAGATGATCAGCTAAGGAAGGAGCCCACAGGAGCCTGACGAGTGTCAGCGCTTGTCCCTGCGGGGTCCGTTGTCGATGGGCCAGTAGTACCCTTCGTAGGTGTGTCCCTCGAACCCCTTGACCTCGATCACGTCAGCACCC
>CAZEQC010000003.1:86819-89081 GCA_964514285.1 uncultured Anaerolineales bacterium | reverse complement strand
TGTCCAACTCCTGGTGCATGCGCCAGCACTCCTCGGCGATCTCGTGGTACCCGCCGCCCGTCTCCGTGGTGGAGCCGTTGGCGAAGCGGACTCCCCTGGGGCGGGAGCCCATCCAGTCCGCGCGGCTGAGGTAGCCGGCGTCCTCGAGGGAGGCGTGGCGGCCGAGGTCCTTCTTCAGCCGGTTCCAGCGGGAATCGCGGGCGCCTCCAGAGACCAGACCGAAGGGGTGCATGTGACTGCGGCTGAGGGCCACCACGCCCTCGACCACGGCCTTCTCCTTGGTGAGGTGCCCGAGGAACGAGCGGACCAGCTCCTCGCCCTCGACGTCGTGCTTGGGGCAGGAGAGGTCGTCCTGGAGGCACACCGGCTTGCCGAAGTCATGGCAGAGCGCGGCGAACATGAGGACCTTGCGGCGCAGGCCCTCGGTGGGCTCCTCGGTCCAGGAGGTGCCGCTGCGGACCAGCTGGGCCATCGCGTCGACAACCAACAAGGTGTGCGTCCACACATCGCCCTCGGGGTGGTGCTCGGGGTTCTGCGGGCACCCGACCAGTGCGTTGAGCTCGGGGAAGCGGATGAGCCAGCCGGAGCGGCGGAGCACCTCGAGACCGACGCTGGGCTTCTCGGCTTTCATGAGGAGCTTGCAGAACTCCTCGGCGATCCGCTCATTGGCCAGCGAGTTCCACGCCTCGTCGTCGACGGCCATCTCCCGCATGAGGACCATCGTGTCGGGGTCGACGTTCGGCGCCTTGCGGGCCGCGAGCTGCATGGCCCTGAGGGGCCTGACGGGGTCCTGCACGAAGAGCTCGGGCGAGGTCGCCCGGAGCACTCCGGCCTCGAGGTCGGCCACGCCGCCGTAGGGGTCCACGATCTTCCGGCCCCTGATGTCATACAGGAGCGAATTGATCGTGAAGTCCCGCCGGCGCGCGGCCTCCTCCGGCGTCATGTCGGGGTCGAACATGACCTCGAAGTCCTGGTGCCCGACGCCCACGCAGTTGTCCGTGCGCGGCACAGACACGTCGACCTCGATCCCGCCGGTGGCCTCCTGGCTGAGCTTCAGGATGCCGAAGGCCTTGCCGACGGGCTTCGGACACCAGCCCCTCTTCCGGAGGACCTCCTCGACGAGCTCGAGCGGGGCGCCGAAGACCTCGAGATCATAGTCCTTCGGCTCGCGCCCCTGGAGAGAGTCGACGACCGCTCCGCCCACCAGCATGACCTGCGCGTGCGCCCACATCTTGAGGTCCAGGACGACCTTGCGGACCCTCTTGGGCAGCTCGATGCGCCCCCGGAAGTCAGAGGCCAGGCGGAAGCCGTATCGCGAAGCGAGCTCGGGCATGGCCGACGTCCAGAACTTCGGGATGCCGTAGGAGGAGAGCGGCCACTCGAAGCCGAGGTGCTTCATCAGGTCGTGCATGCCGACCTCGAAGTCCTGGACCCCGGCCGCGGCCTCCTCATCGGTGAGCTCGCGGTCGCACAGGAAGATGCGCCTCGGGTCACGGAGCAGCTTGACCCACCACTCGTCGTGCTCACCGAGGCGGCTGCGCGTGGAGGTGACGTAGCAGTCGTAGCCGAGCTCGAGCGCCGCCTCGAGCTTGTGCGTCGAGACGAGCCTGATCTCGCGGCCTTGCTCCTCGCCGATGTACACCACAGTCCCCTGGGGGAAGGTTCTCTGGTAGCAGAACACGTCGCTGGTCGAGAAAATCATCAGTCCCTTCATCGCTGCCTCCTTTACGAATCCACATGAGACCGCAGGTAGAATCCCCACGATCTCTACAACTCTTATCCCCTAATTTCACTGCACTTTTGCGCCCCCGGACAGGTAAAATCATAGTAGGTGCGTGTAGTCATTCGTGCAGCAGCCTGCTGCACATTTTCTCTTGACAGCCTGTGATCGGTCGGTGCAGGGTGGTGGTCATGGGCGTCCTGACCGAGGAGGAAGTGGAGCAGGTCTGGAAGGGGCAGGGCCTCGAGGGTCACGTCGAGCGCATGTACGACTACCTGGTCCGGTTCGGGCTCCAGCCCATGGCGGTGCAGAAACACACCTTCCTGGACAACTTCAGGAGGCGGATTCTGACGAACTTTCTCGTGAGAGGTGTGAGGGAAGATGAGCACGGACGACGAACGTTCCCGGCCGAGTCCGACTGACGAAGCCAAGCAGCACGACAGCCCTCTTGGGGGCGCGCCTCCGATGCCGGGCCCCCAACAGGCTCCGGCACCGCAGCAGCCCTACCCCCAGCAGGGGCACGTGATCCAGCCCAACATGCA
>CAZEQC010000003.1:28832-86719 GCA_964514285.1 uncultured Anaerolineales bacterium | reverse complement strand
GCAGCAGCCCTACCCCCAGCAGGGGCACGTGATCCAGCCCAACATGCAACAGCCCGGCATGGTCTACCAGCCTCCGGGCTATCCACAGCAGATGCCGCTCGGCCAGCAGCCGATGATGCCGGGGCAGATGGTGCCGCAGCAACTCCAGCCGCAGCCCGGCCAGGGCGTGCCCATGCAGCAGTTCATGCAGCAGGGGCAGCAGGCCGCCGGCCCTCAGGGGCAGCTCCCTCCCCGACCGCCGCAGGCCACCCAGGGTGATCTTCGTGCCCTGAACGATGCCATCCAGCGGGAGTCGGAGCGGCAGGCCGCTGTTCCACCCGAGGGTGAGGAGCCCATCGAGGTGGGTCCTGCTTCGCCAGAGCCGGAGAGGCCCGAGGAGACGAAGGAGGACGAGAACCTCTTCCTCGGCTCCATGGACGCGGAGATGGATGCGGCCATCGACAAGTTCAACAACTCGAGGCGGCGCAAGCGCATCGAGAAGAAGCTCGAGGACATGGTCGTCGAGAGCATGGTCGAGCACGGGGAGCTTCGCCAGAAGGTGCCGATCAGCGCTGGCATCGTCGTGGAGTTCCGGACGACCCGTGGCGACGAGAACCAGGCCATCCTCCACGAGCTCGGCAAGATCGACGGCTCCGAGCTCTACCTGCGGGAAAGGCTTGCCTTGATGAACCTGGCTGCCGGCCTCCGCATGGTGGGCACCGAGCTCATGCCCCAGCACTTCGACGACAACGACGAGTTCGACTCGGAGCGCTTCGAGAAGAAGTTCAAGCGCGTGCTCCGCTTCCCGGTCCAGGTCCTGGCGGACATGCGGGTCAACTACTACTGGTTCGATGATCGCGTGCGCAACGTGATGATCGCCGATGAGTTGGGAAATGGTTGAAGACCCCTCTTGGCTGGGCGCGGGCCAACATGCTCTACGACATGTTGGACAAACCGCCCAGGATGGGGTCGGTCATGGAGGCCCTGTGCCTCATGATTCAGATGCGTCGTCAGGTCACGGAGCTCTACCATCTCCACACCGTTGTCCAGGCGGTGCGGACGGCGCAGGACGAATCACCAGATGCGG
This sequence comes from uncultured Anaerolineales bacterium, assembly GCA_964514285.1. GTDB lineage: Bacteria > Chloroflexota > Anaerolineae > B4-G1 > B4-G1 > SKLM01. The sequence goes on along the minus strand of CAZEQC010000003.1, from coordinate 85,653 downwards.
TGAAGGAGGCCTTCAACCGCTACAGAGACGCGTTGCTCCCGTTCCTCCAGGACGAGATCAACAGAGAGCACAGCGAGCTGGTCAAGGCCCTCAAGGCGGAGACCTCTCGTGGACCGATGGTCGTGCGGAAGGTCGGCGGTGATGACGCGGGCCGGCGGCTGCGGAAGAAGCTGACGAACAAGGAGGTCCGGCCGCCGCGGGTCGGATGGAGGTCGAAGAAGCGATGGTAGTCTGCCCCAAATGCGGCTGCCCGCAGCTCGAGGACCTGCTGGTCGTCGGGGAGTGGGATCGAAGCTGTGACCTGTGCGACTGGCGGGGGAGCTCCAGCGAGCTCGTGCGCATGGACGACGATGGGAAGTTCAAGGACCCGAGGGTTTTCGTCGAGTTCATGCGCTTCCTGCACCGAAAGATCGCCCCGCAGATCGGTGCCGAGCTCGTCCGTCTCGAGCTCGTCGCCAAGGACCACACGCCGGGCAACATCACCCACATCACGAAGCTCCTGATGGGCTTCTCCCGGGCCGGCTTCGAGTCTGTCCTGAAGGGGGTGCTCAGTGCGAGCCAAGACGGGGAGTGACAAGTGCTGGCTGAGCTTCGACAGGCTCTGCGATGACAGGTGTGTCGCCTTCAGCAAGGAGCCGAGGAAGCCCTGTGCTCTGCTGAACACGATCGGCGACGCCGCGACGTCCCTGAGGACGATCGCCCGAAACTTCGAGGGCCCCATGTCCGGGACCCAGTTCCCTCCAGGAGGACCGCGATGATGGTCATCAAGCACCTGAGCTCCAGCGTCGACCTCGACCGGGCACAGAGCGAGCACGTGATGGTGGTCGGCCTGCTTGAGGCAGAGGGTGGGGTCGAGGTTCCGATCGACGCCGTGACCTACGGCCACCTTGTTGGGGCCTTCGAGCAGCTACACCTTCAGGCGCAGGCAGAGGTCTACGGGACGCAACAGCCCTACGCGGACGCTCGATCTGTTCCTACAGCCGAGACCGTCCGGCAGGAGGTCGAGCAGCACCTCGGCCACCAGCTCGCTCCAGGCCCAGCTCCCTCGGAGGAGGTGGAGGCGGAGGCTCAGCTTCGAGCTCTTGAGCAAGCGAGCCGGGGATCGGACCCCAGCGACCCTGACGCACTGCTCAGATCGGTGGGCTTCCTTCAGGAGGACGCTGACGGCCTGGCTGACGACACCTTGGCGGCCACAGGCACCGAGGATGACGAGCCTGACCGTGGAGAGGGCCTGTTCCCTGTGGTCGACGACGACGACGACGATGGGGTGGCGGCGTTCTGATGAGGCTGGTTGGCTTCGAGTGTCTGCGTTGCCGCTCCCTCTACGCCATCGTGGATGGCGGTGATCGGGGCTTCGTAGAAGCTCTTCTGCGGCAGCCGCGGACGTGCCCGGTCTGTGAGAAGAAGGGAGAGGCGTCCCGCCTCTGCCCAACACTCAACGAGGGTGGCCACGAGCTCATCTTGCGGCTGAAGCCGAAGGAGCTGTGGGACTACCTCAACGGGCTGGGCCTTCCAACCGAGCAGGCTCGGCCGGAGGTCGTGAGGGAGCTGCTGCTCGGCTCCAAGGTGGTCGACGCTGACATACAGAGCACGGTGAACCCGGCTCGGTGTGTGGTTGATAGGCTGCGACTCGATAATGGAAAGACGCTCCACTTCGCCGCGTCAGGCGCTGGAGCTGTGATCTTCAAGGTGACGGAGGAACAAGATGCCCGGAAAGGTGCAGAGCTACGAGACCACCCACGCGAAGAAGGGCCCGAAGAACACGCTTCTGGGCGTGAAGCCGGTCCCGCTTCTGATGTGGCAGATCACTGATCGCAAGGGGAACATCCACACCGAGCTCGGCGTGGAGATGGAGCCGGGCAAGGTCCGGAAGTTCCCGGCGGACCTGATGAAGCAGTCGGCGCCGGTCAACGACAAGCTCCAGAAGCTTCTTTTCGAGAGGCTCCACCCTCAGCTGGCCGAGGCCAATGAGGAGGGGCCCGAGGCGGCCCCACCCGGCCGGACTCCGAAGGCGCAGGCCGCAGCCAGCCTTCCGAAGGACGTCGAGGTCATGGAGGACTCTCCATGAGCGATGTGCGCGTCCGACCGCTGAAGGACAGGGTCCTCGTCCAGTTCGACCCGGCCGAAGACGGTGAGCGGGAGATCCTCTCGGGCATCATCGCTCCAGCCAAGGCCGTCGATGACGTGCACCAGTGGGGCACCGTGCTGGCTGTGGGCAAGGGCCGCATCTCCCGCAAGGGCATCCGCATCCCTCCGCAGGTCAAGCCCGGCGACAGGGTGCTGTACATCCGGTATCTGAAGGAGACCCATACGGGCCAGTCGCTTCGTGCGGCGAGCTGCATCGGCCAGGACCAGTTCCTGATTCATGAAGAGGACATCCTTGCGATCGAAGACGCCGAAGAAGCATCTTAGCTGTCGCATCGACGCCTCTCTCATGGTTTGGGTGAGGTGGTTCGCGCGGCAGCAGGAGACGACAGTTACCCGGCTCGTCACGGACTACTTCCGTGCGCTCCGGGACGCCCACGAGGGGACAGCAGAGGTGGATCAGGTCTGATGGCAGAGCTTCTACCAGTCACGCGGAAGTTCGACCTTCCGACGAAGGCAACGGCTGACTCGATAGCTGAGATGGTCCGGGCTCTGCTGAGCCAGAAGGCCGTCGTCAGGAAGATGGTCTTCACAGCGGAGCCTCCGGGCGTCGTTGTGGACATGCTGGTCCCTGATCGGGAGCCGCCCTACGGCGAGGTCGAGACCGACGACCCCACCGATATCTGGGGTACGTTCCAGGGAGTCGATCTCGAGGAGGTAAGGGAGGGGGGAGCAAAGTTCAACAAGGAGGCTCTGGCGCTTCTGACCGAGATGCTGGTCAGGGCCTCGAAGAAGAAGCTGGCGGGCGTCGCTCTGGTGGCCGGCAGCGTTGTGGAGTTCATGCGGTGGGTCGGCGTGGAGGTGAGAGAGGACCGCGTCCCCACCATGTTCTGGAACATGCCGCTGATCCAGTTTTCGGGGTTCCCAGAGGACAAGCTCGTTCTCTTGTGCGCGAAGAGCTCGCGACTGAGCGCCCTGAAGGCTGAGGCCGGCTTCATGGTCCAGATGTACAAGGAGGCAAGAGATGTTGGACCGAGAGAGTGAGATCTACCATTCGGGGATGCTGAACAGGAACACGGATCAGGAGCACCTGGCCGTGGTCTTCACCCGTGACGGTGTCGAGGTGTCGGCCGCCACCAAGAGCCTGCGGTTCGAGTACGGGGGCCGGTGGGACTCGATTCGTCGAGAGTGGGACCGTGCTGAGGAAGCAGTCCAGGCGCGTCGGGAGGCTGTCCGCAAGCAGCGGGTCGCCTTCGCCCAGAGGGTGCCGGAGTTCGACGAGAGCGAGCCGCTCGAAAGGAACTGACGATGTCCGACGACCATGAGGAGCTGGTGGAGGTCCACGCGGCCCAGATGGCGGCGGCTCTCGAGTCGCTCAAGACCGCTGGGGGCAAGGACTACGTCGAGGTCCTGAGCAAGTTCGAGGGCCCGAGGCAGATCAAGCTGCGGCTCCGCACCTACGACCTGGAGACCTGGACGCACCAGTTCCTGCCTGTCGTCTTCAAGGAGGAAATCCGGGCGGGCTCGAGACCCGAAGATGAGCAGTGGACGCTGCACATCTGCCGGCAGTACATGTATGACGAGGCATCGAAGAAGCTGAAGTTCTTCTGGAACTTCATCGTGTCCTCGCCCGACATCAAGGGCGCTGTTGCGGACCTGTGCCGGCTCATCGACATGTTCGTCGCCCGCATGGAGGACATGGAGCTCCCGCCGCCTGTTCAGCGTCCGGCGCCTCGGCGTGCACGGCCGCAGGCGAAGGCAGGGGCTCCGGCCATCAACGAGGAGAACCTCTTCGCTGACGACCCTTCGAGCAACATCGTGGTGGAGGATGGGCAGGTTGTATCGATGCCGCTGCCTGGTGGGGCGAACAGGAACAAGCCCGAGGGTGGCCTGTTCGAGAAGGGGAGGAGCCCGAAGGGGGCTCATACGATTGGAGGCTCGTGATGGAAGGCTTCTTCGGACCAGAGGAACAGAAGATCCTCGACAAGCAGCGGGCGGACCCCAAGTACCTGTCTCGGGACCTGACGCCCGAGGAGCTTGCCATCATCGAGCGCAAGCGCCAGGCGATGGCCGAGATGTTCAAGATCGAGCGAGTGGTCGCCGCTCACAAGATCGAGGTCAACTTCGGCAAGGATCGCTCGACGGATGGGCACTTCCCAGGCTCCCTCATCGTCTTCAGGAGTGGTTCGGCCTTCGACGGAGGGGGAGACGAGCCGTTGTTCCCGTGTCCAGACGACAAGTGTCCGGGCTTCATCCCACCGAACCTGGTCTCGTCGATGCTTCAGATAGCCGTCTGCCCCAAGTGCCGCCGGCAGTGGAAGCAGGACCAGCTCTACGAGATGAGGCTGTTCCGCCTGACGGCGCAGCACTGGGCGAAGGTCTTGGCCAGGTACTTCATCCGGCTGGGGTCGGACGCCGACATCTACATGAAGACACACCCGATCGACATCCGAGGGAGGACGCGCAACGAGCTCGACAGGTACAAGGGCGGGGAGACGGTCAACGCTGCTCGAGCCAAGAGGGTGCGGGTGATCTACTCGCTCCACAGCATCTACAAGGACCTCAGCAACGGCGCGGACCTCGAGGGCCGTCTCCGCGCCTTCTTGGTGGCGTGATGGCGACGATCAAAGAGATCTTCGAACGGAAGCAGGCTGTCGAGGCCCGCATCCAGGTCTTCGAGGAGGTTCTCGGGCTGGCCTACGACATGAAGGGGCTGAAGGAGAGCCACGGCGAGGAGAACGTCGACGCGGTGCTCACGGCGATCGACGAGAAGTGCCTGACTCCGCTGCGTGAGGAGCTGGAGCAGATCGACAAGATGGAGGTGGGAGGTGGGCAAGGGAAGAAGAAACCTGCCGGGAAGAAAGCAGAAGCCAAACGGCCCAAGCGGGCATCGAGCCGTAAAGCTGCTGGAGCAAAAGCTCGATAGCGTCATCAACAGCGTCAACCAGCACCTCGGGCTGCTCTTCAAGAACGAGCGTGAGATCGGCTCGATGGTCTACACGAACAGCGTCCGTGTGGCCGTCATCCGGCGCATCATCCGGGAGAAGCTCGGTATCGACGACGTGGCCTTCGAGGCGCTGTGTGACCAGGAGGTCGCCCGACGCAAGGCCGAGGAGGAAGAGGCCCAGAAGAAGGCCCAGGAGGAGGCCAAGCGGAAGGCCGTCGAGGCTGCGGCCAAGGAGAGCGCGGAGCAGGCCGAGCCCGAGGTCGAGACCAAGGAGTTCGGCGGGGACTTCGGAGAGGAGCAGGAGCCGGATGGCGGAGAAGCACCCGTGGGAGCCGAAGACGGAGATCAGGATACCTCTGACGGGGGAGGGCCCGAAGAGCCTGAAGGAGCTGTCGACGGATCTGGACCAGATCCTGGAGATGTACAACCGGTGGCTGACGGAGGAGAAGAAGGACAGCCCTCTGATTCCGTATGAGCGCAACGCCTGTAAAACCTTTCTCCTTTGGCTATACCATCAGTCGTGATCGGGGTAGCACAGACGACTGTGGGTCAGGTGTTGCGCGCCGAGACCTGGGGCCACGTTGTCAGCTAAAAAGGTCGGCCGCCAGAACCCAGGCCTGGGTGAAGCCCGCTTTTCGCGTGCCGGTTCGCCAGTTCAGCTTCAGGTGCCTTATACCGAATCGCGTAGGGATCTTGACCAGCTAAGGAAGGAGCCGGAGGTGGGGAAGACCCGGCTATCTGGAGGGGCGCCAGCCGGCGCTGATGAGCTGCTGAACGGTGTCCTTGGCGGAGCTCTCTGCGGTCTTGGTGATGTCGAGCTCGTGCTCGTCCTGCAAGCGCTTGGTGGCTCGAGCCCACTTGTCGCTCGTTTTCTTCACGGCGCGTTTCACGCGCCTGTCTCCCTCCTTCTGCATTTCTACCGTGACCACGGTCCTGGTGCGGGCTTCGACCTGGCGACCGTAGTTGACTACGGCCGCCTCGGTCCTCTGGATTCCGCTGTCGAGGCCCCTAAGGGCCCCGACAACTCCGAGGACGAGGCTTCCGCCCCCGAGGATGAACAGAGCCTCGAGCATGTAACTTCCTCCTTTCTCTATTGCTCTTATGCCCAGAACGACGTCGTTTTTTCGTCCCTGTGGTACTCTGACCCGTAGGAGATCGCCCCATGGTGATGTCGTCCCACCAGATCAGCGCCATGGCCATGCAGCAGCAGGCCATGTTCGGCAATCAGGCGAACTACGCTGCGCAAATCACTCCCCCTGGTGGGATGTTCGGCGGGTACGGCGGGGGTCCGCTTCCGGGCCCTCCTCCCCCTCCCGGAGCGCAGGCTGGCTACGGCGCCGTCCCCCCGACCGGCGGGATGATGAGCATGATGTCCGCCATCCCGTATCAGATGCCGGGCCAGTACGTTCAACAGGGCTTTGCCGAGCAGATGGCTGGTGGTCTCATCGGGGCCGGCTCTGGGATGATGTCTGGCATCTCTGGGGCTGCACAGGCCGTCACTGGGGCTGCTGGCATGGCGACCCTGGGGTTCGGCGTAGGCGGTATGCTCACTGGGGCTGGGTTCGGAGGCGGCATGGCCGCTTTGGGCTCTCTGCCCTTCGGTGGGGCCGTCCTCGCCGCAGGAGGCATACCGGCCATGCTGGGGGCTGGAGTCTTGGCTGGTGGGGCCTACGCCGGCAACGAGATGTACCAGGGCTTCCGAGAGCGCCAGGATGTCAGTCGTGTCATGCGGCAGCGCTTCGGCGGGATGATGGGTGTCGGTGGCGGCCGAGGCGGCATGGGCTTCTCCTCTCAGGAGATGGGCCAGATGTCCTCGATGATGCGGGGCATGGCGGCCGACGACATGTTCACGAGCTTCGACGAGCTCACCCGCACCCTCGACAAGACCAGCCAGATGGGGCTCTACCGCGGCGTCCAGAGCGCTGCCGAGTTCCGCGAGAAGTTCAAGACCACGGTCAACACGCTGAAGGAGATCGCCAAGACGATGCACACCTCGCTCGATGAGGCCGCCGGCTTCATGGAGCAGCAGCGCAACCAGGGGTTCTTCAGCGGGCAGGACATCAACCGATCGCTGATGCGGACCAGGATGAGCGCCGGGGCGACCGGCATGTCCGTCGACCAGATGAATCAGATAGGCCAAATGGGTACCCAGATGGGCCGGTCCATGGGGATGCTCGGCCGCACGGGCTCCGACGCCATGAAGGAGATGGCGTCCAACGTCGCCATGGGCATGCAGATGGGCTTCATCAGCGACCAGGACATCGCTGAGGCCACGGGAGGGCTTACGGGCGCCGAGGGCGCGCAGGCCTACGCCGCTCGGATGATGCAGACCAACAGGCGGTGGCTGAAGCGCGGCCCCGGCCGGGTCATGCTCGCGGGGCTCTGGGACCAAGAGGGCGGCATCGACGAAGCGATGATGAACAAGGCGCTCTCTGGCGACATCTCCATCGGGCAGCTTCGGGCCGCGGGCCGCCGGAACATCGCACAGACGGGCGGGCGGAGGAGCGAGTTCTTCCTGAACGAGGACAGGCTCGGTGGCCAGCTCATGGCTTCCGGGGGCGGCGACCTCATGCTCGGCGTCGTCGGCGAGCACTTCGCTCGGAAGAAGGGCATCGAGCTCGAGGACCCGATCATGCAGCGGTGGCTCCAACGCTACAGCGGCCGCAGCCAGTCCGAGGTCGAGCTCGCCATCAAGCAGTTCCGCAAGATGCCCGAGATCCTTCAGGAGCGGAAGGCCCGCTTCGCCCAGCAGCTCGAGATGGAGGGGCGGTCCCGCGCACGGGAGGTCTCAGGCTTCCAGGGCTTCCGCCGGCGCATGAACCAGGCGTGGGACCAGAATGTTTCGGCCCCGCTTCGGCAGGTCGGCGACGACATCACGGGCGACATCGACAAGGCCATCGATGACATCGTCGGGCAGATGGAGGGCCGGGTCAGTCTCCACATGTCCAAGCGGGCCCGGGAAGCTCAGGTCGAGCTGCGGTCCACCGGCAAGGGCGGGCTGCTCCAGGCGCGCGGCAAGACCGGCGCCGACATCATGAGCGCGGCCAGGAGTAAGTACGGCGGCGACATCTCTACCGGCGGCGGTTTCTTGGGAGGCGTGGGCCGAGCCCTCGGCATGCGCGGAGAGAGCCTCGACGACCGGCTGCGGGCTGTTGGGGCCGACAGCGCCTGGACCCACTCCGGGGCCAGCGAGATGGAGAAGCTGGGCTACCTGGAGCGTGACGCCGACAGGTTCGCCAGGGCGCAGGAGAGCCTCAACCTCACCGACACGCAACGCTCCGAACTCGAATCCAGCATCCTCTCGACAGTCACACAAGGAGGCCGGGCTGGAAAGGACGTCGGGCTCACCGAGGCCGGCTTCTTCAGTGGGCAGGTTTCGGGCGCAGACAACTTTCAAGCCATCCAGACGAGGATCGACTACCTCGAGCAGCACGATCCTGTTTTCAAGAGGATGTCGGCGGGCAAGAGCCGGCACGAGAAGATCGCCCTGTTGCAGGAGGGTTCGAGGAAGCTGCGCGGATCGGACTACGAGCTTGACGACTACGGTGGGCCGAGCTCCAGAGTTCGATCGCTGGCGGGAGACCTCAAGGCCCTCGAGGAGGCGGACAAGGCGGCGGTTCGGGAGGCCGGAAAGTTCTTTCAGGCGAAGGCCACGGAGTACGGGATCTCGAACTACAGCTATGAGTCGATGGGTGGGGATCCCAAGTACAGGCAGAAGGTGCTCAAAAATAGTATCGACGTCGGCGGGCTCTACACCATTGCTGAGGGTAACGAGAAGCTGGCTCGCTCCCTCGAGGTCCTATCCAATCCTGAGGCGTCAGAATCCAGCAGGGCGGATGCGGTCGAGACTCTTACCCGAGTGGGTGCTGGGGCGTCAGAGGACGCACTAGGTATCAACGTCAGCGATCAGGCCAAGAGAACCGCCGCGGCGGTCGCCAGGGCGGCTGAGGAGGACCCCGAAGGGACCCAAGAGGCGCTCGCTGGAAAGCTCGAGGTTGCTGAGGCCCGGGCGTGGCGTATCACGACCGAGGTGCGGCAGAAGCAGGCCCAGAAGCTCAAGGACTACATGGGCCAGCGCGGGACGAAGAAGCGTCTGGAGGATAACGTCGAGAAGGGTGTGCTCGAGGAGTTCCGCAAGCTCGTTTCTGCCCGAACGACGTTGGGGGAGAAGGGCGGCGTCTCGGGTCCTGAGCTCGAGAAGATGGAGCATGACTTCCTGGCGAAACACGCTCACACCGAGGCCGGCTCCGATCTCCTGGCCTCGCTCGGAGACGACCCCTCTGCCGTCTACCAGACCGGAGCCATTCGACGGGTGAGGGACTACGTCCGCACAGCAGAGCGCTCCGAGGGCGGATCCGTGCTGTCGGGTGGGGGTTCGGAGCGTCGGCGCATCAACGCAGCGTTGAAGGGGTCGCTTGGTGTGGCCGGCGGCATCGAGGCGTTGGGCAGCAAACGAGAGCAGCGCCGCTGGATGCGGAAGATCCAGAAGGGCGAGGTCGGCGCCAAAGAGATCATGGAGCAGCTGCGCAAGACCTCCGGCGGCCAGCTCGAGCTAGCCGAGGGCGTGACCACCAAGCAGCTCGAGAGTCACCTCGAGGGGCTGGTCACCGATATCAAGAGCGGCGGCACGTTCGATACGAAAGAGTTCCTCCAGCGCGGTGTCGATGCTGCTCAGCGCCAAGAGCAGCGGGAGCGGGAGGGCGGCGGCGCCAAGTCGATGGAGGACCTACCGACTCTGGCCCAGAAGCAGGTCGACCACTTGGCCAACATGGTCAAGCTCACCAAGACCATCGCCCTGAATTCGAGGAACCAGGAGCTCGTAGACGCGATCAACAAGCTTGATATCAAAGGCGGCGGCAAGGGTAAGAAGGGCGAGACGGGAGGCTGATCATGGCGACGGTAGTAGGCGACGGAATCGGCAGGGTCTACCAACGCGAGGTCCCGAACGAGGACATCGGCATCGGTCGGCGCGAGAAGAGAATCAGGACGACGGTCGGTGGCCAGCGCGTCACCATCATAGTCCGGGACACCGTCGTGCCCGAGGATCCGTTTCTCAACATGGTGCGGGCCGCGGCCTACCCCTACATGATGGGCGGGGGCAGCACACGGTTTCCGGTGCCGCCCGTGGACAAGGACATCAAGGACGCGCTCATCAAGACGAGCATGACGATCTGAGGGAACATGTCCGTTTTCATCGAGGCACAGACAGAGCCGTTCGAGCGGGAGCGCCAGGACATGGTGCACCAGCTCTACGCCCGCCACGAGCAGCCAGTCCGTCGGCCTCTGCGCGGCATCCAGATCAAGGAGAACACCTACGCGATGATCCGGGTCATGGGCGCCGATGGGCAGTTCATGCCTGTCATTGATGCCGCCGGCGAGACCCATGTCGAGCGCGACGGGATGAACTACACCACCTACTACACCAACTTCCTGGTGCAGCAGGTGCAGGAGGAGCGCCACGAGAAGCAGCAGATCGTCGACACCTTCGGCGAGAGCTACATCTTCTTCTTCGGTGAGGCTCCGAGGATGCTTCGCGTCAGCGGTTTGCTCCTCAACACGTCCGACTTCAACTGGCGGGCGGAGTTCTGGGCGAACTACGAGCGGTACTTCCGGGGCACGCGTCTCGTCGAGATGGGCGCGCGGCTCTACCTCATCTACGACGACGTGATCGTCGAGGGGTACATGGTTGGGGCCAGCGCCAGCGAGAACGCGAACCAGCCCAACGTCATCCCTTTCAACTTCCAGATGTTCGTCACGGGCTACACCGATCTGTCGTTGCTCGGAGACCCCAACTTCCCCTCCCCCATCGGGGAGGTCGGCTACACCTCGATGGACAGCTACTCGAGGGCCATCCAGCTCTGGCAGCAGAACCGCAACCTCCAGAAGGAGCTCAGCACCGAGGCTGTTCTCCAAGCGAATCGGTTCGCCTACCTCGGCCACGCTGCGATGATCAGCACGCAGATCCGAGACACCATCATCACCGTCTCGGATCCATCTGTGGCGGGCTTCATGACCAGGGCCATCCAGGCGCTCCAGACGGCTGAGCTGGTGAAGGACACTGTCCGAAGCTATCTGCCGTCTGGTCAGCCGGCGGTGTCCAACCCGAGGTCGGAGCCCATCCGCTCGCAGTTCACCAACAACAGAGACGAGTTCCTCGAGGGGCTCGACCCGGCTCCATCTCCACAAGAGCTCGCATCGCCTCTTTCGATGGCGGAGACGTGGCTCAAGGCCGATCGGAACATCGACCTGGGCCTGAGCGCCATGCTGTCGGTGGGGACCACCATCGCAGCCTTCTCCCCACCACAGATCTACGACCTGCCGAACCCGGTCGAGACCAAGAAGTTCTGGGACCTGATGGGGCGTGCGGGGCGGGCGCAGGCAGAGATCAAGGAGAGGGGTGGGTATCGCTCTCAGGGGCGCCGTGCGTCCGGGCTGGCCATCGGTAGCGGCGGGCCCGCTCGACCGCCCATCTTCGCCCGCGATGTCCCCTTCGGGATGATGACGGACCCGGCGGAGCTGCTGTAGATGGCTGTCGGGCAACACCTTCGGCTCCGGCTGTTCCTCGAGGGGATCGAGGTGCCGGTCATCTCGGCCAATCTCCAGGTCCAGCCAGACGCCCCCGCGCAGTGCCAGATTCAGATCCCGGCTACAGATAAGGCCCACGAGCTCCTTCCCCGGACGGTGGTCCACCTGTTCTTCCGGGACTTCTACGATGGTCCGTCGGACGCCTCGAGCGTGTCGGTGAGCTCGGCTGATCAGGTTGGGACATCGGACGAGGTCGCCGAGGCCGAGACGGAGGAGCCGCTGAGTGACTCCGCTCGCCAGGTCGTCCGTGCCCCATCGGCGGCTCGCCGTATGCAGCTGCTCCGGGAGATGCCAGAGGAGCTCAGGGGCTCCGTCTTGCGGGAGCTCCCCAACGAGCTACGGCGGTCCCTGCTCCGTGAGCTCCCCGAAGAGCTTCGGGCCGAGCAGCCCGAGGGTGACCTTCCTGTTGCTGAGGGGGCTACGGCTGCCGGCGCCGTCCGCTCAGAGCAGCACCAGGGAGAGGACGCCGAGCACTCGACCGGCGATGAGCCCTCCATCGAGGACCAGCGCTGGAAGGTCTTCTTCATCGGAGAGGTGATCGGCTACCAGTTCGTCAAGAGCCACGGACAGCGTTCGATCATCCTCACTTGCATGGACCTGTCCGTCTACTGGGACACCTGCTACCAGTACCAGGTCAACGTGTCATCGCTCACGGGCAACGGCACAGCCCAATTCATCGGGGCGGGCACAACTCTCTTCGACACTTTCTTCCAGAGCGCCACCAGCACCATCGTCGATGTGGTCAATCGGCGTTCGCGAGCCCGGCCCGAGCTCACGGGGCTGTTGTCCGGGGTGGTCCACCTGCTCGAGAGGGTCGGAGGGGTCTACAACACCTCGAGGGGGTTCCGCGGGGTCAACGACTTCTTCACGATGGCTGAGCTCCGCTTCCACCTCATCGACATGCTGGCGGCGTCGGAGTACGACACTTCGAGTCAGCGGCTCTTCCCACGTCGGGCCTTCAACCGCTGGACCAGGAGCTCGGGCGGGCGGCTCGGGAAGATCGCCAGCTTCCGGGAAATCTTGAACCTCCTCAACAGGTTCATCTTCCACAACACGATCCCGAACCCCATCGCCATGTACGTCAGCCCGGAGGAGTTCGAGCGCACAAGGCGCCAGACATCATCCATCGAGGTCACCCGGCGATTCATGGACACGGCGGATGGGCCCAGGCTGTTCGATGAGATCGACACTCACCGGAGGTCGTTGAACCGCTACGCCGTTACCACGCAGTACCCGAGCCCGGGTCGGGTGTCCGGTCCGCTCGACCAGCTCGCCAATCGCATCAGGACCACCAAGGACAGCGTTTGTCCCTTCATGAGTCGGTACGGTCTTCAGAGCGTCCACAGCGACTTGCACGCCGCTGGTGTGGCCGTTCGGGCGCTGGCGACCACGCTCCGAACCCAGGAGCAGTCCTGGACGACGATCGAGAGCCTCGAGAGGGAGACGGTCCATGAGGCCAACTATCGCTACTGGTTCGACCACGCTGGGTCGTCTCGGCTGAGCACAGCTCGTCAGCGGCTCCGCTCGGCTCTGTCGACCCTGGCGGCAGGCTCGAGCACCAGGAGCGTGCGGAGGACGACCGAGACGACAGAGACCGTCGTCGAGTCGGCGAGACTCAACAGCCAGATTATCCGGCCTGACATCTTCATGTGCGCCCCGCCCCGGTGCAACGTGCTCTTCCCCGAGCTCTACAGCCAGGTCCAGTTCTCTCGGCAGTTCCTGCGAGAGGTCACCCGGATGCGGTTGACGGTCACCGACGAGATCTTCGGGCCGGACGCTCTGCTGAACAGCGTCTACTACGCCCCAGACGTCGAGGTTCTTGGTGCGAGAGCCCGGCAGTCCCGCCGTCGCTCAGACGATGCCGCCAACGCCACCCTTCGGCGAGCCGCCTACGCCCGCCGTCTGATGGACCACGAGCTCTACACAGGGGTAGTGCCTGTCTTCGAGCGGATGAGCGAGGTCAACATGGTGGCCTCGAGGACTCGGCAGGTGAGCTACCGGGGCGCGAGGGTGCCCTACGTGAGCCGGGCGGCCAACTTCCAGTTCTTCAAGAATCGCTGGGCTTCTCGGTCCATGAGCGCGTCGGGGAAGTTCAACCCCTGGGCTGTGTGCGGATTCCCGGCGCTGCTCATCGACGCACCCATGACAGAGGAGCAGGTCCAGCTCTCGGGTATGCGAGGTGTCCGCTTCCTCGACGAGGCATTCGATCAACACTACCCTGGGCTGACCCGGGGTGCCGACGGCACGGTCACCCCCGGAGAGGACTGGGGCCCGCTCAACGCATGGGCCATCCTACGCCAGACTGTCCCGACGCAGTTCGTCGGGATGATCATGTCACTCAACCACAGCCTCAACCAGCAGGCGGCCCAGACGTCCTACCAGTTCTCGACGGCGAGGACGCATCGGGACAACGACGAGCTCCTCGGGGCCAACCGCTTCACCGTTCGACGCCGGAGGGACGGCGACAACACCGACAGCCTCACCGTGGCTGCTCCCAGCGGGGATCCTCCGCAGGTGGGCCAGCTGGGTCCGAACTACGGGGTGATCACTGAGGTCGAGCGTCTTCAGCAGCAGAGTGGCAGCTTCCTGCTCTTCGGCACGTTCCGGAGTGGTGGTCCCCGCCGGACGGACACCGAGGTCCCTGTCGGGCTCACCCAGCGTGCGGAGGCCTACGGGCCCGAGGTCGTGACGCTGGTGGGGAACGAGACGACGGAGGTCACCTTCGTGGCCTACCGCGTTACGGAGCAGCTCGAGGGGGACACCGTCGAGGTCGATGTTCCCATCGAGGACTTCATGCGGCCGCCTTGGATGAGCGATGTCTGGCGCAACGACCGCATCGGTGGGACCTACAACCAGTTCTTCGGAACCGGGTCCATCACGGACCAGTCGGTGATCGCTACGGGCTACACGGAGTCGACCCCGACTTCGGACGCGGCCGACCAGAGCGCGGACGCTGAGGCCCGTTCTCAGTCCGCCCAAGACCCGATCCGAGACGACGGGCTCACCGTGCAGGACGCCGAGATGGCGATCAGCATCGAGCGGGCCATCGACCTCTTGGTGAGGTCCTACAGCGCCATCCGCCACCAACCAGGCATGGACATCAACGAGTTCATCCGGGCCTACGTGTGGCGGCCGGTCGGCAACATGATCGACATCTTGGGTACAAGGGACCTCGAGATCGATGCCAGGACGGGCCGGGTCACCAGCGGTAGGGAGGGCTTCCACAGCCGCGCCTTCGGGCACGGGGAGAATGGGGCGAACCTACGCAACCTGCTGCCTCCCGATGAGGGGGAGGGGGCTCGGCCGGTTCGAAGGATTCTCGGCATCGGGACCCGAGAGGGGGAGGACCGGCAGAACAACCTCGTCAGAATCGACAAGCGCTCGGTCCGGGCTGAGAAGGTCGCCTCCTATGTCATCGAGCTCTACCGCTCGCGCGGACAGCTTGGTTGAGCGATGGGCGCGGGGTAGGATAGGTCCATGGAGAAGCTGGCTGAGCGGAGATACAATCAGGCCATGGTTGCCGACAGCGGGGGTGAGTTTGCTCCCCCGGGTCCGGTCAAGCTGGCGGCCGAGAGGGTCAAGCTCGAGCGGCTCAAAGGTGAGGAGGCCCAGAAGTTTGATCAGGCGTTCCCAGACGCCAAGGTCCGCGGACGTGATGTGTGGGCTGCCCGGAAGGGCAAGGAGTTTGCCGGGGGTATCGTCATAAAATCGGAGCCTGACGAGTATACCAAGGGCATCATCGAGAAGCACGCCCCCGGTCGAGCCTCGAAGGGGCACGTATCCTTCTTCTACGTCAACCCATCTCAGCGCGGGCAGGGCGTGGGCAGCGAGCTTTTGGCGAAGGCGATTGCGGGTCGGGGGGATGTCAGTCTCGATACTGACAACCGGCGGGTCGATACTAACGAGGCTGCGGTCCATCTTTACGAGAAGGCGGGGTTCGAGCCCCTGAAGCGGGAGAAGAAGAGTACCTACTGGCTCAGGAAACAGGCGCAGTATCGAATGATTATTCTTCGGCTCAAGAGGGGGGTTGGCTGATGGCCTCGGCCCACAATCCTGTCGAGGCATTCCTCGTCGAAGATGCCAAGCTCGAGAAGGAGGCGGCGACTCGTCGAGCTCAGGAGGACCTGAAGCTCTGGCAGCAGTGGGACCAGAACGGCCGCAAGCCGGAGGACCTCGAGCCGCTGATGAAGCGTATTGAGCCCATCATCCGCAAGCAGTCGAATATCTACGCAGGCCGGGTGAACATCCCGAAGCCCGCGGTCCACGCCGAATTCCAGATCCAGGCAATCAAGGCGGTGCAGGGTTATGACCCCAACCGTGCGGCGCTCAACACCCATCTGACGCACCAGCTCAAGAAGGGCAAGCGCTTCATCTCCACGTACCAGAACGTGGGCCGCATCTCCGAGACACGTATCTACAAGATCAACCAGTTCCAGACCGAACGGGACCTGCTGGCCGACAAGCTCCAGCGTGAGCCCTCTGCCCACGAGATCGCTGATCACATGAAGTGGCCCGTCAAGCAGGTCACGGCCATGGAGAGCGAGCTCCGCAAGGAGGTACCCACCTCCATGATTCAGGGCGGGGGCGTGACCAAGCTCAAGCCCTCGAAGGAGGCCGAGACGCTGCGGCTCCTCCAGTACGACCTGTCCCCCCAGGAGAAGACGGTCTACGAGTACCTGCTCGGTGAGAACGGCAAGCCGCAACTCAAACCAGGCCAGATCGCGCAGAAGATGAGACTCACCCCGTCCAAGGTGTCGAGGATCAAGGCGAGCATCGGCAAGAAGGCATCGAGGTACGTCTGATGGCCGGAGCAGAGGAAGAAGCCAGCACGACGAGGGAGGAGCGCCTCACCGCGCTCGAGACCGCTGTGACCGAGTGGGCTGACCGCCGCATAGATGAGCTCGAGAGGCAGGCCGAGTTCCTCCGCTCTGTCTTCGAGGGGCGGACTGATGGCGGCCGAACAGCCGACTACGGCACTGAGACGGCGTCGGCTCTTCTTGAAGACGAGATCAATGCCTTCTTGGTAGAGTAGAGGGGCACATGACCAACATCCAACGCTACATGATGAAGCTGGCTGAGGAGCCATCGGTCTGGGAGAAGACCAAGAAGTTCGTGGGGGGCTTGGGTGAGGGCGGCATCCGCTACCGGGAGTACCGCACGATCAAGGGGCAGCTCAAGAAGACGAAGCCCAAGACCAAGAAGGAGAGGGCCGTCGAGCAACTGGCCGGCAAAGAGTACACCCCAGGGCAGTACGCCAGGCGGGCCGGGATCGGTGCCATAGTGGGGGCGGGCGCTCAGGGTCTCGGTACGGTGATCGAGGGCAAGTCGGCCCGAGCGGCCGGGGGTCTCAAGCCTCGGGCCCTCGGCAGGGCGGCTGCGGTCGGGGCTCTGTTCGGGTCCGCCATCCCAGCAGCGTCGCGCCTGGCTGACATAGAGGCTGCCAAGCGTGGGGCCTTCTGATCGATGGCCGTCACCCCCTACAAGCGCGACAACGTTGCGCTTGCGGACTGTCTTGCGTCCGACGGTGTCGGCTCTGTGGTGTACATCCGAGGGGCGTTGGTTGGTGGGAGGTTTCAGGTAGAGACTGCGGACCCGAGCGACTTCTCGAAGATGCCCGGGACCGCTATGATCATCGCGAAGTCCGGCGCAACGGAGTGCTGGATACAGTTTCGTGGGCAAGTGATCGGGGTGTATTCTGGGCTGACCCCTGGAGAGATGCTCTTCGTGGACGACAACGGGCTGCTGACAGATGATCCGCCGGATCCTACGTTGGCGAAACCTTTCATGTTCACCCAGAGTATTGGGGTCGCCCTGTCGACTGATATAATCGGTCTTGACCCCGACACGACGCTCACTCGAAGGAGAATGTGAGATGGCAAAGAAGGCAGAGAAGACGTCGAAGGGGAAGAAGAGCGCGAAGAGCGCGAAGGGGAAGAAGACCGAGCAGGTGGATCTTCTTCAAGAGCTCCGGGTCACCGAGCTCGAGCAGGTTCACTTCAAGCTCACGGACCGAGACTACGAGCTGGCTCAGGTCCAAGAGCAGCTGATCCGCGCAAAGCTGGAGAACCTGCGCAACAGCTACCAGCAGCAGAAGTTCCAGCTCGAGCAGGGGCTCAAGTCTGCGATCCACAAGGTGCAGCAGACAGCCCACATCAGGAACCAGGTCGTGAAGGACGCCGAGCTGCGGCTTCGAGAGATCGACCCCAACTTCAGCTTCAAGGACTACCTCATCCAGGATGATGGGCGACTCATCCCCGAGGAGGACTTGATTCCACCACCGGATGATGGAGAGTCGACTGGGCTGGAGGGGGTCCAGTCGACATAGGGTACCGGCGACGCCGTCGGGAGGAGATTGATCTATGGCACTCAGGAAGTTTCTCTACGTTGACCCGACCTACGGGTACCACGACGAGCAGGACGCCGCTGACTCTTTGAGCCTGGGCGACCTGACCCTCGACGGTTCCGGAGCTGGTGGTGGCACGCTGACCCTGACAGGCGGCGGCACCATCACAGGTCTCCCCACGACGCCGACTGGCGCCACCGAGGCGACGAGCAAGAGTTACGTCGACAACCTCGTCAGCGGCCTGACCTGGAAGGAGCCGGTCGAGGTTCGAGAGGTCATCTCGGATGCCGATCAGAGCGGTTCTGATCCTGCCGCCCCGAGCGCCGGCGACACCTACGTGGTCAACAACTGGTCCACCCAGACCGACGGAGACATCGTCGAGTGGTCTGGGAGCGCCTGGGTCGTGGTCGTCGCCAACAGTGGCGGTGAGCCTCCGGACGGCACTCGCGTGGTCGTGACCGACGGCACGGCTGCCGGCTCCTTCGCTGGCGAGGAAGGTGAGATCGCCACCTACGCCACGAGCGGCAGCTCCTGGTCCTTCGAGGATCCGACCAACGGTTGGGCCGTCCTCGTCGTGGGCGGCGGCGGCGGGCTCGACGAGAACACCTCCTGGGTCTGGGACTCGACCCCCGGCGAGTGGGTCCAGTTCTCTGGCGCCGGCCAGATCACCGCAGGTGCCGGTCTCGACAAGACGGGCAACACCCTCTTCGTGGGCAACGGCGACGGCATCACCGTCAATGCCGACTCGATCGAGGTCGACCTCGACGCCACGAACCCCGGCCTCGAGTTCAACGGGGCGTCCCCCAACGGCGCGCTCCGGGTCGAGGTCGACGGGGCGCACGGCATCGTCAGGGGCGCGAGCGGGCTCGAGCTCGAGCTCGACGACACGCCCGACACCCTCGATGTCGATGCCAGCGGCCTGAAGGTCGTCGGCCTCCCCTCGCTCTTCAAGGTCAACGACGTGGCAGTCGGGGCGACGGTCACGGCCGCCAACCTCGACACCCTCACCGACACCTCGAACGCCGACGCCCTCCACACCCACTCCATCACGGACGTGGAGGAGGCCGATCGAGTCGAGGCCACCCACGAGAACGCGGCAGCGGTCACGACAGGCTACGCGGTGCGCTGGAGCGCGGTGAACAACCAGATCCAGCACGCCGACAACACCGGTCCGGCCAACGCCCGAGCGATCGGTGTGGCGCGGGTCGGCGGGGCCATCAGTCCTGGGACATCCGAGATCGTCAAGCACGGCGTGGCCGTCGGTGTTCTGACGCCTCACACAGACAGCTTCTCCGTCAACGACCCGGTCTTCTTGGGGGCCTCCGGTGCTCTGCGCCTCTACACGAACATCCCGACTCCGGGCCGCATCATCCGGATGGGCTTCGCCAAGAACGCGGCGGACCTCGACGTTCAGATCATGGACCTCGGCCGCAAGCGGGCATAGTTCGTGAGGAGGAAGAGTGGCGGACCGTGTCAGGGTAACTAAGCACGAGTACGCCTCGGTTGGCGGCGATCCGACTGATGAAACCGATTTCATCGACGACATCGACCCGAACGAGGATGGGGTAGACGCTCGTTCACTCTTCCTCCAAAGCGACACATCCTCCGACAGCGACGTTGAAGTCACCCGCGACTCATCCGACAGGATGACATTCAAGGATGGCGACAACACGACACCAGTCCCCCTGACCGATCTGATCGGCGGGGGGTTGACACCAACGACTCACAGAGACATTGACCAGCTCGTCCACATGCTGGCCGAGAATGCTTATTACGAGGTCACGTATGCTGGGCCTCGTGTTACCGCTGAGACGTGGTGGACCGATGCTGCGAAGACCGCCAAGATCCGTGAGGTAACGTATGGCTACACGGGGTCGAGAGTTTCCAGTGAGACGTGGCGTCAGTACGATGCCTCTGGGGTCCAGATAGCCACGTTCGCCGTCACGTACACCTACACAGGCCCTCGCGTGACGTCGGCCAACCTGACATATTTGGAGCCGTGACATGGGCATTGTGCAGGTATTCCTCGATCCCTCTGGTGACTGGATAATTACTGGTCATGTCGAGTTCGACTCGGCAAGTGGGGCGCATCTTAAGCTGCCCCAGGGTACGTCTTTTCCAGCCGATCCCGAAGCGGGCGACTTCTTCTTTCGCACCGACGGGTTGAAGCTTTACCGCTACAGCGGATCAGCGTGGCAGGAGCAGTTGGTCAGTGTCGGTCCTCACCGACTGACACACGAGCCCGGTGGTAGCGATGCCCTGGCCGTTGACGCGACGGCTGGTACGGGATCATTGCGGACGCTAGGGACGGGGGCGCAGCAAGCGTGCGCTGGAAGTGACTCCAGGCTGTCTGATGCCAGGACGCCCACGGCTCACGCTACGAGCCACGAGAACGGTGGGGCAGACGAGATTAGTGTGGCTGGGCTCAGTGGGGCTCTCGCCGACCCACAGACGCCGTCGACCCACGCTTCAACGCACCAGGGTGGTGGAGCTGATTCAATCAAGCTCGACGACTTGGCCGCGCCTGACGACAACACCGACCTTGATTCCACGACGTTGAGACATGGGCTTCTCCCCAAGCTCGGCGGTGGCACAACAGACTACCTTCGGGCTGATGGTTCTTGGGCGACACCCCCAGGTGGCGGCAGTGGAGGCCCTCGTACATTCCATGCAGAGATCAAAGCTGACGGTTCTCTGGGGACGGGGGCGTTTTATGACCGACCACCAGGAAACAGTCCGTCTGGATCGTGGTCGGGCTGGACTTCTGCCGATCCCTACGTTATTCCGTTCGATTGTAAACTCGTTCGTGCTGTTGTGGCTGCGGTGTCAGGATCGTTCGACTGGCGATCTTCACCGGGGTCTTTGTTTAGCGGATTAGAGCTGCGGTCACACGCCTACAACGGAACGTCCAGTTTGGCGGTGTTTTCGTTGGAATTGGTGGGGTCGTATACGGGTGGGTCGTTCAGTGCTGGCCCTCAATGGGTTGTCGATGGTAGCTCGATAGTCCTGGTTTCTGGCGCGAATTTGTTCCCTCGTGGGAGCATTGTGGGGTTGCTACATGCGTCTATTTCGAGCACGCCAGGGCGCATCTACAACTGGACCGATCCTCTAATCAGTTTGGAATTCGAGGAGGTGTGAGATGCTGAAGATCGAGAACTTGTCCGGCGAGGTGCTACAGCTCCACACCCGCTCGTTTGCTATCGGTGAGGTGTGGGCGGTCCCGGCGGGCGAGGGACGTCAATGGGCTGCCAATGATTCTGTTGTCTCCGCTCTGATGGATGGTTCCATTCGTGTGCTGGACGGCGATTCTCCTATCGAGGGAGTTGCAGCGCAGCTCGACTTCATGAAGTCTTTCGACTCGCTGATGAGTGTTCAGCTCGCTTTTGAGAAGCTCCTTCCCTCTCAGCCTTCGGGTTCCGTGATCTACAGAGCCTCGTCTGTTCTCACGGACGGTGAGAAGACGGTGGGTCACGCATCGCCGGGGTGGACGATGCTCGGCGGAACGGTTACCACACCATCGTTCTTCACAGCTTACCCAGAGCGCTGTCGGGGGCGTGTTGTCGGCCAGTACAGATCAGACGGGCCTGTACGTATCAGGCTGCGAGAGGATGACATCGTGCCATCTTCCGCCACGGAGCTGGTGAGCACTGAGGGAGAGTGGACGGTAATGCAGTGGTTCACTGCCGACTTCGTCTCAGGTCCGGGCACGCACACATACACGCTGGAAGGGCAACTTGGTGACGGGGCGACGACATTCCAGGTTCGCTTCGTGGCTTCATCGCTGCTGGAGTTTGTTCCATAGGGTTGGGCATGAAAAGCGTTTCAGTGACATTTGAGGTCCACATGGAGTTGAGCACGGAGTCGTGGCCGAATAACGACGTGGCGGCTATGGGGTATCCGGCAGGGTGGACGATCAGGACTATTCTGCTGGAGAGCATCAAGAACATCTCGGAGTGAGGGCGCAGTGATCATCATCGGCTTCGGAACGAACGAGAAGTGGACATCGAAGCTCATCCGGTGGGCGACGGATTCGCCGTGGTCCCACTGCTGGATCGAGTATCCATCGGGCGTGTGGGGTGGCCGGTGGGTAGCGCACTCATGGTCCGGTGGTGTGGTGAAGGTGCCGCTCGAGCAAGTCGAGGCGGCCTACCCGAAGCGCAAGATCTACGAGTGCCGAGTTGACGTCGGCCAGCTCCAGCCTGGCTTCACCTGGGCGAGAAAGTACATTGCAGCCGACTACGACTACGGTGTCATCTGGAACGGTCTCCTGCTCGTTCTGTGGAGGGCAACGGGTTGGGAGTGTCTGCATAAGATCGTTCACAGGAATGCCGTCAAGTTCTCCTGTTCGGAGTTCTTGGCTGGCTTCATGAAAGCAGCGGGGGTGGTTGGTACTGAGAGCATGGATCCTGAACTGACGACGCCGGGGGAGCTCGAGGAGTTCTGTTCCAGCTCCGATGACTTCTGGGTGGTGTAAGCGATGGCGAACGGGACTGAGAACGAAACCGGCAGGACGAACATGCAGGAGATGACCTTGGACCTCCTCACGGAGATCCGGGACCGTCTCGGGCATATCGAGCAGGAGCAAGCAGAGCTTCGAGAGATCGTCGACAAACTGGCGCAGGACTTGGACACCGTCCACAAGTTCCAGCAGTCGTTCTCAGAGCGACTCGGGCTCGTGGAGAGGTTCTGCGTCGATCAGCCTCTGAGGTCCACCCCGGTGCCGAGGAAGAAGGTTGGCAGCAACCGTAGGTGAGGAATGACCCATGGGAAACAGACCGAAGGACGATCTCCGGGTCACCCCTCCGCCAAGGTTGGACCGGCCGAGGAAGGACAATAGGCCCGTGACGGAGGTTGATGTAGACAAGCTCCAGACGACGCTCGACAAGGTGGTGAATGCCGTCAACAAGTCGGCGGCCCACACCGAGCGCATCCCGGACATCGAGCAAGACATCAAGAAGACGGGCAAGGACATCGTCCGTCTCGAGACGAAGATGGATGGTGTGTGTGGCCGGGTCGAGAAGGTCGAGGAGAAGGTCGACCAGCCTCACGACTGCTTCCAGATCGATGTGCTTGCCCAGCTCAAGCAGGACCAGCGTGAGGCGAGCCAGAAGATCGACACGGACATCAACAAGGGCGTGGCTCAGAAGTCGGCACTCGAGGCGCTTCAGAGGGAGCACTCCGAGACGGAGGCCGACGTTGAGGACATCAAGAAGGCTCCGCGTCGGATGTTCTACGGCCTTGTCGCGATCGTCATCACGTTGCTCACTGGGGCCGGCGGGCTGATTTGGTTCATTGCGGAGCTCAACAAGGACGTGCAGCACGAGCGGTCCGTGCGGGTCGAGCAGTACAAGAGGATCGAGAGCGGGTTGAACAAGATCGCCCGGACGTCCAACACAGCTCCGGTGAAACAGGCTATATCGGAGCTCACAGAGGAGGTGGAGGAGTCGAACGGTCACGCCCAGGAGTTCGATCGGCTGTGCGATGACATGCAGCGTCACGAGAAGCGTCAGATGCGCGACCTCCTCATACGGAGGGGCAAGCGGGTGCCGAGGAGCTGTCTGTGAGCATTCCAGCCACTGCGGGGGAGGCGGTCACGCTCGTCGAAGTCATGCCTGACGGGGCTGAGACTGTACACCCCCAGGCCGAGGTCTACGAGCCTGGAGGGGCCGTGCCCGTTGCGACAGTTGACCTCCTCCACCAGGCCAAGGGCCGCTATGAGGGGTCCTGGACGCCGGCAGCTGTGGGCTCCTATGCCGTGGTCTTCATCGTCTACGCCGACGCTGGGCACACGGTGGAGCACATCGCCTACACGAGGGAGTCGGAGCAGATCTTCGTGGCCCAGTCCGACTCCGATGACCTGGCGACGATGATCGTCCGTCTGCTTGGGCTCAACCTCGAGAACGCCTTCATCGACAACTGTACCTACGACTCGAACGAGATGCTGCTCACCGCTCGGCTCCGAATCTTCGACTCGAAGACGAATCTGGACGCGGCTACGGAGGGTGGGGTAGGGGAAGCTGGTACCATTGCTGAGTACGTCGTCGACGCCGCGCACTTCGGTGCGAACAGGCTGCGGTGGCACAAGATGGGTAAGGTCTGATGGCTTTCACGGGGCTCTCGATTCTGACGCACGGCTGGCACCACCCCGGTGAGGTGGCGGTCGAGGTCAGCGATGCCCCCAACGTGATGGCTGTCGTCGAGGTGCGCCCCACCATGCGCGGCACCGTTCCGCCGGCGGTAGAAGGCCCAGCCGGCTCTCCGGTGACGCTGTCGGGTGTGGAACTCAAGCCTGAGCTTCGCAAGGCGGAGGGGCCGGAGCAGTCGACCGGCTCCGACGACCCGACCATCCTTTCGGCCAAGGACCTGGTGCCCGTGATCAGGAAGGCCGAGGAGGAGGACTAGCATGGCTGTCATCAAGCTGAAGATCTACGTCGGCAACCTCACCAACGTCCTTGGTCTGTTCGATCAGATTCAGGTCCACCGCTCCGAGGTCGGCGAGCTCGGGCCCTACACCGAGATCACGGGTGCTGCCGATGCGGCTGCGACCCTTCTCGGCTCTGTCAGCGCCCCGTTCACTCTCAACGGCAAGACCCTCATCCTGAAGGTTGACGACGGCTCGGAGCAGACCATCACGTTCGCCACAGCCGATCCCATCAACGTGGATGACACCGTCGACTTCATCAACGACAACCTCACCGGCGCCACGGCCGTGGAGGAGGTTGGGGCGGTGCGCCTGACGAGCGACACGCTCGGGACGAGCTCGCTCCTCGAGATCGTCGGCGGCACCGCACTGGCCGACCTGGGCTTCACGGTCGGGGACAAGGACAACGGGGAGGACGCTCGGGTCGACTTGGTGCCTGGTCAGGCGGACTACGAGTACGACGACCAGAGCGGCGATGCGGACTACTGGTACCAGACCCGCTACTACAACACCGGCTCCGGGTCGACCTCGTCGTTCAGCGACCCCATCCAGGGGGACATCGGTTCGATCATCGGGGCGAGCTACTTGATCAAGGGCACGCTCGACCTCGCGACGCTCGACGGGGCGCCTATCGAGGACCGGAGAATCACCTTCCATCCCGTGTACGTACCGAGCGGGCTCGTCGTTGATGACATCGGGGTAGTGCGGGGGGACATTGAGGTTTACACTGACGCAGCGGGTCACGCGGAGGTCATGCTCGTGAAGGGGGCCACGGTCGACGTCACCATTTCCGGCACTGGGATCACCAGGCAGATCACGGTACCATCGACGGGTACGGAGTTCGACGTGCTCTCGGAGATTGCGGCGGCCGATGACATCTTCCAGATTCAGACCCCAGACATCTCGGCCGCGGTGAGGAGGACCTGATGCCCGGCCGCGTCTTCACGATCAGCACGCTCTTCGCCCTGGCTCGGCGAGCCGCCCGAGAAGCCAAGATGGACGAGGTCCGGGCGAAGACGGAGATGGCCGCGCGTGAGAAGCGCCAGCTCTCCGAGAACACCTCGCGGCAGAAGAACCTCGACAGGATGCGGGTCACGACAGGGGCCCAGATGCGCATGGGCCTCGCAAGCTCCGGCGTGAGCCCGATGCTGACGATGGGGGGCGGGATGGGGGACGGCATCCACGCGTCCCACATCCAGCAGGCGGCGGCAAACCAGTCGGGGAAGCTGTCCGGAACCGGCTATGGCTATTGAGACCGTCCGAGTCTACACGGTGGACGAGAACAATGATCCGCTCGAGGGGGTCCTCGTCCAGGCCTTCGACGCCACCGACGTTTTCGTAACCCAGAACACGACGGCCCTGGTGGGGCTCGAGGCATACGCGGAGCTCATGCTCGATGGGGATGACCCGGCGCTCGCCTACACCATCCGGCTGAGCAAGACGGGCGTGTCCTTCGACGGCCTCCTCGGCGACGACAGCAAGACCCCGCAGGCGATCGAGGTCTACTCTCCGCCGGCGAGCTCCCCAACCGGCACCAACTACTTCCAGGTCCAGGGGCAGACGCACAGCCTGCCGACTGCTACCGACCCGAGGCTCTGCCGCTGCTCGGGCTACTTCGTGGACATGTCGGGCCGCCCCCTCAAGAACCTCGACGTCCACTTCATCCCGTTCTGCTACAACGAGGACCAGCCCGACCTGAACCCGCTGGTCGTCGACGGTCGTGGGGTGATGGGTGACAAGATCATCACCAGGACCGACGCGGACGGCTATCTTGAGATCGATCTGTACCGCAACGCTGAGGTCTCGGCGTTGGTGCAGGGGTTCGCTCACTCCCGACGGGTGATCAAGGTTCCGGATGCCTCATCGGTGAGCCTGCTCGACCTGCTGTTCCCGGTGGTTTCCGAGGTCACCTTCGGGACCAACCCGCTGGCGCTCACCGAGGGCAACTACTCCGACGTCGCGCTGACCATCAAGTCCTCTGACGGACAGACCCTGGACCCGCTCGATAGGGACGTGACTTTCACCAGCAGTGATGTCGGGGTGGCCACGGTACAGCTCCAAGACGATGGGACTCTTCGGGTCATGGGTGTGGGCGCCGGCTCGACGACCATCGTGGCGGAACGTTCCGACACCAGTATTGTGACCTTCCCTGACCAGCCTGTGGTCTACACTCCCCTCGACGTCACGGTCACATGATCGCACTGAGGTACGAGCTCGAGTGTGCTCGGTGGGAGGAGCGGCGCTGGGAGGCGCTGCGGGACCTCGAGGCTCTGAGGACCATGTGCTGGAGCATCCTGCTGCGGACGCTGCGGGACCTCTACACCTACCAGGACCGTCGCCGTCCTCAGCGGAAGCAGATCTACGAGACGGCGTTCAACTGGGTGTTTCACTACTCTCCGGACGACGACGACCAGCCCATGAGCTTCGCCTGGGTCTGTGATACTCTCGATCTGGACCACGATCTTGTCGCCAAGCGGGTCTGGGAGCTCCGAGACGAGGGCTTCCAGGAGCTCAAGAAAGCGCTGGTGGTCATGAGAGAGAAGCAGAGTGAGCTACAGCAGTGACGAGAAGTCTGCCGCTGTCGGGGAGCTGGTCCAAGGAACGCTGTCTTTTCAGCAGGATGCGCTCGGCAACCTCGACCGATCGACCGAGTTCACCGAGGTCATGGAGACGGTCTACGCCGTGCTCCTGTACGACCCCGACGCCATCTACTACCTGACCTACCTCGCCCGCAACAGCCTCAAGCAGATCGTCGCAGCCGAGCTCACCCTCTGCGACGAGCTCCTCGACGCCATCGACGATCTGTCGATGCCGAACAAGCCGGTCGCCAACATCTCCTCCTTGGCCAGCGCACGCAACAGCCTGACGGCCATGGACTCTGCGCTCGAGCGGAGTGGGAGCGTGGCTGGGGCCGAGTTCCGCCGCTACCAGCAGGCGATGACCCGGCTCAAGGCCGAGCTCGGCAAGACGGTCAAGGTGGCCTACGTGCCTCGTGGGTCCTCGACTCCCATCAAGGACATCGTGCGCCCGTCGGACAGGGCCAAGGTCGACGTGCAGACGTTCTTCGCCAGCGCGAAGACGCAGCATGCACGGCTGATCGACCAGCTCGGGTACCTCCAGTCTGCTGTGCCTGGGTTCGCCAGCGGCAAGCTGTCAGCTAAGATCGGCCAGAGGCAGGTGGTCCGGGCTCGAGAGCAGCTCGACGACCTCAACCAGAAGCTCGAGGGGCTGACAGCCGCAGAGAGGATCGTGGAGGCCCGGGATGCTCTCCTGACGGTCCTGGCCAACGAGAGCGTGGTCCGTGCCCTGGCCGAGCACGCGCCGCCCGGGACGGCCAAGCTGCGCCAGGCCCCCTCTTCAAGCCCGCTCTACCGCATCTCAGCTCACGGCGAGGGGACCGCCCCGTCAGTTCGGGGTACGGTCAGCGCTCCGTTTCCGCTCTTCGACGGCACAGCGGCTGCGCCCACAGATCTGCTGGGGTTTGCGAACCTGAACGGCCTGGCCTTCGACGTGGACCTCTTTCCGACGAGCTCGCCGTCGTACAGGGCGGGCATCGTCCCCGCCGAGGTGACCGGCCTGGCGAGCGGACCGTTCGAGATCGAAGCGCCCCTCGACACGCCTGACCCCCTGGTGTCGGGTGCCGGGCCCTTCCCCATCACATCAACCTCGAACCTCTTCCACATCGTCGTGGACGGCACGCTCTACGAGTGCACGCTCACCACGGGCGGCGCTAGGACAGCTACGCAGGTCAAGGCCGACCTCGACAACGCAGCGTCCTGGAAGAACAGCGTGCAGCCAGAGATCGACGTCGATGACACGGGCGGGATCGTCACCATCAACTACGACGTCTCCTCTCCGCCGGCGCGGTACTCTGACCGCTACATGCGGATCGTCAATGGGGTCTACTACCCGATCAACATCACGTGGACCCCGACGAGCTCCTCCGGCAAGAACGGCAATGACAAGCTGCGGATCAAGGCCAACGACGACCCCTCCTTCGTAGAGGTCACGCTTCCCCACGGGTCGGTGGTCGCGGCGTCTTCTGTGCGGTCGGCGATCAACGCAGCCGGCGGCTCTGACTTCGGCGCCGAGCTCGACGGCGACCGCATCCGGATCGTCTCCGGGCTCTCCGGTGAGGGGTCGATCATCACCCTCCTGAGCGAGGTGCCCGACACGACGAGCTTCCGGGGCATGCGGACGCTCGGCTTCTCCGAGAGCCAGGAGAGCCGTGAGCGTGACATCGACGGCTCCACCGTCGTAGCGCTCCTCAACGGCACGACGCAGTTCTCAGACCGTGCTACGGCGCGGATGGTCCGGCAGGAGCTCTTCTTCGGGTCCAGGGCGCTGCGTACCGCGGACACGATCGTGAAGGTTGGATCGGAGAGCGACCCAACGGCCGGGTGGCCCGACTACACGGAGCTCAAGGTCGCCATCACGTCCGGGGACAACCGGGGCGTCTACGGGCTGACGGCCGCTCCGAGCCACGCCGCTGACGCACTGACGCTCCAGCTCGACCGGAGGTTGCGAGACGACACCCCAAACCTTCAGCACACGCTGACCATCTACCACGAGGTCCTCGAGCTCGAATCGAAGGACGCGGGCCTGACCGGCGCCATCCAGCTCGACGACCCCATCAGCGGCTCGGCCCGCTCTGTGCTGGGGTTCGACACCACACTTCGAAGGGCCACGGTCAACGAGCTCTTCGTCGAGTCGAACGACGCCGTCTACGGCTGGCGGGCCGCGGACATCTCGCGTCTGAAGATCCGTGTGGGGGACGTTGTGGTCGACGCGGCCGGCGACATCCAGGCGACGCTGTCCTCACTCTCCCAGCTGAGCAGCGGGATCGTGCCTGTCGTGGAGGACATCGACCCGACGTTCGCAATCTCCACGGCTGGGTTCAGCATTCAGTCCGGGGCGTACCTGGCCTACCTCGGTTTCATCAACACCCTCGAGGCGTGGGTCGCGGGCTCGCTTCCGCCCTTCGAGGAGGACCTGATGTGGATCGACAGGGCCTTGGCGCGGGTCCTGCTGACGACCCCGACCCGCAACGGCGTGGACCCGGCGTACTCGAGGGTCTCGCAGCTCAAGACGGCCCTCGAGGACCTGGTCACTCTCTGCGACGCCTTCACCGTTCCGAGGATCGCCGCAGTCGACTCCGCTCTCCAGTCTCTGCTCGAGCACGGGTTCGATCGAGCTCGTCAGCTTCTGATCACCGGAAGGACCAGCGAGTTCTTCAGCGTCACTGGCGGGAACGCCTCGTTCAGCCGCGCTTTCCAGACGGCAACGACGGCCGTCGCCGTCCAAGACATGAACCGAGGTAGCCAGGCCAGGGCCCGGTTCGACTCCGAGTTCGTCCGCGTCCGAGAGAACTGGGAGGAAGACCAGCACCCGGACTACGACTTCTCCGATTTTGAGGAGGAACCGCCAGAGGATGCGGTGGTAGATTACTACCAGGGAGTCGACGAGTTCGAAGGAACATGACGACGGAAGAGGAAAGGGAGCAGGCTCGGTCCACTGACAACATCCGCCGCGATCTCGCGGAGGGCTTCGCCTTCGTGCGCGGCAACGAGGTCACCGAGGGGGTGTCGGCGAGCACGTTCGAGCACTGTCTTGCACGGGCCATCGGGGACATCGAAGACGACGAGAGCGAGATCCGCCCCTCCAAGCTCACCGCCCTCCGCGCCATGAAGCAGCGGGTGCTCACTGCCATCGAGCAGGCTCGCCGCATGCCGGCCAGCTCCTTCAACCTCACGACAGACAGCGACCAGACGACGAACACGGACGAGGACGGGTCTGGTCCAGAGCCTGAGGTGTAGGATGGTTGACCTTCAGTTCATCGAGATCCGGGATGTCCTCAAGCTCGTGAGCGTGGAGCTCGTGACTGGGTCTTCACCCGCGACGCTTCTGATCCGTGGGGTGGACTTCAACCATGCTCAGGACGTGTACATCAACGAGGTGAAGTCCCCCGACGTCGTCATCACCTCGAGCAAGACGCTCCTCGCTCAGATACCCAGCACGCAGGTCGGCCTTCCTGTGACCTCGGTGATCGTCAGCAGCAACCGGCTGACCAAGACCGACAGGAGCTTCATCATCTTCGGGCTGGGCGACACGCCAGGCACAGTCGACGGATTCACCCGGCTCATCCAGATGTTCCTGAAGGTCATGCTCCAGACGCCCGGGTCCGACATCTTCGCTCCGAAGATCGGTGGTGGGCTCCTTCGGGCGGTGGGCCAGCTCGTGAGTCGCCCAGCGAACAACACGCTGACGGCCGATTTCAAGCGGGCCTCCGATGAGGCTCGCCGGCAGATCATGTCTCTCCAGGCGAAGAACCCGAAGCTGGGCATGACGGAGCGGCTGCTCTATGCCAGGGTGCTCGAGGCTAGGTTCATCCCGTCGACGCTCACCCTCGAGGGGCGAATCTCTATTGGAAACCAGGCCGGTCAGGACTCGGTCGTGGGGATGGGGTTGTAGCGATGGCAGTTGATAGCTGGAGGCTCTTCCTCCAAGAGCGCCTTCGGGCGATGGACCCGACCATCAACCTGAACGACGGCTCGCCAGCCGTGACCCAGGTCGTTGAGCCCGTCGTCTCCCGCCTCGAGCCCGACCCCTTCGAGACGGACATCATGGTCTACATCCTGACCCGTCTCGAGCAGGAGCACCCACACCTGTTCACGGATGAGGGTGGGGCGCTGGCGGACCTGTTCGTCAAGCCGATGGCCACGCTCCTCGAGCCTCTCCGGCGCGAGTTCAAGAGCATTAGCAAGCAACTCTCCCTCGCCGACCCCGACCAGCTCACGTCGGTCGAGGCCGACCGGCTGATGGCGAACTTCTTCATGACCCGCAACCTCGGCGGCTACGCCAGGGTCAAGGTCCGCATCTACTTCCAGAACCCGTTGTCGGTGAACATCAGCACCACCAACACCGCGTACACCTCCTCCGGCCTCCGCTTCTTGCCGACACAGGCCCAGAGCATCAACGCCGAGGAGATGCTGTTCAATCTCGATTCGAGCGGCCTCTACTACTTCGACGTCAACTTCCAGGCCGAGCGGCCTGGGACGGCCTACAACATCGCCGCCGGCGACATCACCGGCGTGACCGGACTGTCGGCCGCCACCAGGGCCACCAACCTGTCCAAGGCCACTCCGGGGGTCAAGGAGGAGACGACCTCGGAGTTCATCGATCGGGGCGAAAGCTCGATGGGCGAACGCTCCATCACGACCTTCCCCGGGATGGTGGCAGCTCTTCGTGAGGAGTTCGCCGACCTGAGCATCATCCAGGCGATCGGCTTCAACGACGAGGAGATGCACCGGGACGTGATCAAGGGCGGGAGCTTGGGCCCGGTGGCCCATTTCGGTCTGGACGGGGACACCGTCGAAGATGGGGATGCGGACGGCTGGACGAACATCTTCGAGGTGACGGCCGGCTCCATCGACTTCACAACCGCCTTCGGGCCGGTCGGTACGGATCTGTCGGGCTACTCTCTCGAGGTGTGGTTCAACGACGGCGGTGTCGTCACGCCACACGAGTACATCCTCAAGGAGGTCCTCGGGGCGACAGCGATCAGCATCAGCGACGCCTACGATGGCTCCACGGCCCTCCCGGACGGGTCAGTGACCTCGATCACAGGCTACTGGACCATCAGGACGGCCCAGAGCCTGACGCTGTCGGACATCCCAGGCGGCATCCTCTTCCCAGACGTGGTGGGTGGTGACGAGCTCACCATTCCCAGCGACGAAATCCACATCGGCGGCTGCGCGGATGTCTACGTTCGGGGTGGGGACATTGAGGAGGCGTCGTTGGCTCTGTCGTTGGTGGCCGATGAGAACGTCATCGCTCGCCGAGAGGACGCGCAGACGGACACCACAGGCCTCTCCTACTTCCACGGCCAGGTCACGCTGAACGACCTCACGGCTGCGGAGTGGGATCTTGTCGTAGAGGGCCGGACGAGTCTGGTCCTCGAGGAGGGCACGGACGAGGGGGCTTACCGCATCGTGCAGAAGCTGTCTGGGGGCCCTCCCTACGTCGTTCGGTTGGACCAGGCGATGCAGGCGGCGGGGATCGTCACGGACATCTCCTACTCGCTGGTCGACGATGTCGACATCAACCTCGTCGAGCCTCGGGAGATCCGCTACGAAGGAATCAACCTCCGCACGGTGGCTGGGCTCGCCATCGTGGAGACGGTCAGCGGTACCCCCATATTCGCCTCGGTCGGAGTCGTGGAGGGGGACTACCTTCGCATCCTCGTTGGAGACGACGCCGGCGAGTACGAGATCGTGCCGGGTGGGGTGTCCGGGAACCAGCTCACGCTCGACACGGTCATGACGACCTCGAGCTCGCCGCTGGCCTACGAGATCTACCGCAAGCAGGGTGGGGTCGAGCTTCCTCTGCTGCGGGTGAAGACCGTCGAGATCCTCGACAGCAACCTGGACCCGACGGGCTCATTCGTACCCTACCGGCACCCGGTGGACATCCAGTCGAACAGCTTCCAGAACCCTGGCCGCGAGGCCAAGGCCGGGTCGAGCCTCTCCATCACCAACGACACCTACCTCTTCCGCAGCTCAGCTCCTGGAGAGGAAGATGAAGTCCAGGTCGTGGACGAGCTGGGCGCCCCGAAGGGCGTCGACCTCTACGCCACGCTCGGCGTGCGGCCGGGGGACATCGTCAACATCAACACGTCGGACAACCAGGGCTACTACACGGTGTTGGCCGTGGGGACCGTGGGTGGTCTGTCGGCCGTCGACAAGATGCAGCTGGACCGCGACCTCCGGTGGCCGACAACGGCTCTCTCCGACCTGATGGACTACTCGGTGGGGCCTCCGAGCTACGGCTCCTTCAGGATCTACTTCTTGGACCCGGTCACCTTCGAGACCACCTACGCCAGCACGCTGTTCTCTGTTGAGCTCGGCATCGCGTCGCTCAACTTCCGCCCGGACCCCGACGTGTGGGACGAGTACCTGCCGTCGGAGACCACGACGTCGGTGGCCGCCTTCTTCTCAGCTGATGCTCTGGGCCGGCTCTACGCCTACCCAGATGACACGACGGCGACGGGTGCTGTAGGTGTCCCGCCGTTCCTAGACCTGCACGCCTACAACTACGCTTCGGGGGATCGCGTGGAGGTCACCTACGCACCCCTCGTCGGCTCGGAGAACATCGGGACAGGAGGGCCCTACAACCTCGACGGAGCGACGATCATCATCGATGTTGGCAACGGCAATGAGGTGGTCACCTTTTCAGGGACCTCGCTTGACGCGGACACCATCGTTTCGCAGATCAACGCCCAGTTGAGCAGGGAGGTTGCGGCCAAGTACGAGGACCCGGCGGTGGCTGGGGACTTCTACCTCATGCTCAGGGCCGACCATGAGATCGCCATCCGGGACAACTCGGGGGCGGCCAACGACGCCACGGACACCATCTTCGGCACGGACCGCGGCGCCTGGAACCCCTGGTTCACTGGCGGGGTCTTCTCTGGTGGCGCGGCACCAAACGACGAGACCAACAACGAGTCCCCCGAGAAGGGGTTCTACTACGCAGGCGGCACGCCTTCGCTTACCAGCCCCATCACCCTGAACGAGCTCGATGGCAGCGGTCCTCACACCATCGGGACCTACCCTGGGGGAGACATCGACCCGACGCTGGGCCACTACGTCCACTTCGAGCGCCAGGGCCGCCAGCGCATCAGCGCGACGGCGATGGCAGACCAGGTGGATGAGAATGGGCTCTACTACTTCGACGTCGAGTGCATCAGCGAGGGCTACGGCAACCTCTGGAACATCGCTGATGACCTCCAGGCGACAGCTACCGGCTACCGCGCCGAGGGGTGGGAGATCACCACGGAGGACGAGGATACCTCCTACTCCATGGCCGAGGTCCCCTGGCTCGGCATCAGCCCGCGCATCCTCGTCAGTGGGTCGGAGGACGACCCCTTCGAGAAGCAGGAGATCGCTGGTCGAAGCATCCAGGTCGTCTACGAGCGCGACCCCATCGTGGAGCAGGTCCACGACTTCATCCGGGATCCGCAGAACCGGGTGCTGTGCATGAACCCGCTGGCACGTTCGCTTCTGCCCATCTTCGTCCGGACCTACATAGAGTACCGTTCCGGGGGGACCGAGACGGACGTCCGGGCGGACATCGCCGCGTTCATCGAGACGATCCTCCCCGAGCAGATGCTCGAGGTGGACGACATCGCTGACGTCATCCGCCGCACGGGAGCGACGAAGGTGACACACCCGGTGACTCTCCTGGGCATCGGGCATCAGCGGGACAGGTCGATCATCACGGAGAGGTCGGTCGACCAGATTTCCAGCGGGAGGCTCTCTGCTCTCATCCCAGATGACGACGGGACGACATCCGAGGGTGCGAGCTTCATCTCGCTGCTGAGGACGATCTAGTGGTCGCCCGAGCCGACGATGGGCACCAGTGTCTCGGGGTGGAGCCTGCCCAGGTTCCCCATCTCGATGATCAGTCCCGTGATCGGCTCGAAGAG
Source organism: uncultured Anaerolineales bacterium (assembly GCA_964514285.1). Classification (GTDB taxonomy): domain Bacteria; phylum Chloroflexota; class Anaerolineae; order B4-G1; family B4-G1; genus SKLM01. The sequence continues at coordinate 50,789 of CAZEQC010000003.1, read as the reverse complement.
GCAGCCACACTCGAGGCACTTGCAGTTGTAGCGGGGGATGACCCGCTTCGTTGTGACGGCTCGGAAGAGGTCCACGTCCTTGGCGGCCATGCCACCACAACGGGGGCACGACGCATCCTCGTAGATCTTCTGGTCCTCTTGGATCAGTGGTGTGAGGACGTCGTCGTGTTCCTCGATGAGTTTCGCTCGATCCTCCGCCTTCATCTCTTTGAAGTGCATGGTGAGAGTATACTAGCAGCACGCGGAGGTTGAAGTGGCGTACCCAGGCACAACTGATTGGCCGACTTCAGTAGATGGCGCCGTCACCAGGACCGACAACGTCGACACCGTCTTCGACGAGGACTTCAACTACCAGGACTCGCAGATCCGGGCCATCCAGGTCTTTCTCGGAGAGACCGGAGACTTGATCGGAGCAGGGGCGGCCAGTCAGGGTCCGGGCGGCATGGTCAGCCCGATCGCCGACGGCGCATCTGCCGTTGCGTTCCAGCTCGTGGCTCGTGACGACTTCGCTACTACGGGGGCCAAGCTCCTCTCACTCGGCGACGACTACGATGCGGCCCCGCCGGCCTACACCCAGAAGTTCGGTGTCGATGGCGTTGGCCGGCTCGAGCTCACTCCGCTCACGTTGGGGGCTGCCGGGACACGCGGTCGGCTGGCCTACAACGATGCGGACGACAATGTCTATCGGGACAATGGGGTGAGCTGGGACGCTCTGGGAGGCGGCGGCGGCAACGACTCACTACCCGACATCGATCACTGGTTGATCGTCGACGTCACGAGCGGAAGCTACACCCCGGATGGCACGATCCAGCTTCCGTTCAACAGCGTGGCCGCCGCTATTGCCGCCGCCGCTGTGCTCAGCCCCACTCCAGCCAACCCCGTAGGCATCAAGATCATGCCAGGTGTCTACATCGAGACGAACCTCGACCTCCCAAGCTACGTGCACGCGGTCGGCGAAGATCGTGACGCCTGTATTCTTCTGACGACTTCGGACAACCCGGTCATCGAGCAGACCAACCCCCACGCTTCGTGGAGGCGGTTGACTGTTCAACGTACAGGTTCGGCCGGCACCACTGGAGGTACGGGCGACGACATCACGGCGGACACCCCGGTGGCCGACACCGCTACCCTCGACGATGCTGGTGGCGCGTTCACACCGACCATGGTCGGGCAGTACATACTCATCTCAGGTGCGGCCAACTACCAGAATGACGGGCTCAAGTTGATCACTGCTGTCAACAGCCCGACACAGATCGAGATCGACAATCGATGGGCTGTCACCGTTGTTGGCGACAGCTTCACCTACACGGTTCCGAACCACACCCGTGCCGTCGTAGTAGGCGACGACGACTGGGCGGGCAACACGGACTTCATCTCCGACGTCATCTTCGAGGATGTGGTATTCCTCCCAGGGGAGCGATATGGCGTCATCGTGCAGGGGGGCGGCTCTGGGGTCGGAGACGACATCACGGCGAACTCCCCAAGCTTCAGAACGGCAACGCTCGACGATGCAGGCGGTGCGTTCTCGCGTGCGATGGTCGGGAAGAGGATCACCATCTCTGGCGCCACAACCCCTGGTCACAACGGGTCCTTCCTGATCACGGCGGTCAACAGCGCGACGCAGCTCGAGATGACCTGTGGCACGTTCACGAGCATCGTTGGCGACTCGTTTGACTATGCCATCGAGTCTGACGTGGACTTCAACAGGTGCCGGGCCTTCGTGGAATACCCGGCAGATGGCCAGTACTTCGGATCATTCCTCACCATGTACTCTTCGTTGGATGTCGGCCCGAGAGTACGACTCAGGAACTGTGAGATCCACGGAGACATCCACGCCACGAAGGGCGTGTTGGAGATGGCCCTCTGCGACGTATACGACGGGCAGGTTCGTGTTACGAGCGTCTTCGACGCCGTGTGCGACACGTCAGTCTACGTCTCACGCAGCAAGCTCTCGCTGATCTCTCTCAAGCACACGGGCCACGACGAGTTCGAGGACTGGGGCGCACTGCACCTGCACACCACTGGCGATGTTCTGTGCGATCTCAGTTCCTTCGTGGGTCTTAGCGAGTACGATGGGTGCGGGAACGTTGACAGCTTCGGCGTCTACTTGGCGACCATCGACCCGACTGAGAGCCCAGACGGGCTCGCCTTCATGAATTGCCACTTCGGGTACTCGGAGGACGTGCCGTCGCCTTCCGCTCCAGGGGACCCTGCCATCCCAACCTACGGACTGGCGACCGCTTCCGGGTCGGCGGGTCAGTTTGTGACAGCTCGGTTCCTGGGGTGTTCCTTCGCGCTCCCTGTGGAGCCCTACGTTCACAACGAGGGCGAGATGGTGTTCCCCGTCGGTCCTGGGCAGATCTATGACACCAGCGTCGGTGCCATTGTCGAGCTGATCGAGCGTATCGGAACGGACTACCTCGTCGTCAAGCTCTTCGAGGACTTGGGCATCGGTGTTTCCTTCTACCTGCCGAGTGGCCAGTGGGTCGTGTTCGACCTGAATGGCTTCACGGCCTCTGGGACCATCATCAGTGCCAGCTCTTACACCTCCAACAACCAGCAGGTCGTCGTCAAGAATGGAAAGCTCGACGGGGCGACGCTGCTCAACGTGAAAGCTGGGGCAACGGTCGTGGTCCAGGGTGTCTTCAAGGACCTCGAGATCGTCAACGGGGCCAACGTCCAGGCTCTGGCAGGAGGGGTCGGCTGCAAGCTCACGCTTCGGGACATCAGGGGCTGGGTCGGGAAGAGCTCATCGTGGGGCATGAGGCTCGGCTCTACCGCCTTCGAGTACGAGCTCGAGCACGTCTACATCAAGGGTGGGGGGACCTCAGAGGCCGTTCAGTTCGACAACGTGGCGACGTCCCCGTTCAGTGCTTCGAGGTGCACGTTCATTCACGGCTCTGGGGGCGCCAATCTGCCTCTGCTGTCGGCGGCCTCGATCACGCAGGGTTCTGCTGTGGTCACGCTCGACTTCTGCCGAATGAACGCAGACCCGACGGCGGATACCAACATCACGCCCACGCCGGAGTCGGCCTTCAATATCATCGACAACAACCTCGTGGACTTCTTGGGGTGATCAGATGAGAATGCACAGATTCCCAAGCGTTGGCATGTGGAGCCCGATCATCGGGTGCTCCAAGGTCAGTCCAGCCTGTGAACACTGCGTGGACCGGGCGTGGGACTCTCGGGCTGTACGCCCCTGGATGCTCCAGTACAGGCCGGCTGTGGTCGGTCCTGACGGTGAGTGGAATGGGGAGGTCTCCTTCATTCCAGAGAGACTCACCGAGCCCCTTCAGCAGCGACAGAGGTCCGTCTTCAACGTCGGCACGGCCAGCGACTTTTTCCACGAGAACGTGGCCGAGGAGTGGCGCACCAGAATGCTCGAGGTCATGCTGCTGGCGAACCACCACCACTACATCATCCCGACTCGGCGCATCGACGCTGCTCTGGTGTGGCTCGATGGTCTCAGTGAGCTCCCGCCGATGACGTTGGCGGCCTCCGTCGAGAATCAGGACGTGGCAGATGTCGTTGTGCCGAAGTTGGTTCAGGCGAAGTCGGTTCGGAAGCGGGTGGACTGCTCTCCGTTGATGGGAGCCGTCGACCTCGAACTGTGGGCCGACGACATCGATTGGGTGGAGGTCTCGGGCCTCTACGACGGCGGGACCTTCCACATCGAGGACCCGTCCTGGGTTCCGCCGATCGCCCGCATGTGCCAGGACCATCAGATCCCGATGCTGTTCCGCGGATGGGGGTCGGACTTCAAGCAGCGGCTTACCCCTGAGCTCATCTTGGCGTCCACTGGGAAGTCGATTCCGGCGAGTGCCGTGCCGGCAACCGCCGTCAACAAGGTCAATGGGGAGTACTTCTCCTTCTGGCCTGGGTTCTAGGAGGAGTCGATGGGCGCGAGAGGCATCATAGCAGGACACCCCCACTGGGGGGTGTTCGCAAGCGCGTCGGTCCTGCCGAACACCGCTGGCGGCCCCAACGTGGGCACGAGGCTGCTTGTTGGCGACCAGGCGTACGCAACCTCTGAGGGCCAGACCTACAACTGCACTGACGCCACTCCCGGTGCTGCTGTATGGGTTGGCGGCGGTGTCTCAGGTGTCGTCGACCCCTACGGTAGCGGCTTCGGAGCCTGCTCGGGGTTCAGGACCGCGGGATTCCAGAGGTATCGCTGATGGCGCTCTACGGGACCTTCAAGTACGGCCAGGCACTCTACGGCCTCTCCTTCTTCCCCACGTCGGATCCGTGGGACGTCTACGACTTCTGCTACCCAGACGACTCGTCGATGCTGTCGATGCTGTCGTGGTCCGAGACGGTCCCGGCGCGAGCCGGCGCCCCATACTCCTGGTTCAACGTCGACAACGACTACTGCATGCAGAGCGACGACGGTCTGGACTCGGGCTTTCGATTCGACTACTCGATTCCGCACACCGAATTCTCCTTCCAGTTCACCTTCCTTCCGAGCGAGATACCGGCTGACTTCGCCAGTCCGGCTGACCAGCGCTTCTTCGTGGGCGCGTTCAACCAGTTCGGGTCTTGCGTAGGCCTGTTGATGAGCGAGAACGGCGGCTTCGCTCTGTCCGACGACGGGGTGACTGTGTCGACCGTCTTCCCCGACTCGGCAGACATCTTTGCCGAGGGGCTCGACTACTACACGGTCCGGGTGGTGGTCAACGAGGCCACCAATAGAGCCAACCTCTACGCGAGCCGCAAGGAGGTCTACGCAGCGACGGGCGCCCTCGAGCTGCGATACACCTTCGAGCCCCTCAAGACCCCGGCCACCGAGGTCGACAACTTCCGTGTCGAGGTGGTTGGTCAGCCTGTGCCCAACAGGACGACCGTCTGCCTCGACTGCTTCCGGATGAGCTCGGAGCTCGTCTACGGCAACCAACGCCCTGTCGCCGTCATCAGCGAGGACCAGGCACGCATCCTGACGCAGTACGGCTACTTCGACGGCCGTAGCAGCTATGACCCAGACACGCCACCACAGCCGCTCACCCACGTCTGGACGGCGGCGGACGTGCCTGAAAGCTCTGGCTCGCTGCTGACGGGTCAGGGAACCACGCCGGCGGACGCTTCTGGGTACACCAACATCATTGAAGGGGTCGTCGGAACCTTCAGTGAGGTCCTCGAGGGGGACCTGGTCAAGGGAGACCTCCCGCTCGACTCGATCGTCATGCGTGTAGCGGACGACGGGAGCTGGGTGGCACTCAACCGAGACGCCATGGTGGCCGGCTCAGCGTCGGTGAGCTGGTCGATCATCTCGCAAGCTGGGTGGGGTGGGGCACGCCTTACAGGCACGACCATGGTCGACGTCCAGTCCCGGCTCGCGACCCCGCCGGGGGCCCCAACTGCTGGGGACAAGCATCTGATCATCGCGACAGCTACGGATGGGTGGGCGACACATGAGGGCGAGGTGGCGACCTACCTCGGCGGCGATCCGGCCCTCGAGCTCTCATGGAGCTACGAGCTCCTCGACGACGGCAAGATGGTCTTCGTCATCGCCGAGCGTGATGGCTACAGGACGGCTGGCTCTGGCATCTGGCGTCTCTCCGACCCGAAGGTCTGGGAGCTCGATGTGTGGGAGGGACGGCTGTCCTCTGTCGGGGCGTACCTCGGGGACACTCTCGGCCTTCACACCATCGAGCTCGTCGTCAACGATGGGGTGCGGGACAGCCTTCCGGCCGTGGCGCTGCTCAACATCTATCAGACCAACGTGCCTCTCGGTCTGACGCCCGACCTGAGCTTCATCTGGAACTATCTTCCGGACGTGTGGGGGCTGGTCGATGACAAGGCGAAGATCGACAGCTTCTGGTCCGGGGCTTCTCAGGGGTTGGTCGACGAGCTCATGAACTTGTGGCAGCGGGCCTTCTCGAAGAGCCTGCTCGATGTGCAGCGGACCTTCCAGCGACGCTGGCTCAACTACGACCCCTGGTATGAGGAGCCCAACTACGATGAGCTCCCAGCGACGATCAACAACGTCGTCAACGCTTCGGGCTACGCCGACGCCCCGACGCCAACCCCCGTTCCGGGCGACCCACTTTCAGTCGATCCTGAGTACACCTATGTGCTGAACAGCGGTGACATGCCACCAGAGGCCCTGCCAGGGCACTACCTCGTCCTCGAGGGTCTTGGGTACCGCATTCTCCGCATCGAGGGGGACACCCTCATCACGGCACACGCGCTGCCAACAACAGACCGGCCCGGCCACTGGATGATCAGGCCGACAGTGACCTCGAGGGACACGAACTTCACCCTCATCGGCGCGGCCGCTTTCGACACGGCGGTCTTCGAAGTGCGGACCGAGGATGGAGACGTCACCGAGATCCCTGCTACCATTTTCGGTGTGAGAGGGAAGGTGCTGGTCTTCGACGATGCGATGTCGCTCCTGTCGGGCTACTTGGCGAGCGACACGTACACCGTGCGCTTCAAGGGGGTTCTGCGCCGCAGCGCCATAGCCGTCGACGACCTCGTGATGAACATCCCCCGTCTCCAGGAGGCGATCAAGCTGCTGGACGATGAGGGGCCCGTACCCGGTGTGCCGTCGCCCCTGCACGAGGGCAAGGACTTCCGGGTGGAGGTGGTGTCCACGGTGGAGGATTCGTGATCAACACCATCCAGATGGTCAACGCCTGGTTTGCTCAAGCGATGCGTGGGTTTGCTGGCTACACCAACGCGGTCAACCACGAGTACTTCTTCGACGACAGTGTCGACTTCGAAGCCCAGTTCGGCGAGGACGCCGACCTTCGGGAGTACCTCCTTGAGCTCGCTGACGGGAGGCGCTTCCGCCTCTATCAGGTCGTGGCGACCAACCAGGTCGAGCTCTTCGATCCGGCCCTCGAGCTCAGCCTTACTGGGCAGCGCTGGTGGATTCGTCACATGGACGACCCGCCTGACCATCTATGGGCGGAGCTCACCTACCTCGACAACAGGCCGACGGTCGAGTCGAACTTCGGTCGGCTCATCGGGTTTACCCTCGACGACCTGGCAGAGCGGACGGACAACCTCGACTACCTCACGGCGGTTCAGGGACTCTGGAGCTACGTGTGGGAGGGGCGCACGCTCTACCGCCATCGGGTCAGCGGTCAGATCATCCTGGGCCTGCCGTTCGCGGAGGCCACCGGAAACATCATCGACATCGAGAGCCCCTTCGATGCCACGAGGGACCGCATCCTTGTCCAGGATGCCGACAACCCAGCGACGATCAGGTCGTACCTGTTCCCTTCGGCGCTCGATGTGGAGACGAACCCCGAGACGGGGGTTCCCTACACGCTCGGCGACACGGTGCAGCAGTTCGCTCCGCTGTGTGGGGGCGTCGACGTCTCCGACTACATCGACGATCCTGAGTGGCTCAAGACCTACGTCGGGTCCGGCGACATCTACGAGCCGCAGAAGGTCCACACCTTCGGTGTTATCATCGATGCGGAGATCTTCGACCTGACCAATCTCTTGTTCCTGTCGACCTTCTTCCGCAAGTACCGTCCGACCTACGTCGATTCGTTTTTCGTGGTGCTCAGGCGCCTTTCTCAGACGATCGACGTGGACGACCCTGTGGTTCTCGGCCCAGCCGTGCCGCCGTCTGGGTACGAGTATCCGGCGGACTGGCCGGCCTACCCTATCCCGCTGGCCTGGGCCGACTCTCCGCACGAGGTGACTAGATCTGCGACCCCGACGGTCCCGGAGAATCTGGGTATCGACTTTGGTGGTCTGCGATTGGCCGACGTGACGGGGAAGCTCCCTGATGGCTGGTCTGGGGCTTGGCCGAGTGGTGCGTCAGGGAGCCATGTCCCGACCATCAGCGAGGGCTCCTTCCGCTACGACGACACGGACGAGAGCGGCCACCTCATCCACCGCTATGACGAGCACATGCTCGCCGTGAACATGCTGGGCGATGGGACTATGGAGGGTGCCGGCCTCGGCCCCTGGAGTCTCGTTGGCGTTCCGGCCACGGCGGCCAAGTCCGGGGCACAGATCCTCTACGGCACGCAGAGCCTTCACGTCGCAGATGCCGTAGCTGGCGTGGGGGTTCAGCAAGCGGTCTCGACGGCCATCGATGAGTCGTTCCAGGTTGGCGTGAACCTCTGGGTCTACCTCGTCAGCGGGCAGGCGCACTTCCGGCTGCTCGATCAGGACAACCCCCAGACCGTGCTGGCTGAGTGGCGCCATGCCTCGCACCAGCTCCAGTGGCACCAGCTACGCCTGCACGCTTGGGAAGTTAGCGCCAAGGACACGAACTATGTGACCCTCCAGATGCTGACGGGGCCGGCGGGCGGGGACTTCTACGTCGACGCTGAAGGGGCCAACGACTGGGAGCAGGTGGGCGTCTACGAAAAGGCTATGCCGTGGATGCAGTGGGGGTATGATAGAGCGATCAGCGGAAGGACTGGCGGGTTCACGCAAGGGGGTCTCCCAGATGAGGACCTCACCTTCCAGATTGCGATTCCGGTGCCGTGATGGGTATCCCGAGGTACGACACAGGGCTCTGCTACGACGCCGCCAGTGCCCCTGACAGGAAGCGGTTGGCGGGACCTGCCGTGGATACGCCGCCGGCGAGCTGGAGCAACCCGTCGACGAACGAGCCGTGGAACCCCACCGATCGAGGACCTACGGTCGAGGAGTGGAACACCACGACCGACCCTGCCTACGGGGGCGGGGCCGTCAGCGGTACCAAGGTCACGGGCACCGGAGACACGATCACGAAGGACACGCCGTCCGCCGGCTACGTGACTCTCGACGATGCGGGTGGGGCCTTCGTCGTGGCCATGGAGCAAGGCTCTATCAGGATCTCTGGGGCCACCAATCCGAACAACAACGGCCTCTTTCCGATCACGGCCGTCAACAGCGCTACGCAGCTCGTGTACTGGAATCGCGACGCCGTCACCGTGACCGAGTCGTTCACCTACGGCATCAACCAGGCCGACGCCGGGTACGGCGCTGGGGGCACTCCCACCGAGAGCTGGCGCTACGATGTGGATCTTCCGTCGGGCTGGTATACTCGGACGACCACCAGCAAGCAGCACTCGGGGCAGCAATGATCAACAAGAAGTTCAAGGAAGACGTCAGGGTTCGCGACCGAGTTCGGCTTAGGACGCGGCGCTCGGGTGGCGGTGGTGGGGAGTCCCGTGGCGGTGGTGGCGGTGGGGCTCCTCCGATTCAGATGGAGTCCAACGTCTTCCTGAAGCTGATCGATCCCGATTCTGACAAGGTCGTCGAGGAGCGAGAGAGCCACAACATCTTCGTGAACTACGGCCGGGATTGGATCGCTCACCTGATCTCCCTGGCCACCATTGGCCCCGACACCTACGAGCGAGAGGACCGCATTCGCTACATGGCCTTCGGCATCGGGGGTCAGAGCCAGCTCATCCTTCCGGCCACCATCCACGCAACCTACCCGGGCTACGCCCAGGACTGGGGTGGTGTGGGCGGCCCGACGTCCCCGCTCCAGACCGACACGGACCCATCGGTGGTCGGACTCGAATGGCCCGTCCTGGTCAACAACACCGAGTGGTACGACGACATTTCGGCCCCGGCCACCTACCCCGACGTGGGCATCGTCCGCTACACGTCGGTCCTCGGTACCAGCGAGGTGAGCTTCGGTTCTTACACGAGCGTGCCTCTGTCGGAGATCGGCTTGTTCACCCAGGGCATCACCACACAGCCGGGCGGCCTGACCACTGAGCCGATCCTCTACGGGGCGCTCCCGGTCACGAAGTACATGGTGGCCTACAACACATTCGACACCCTCAGCAAGACGTCGGCCTTCGTCCTCCAGGTGGACTGGGAGCTGAGGTTCTCGTAGGAGAGATCATGGCTTACGGAGACTACCTCGACGCGGCAACCCTCCTGGACACCTGCGACGCGTACACCGGGGATACACCAGGGAAGAACGTCGGGTGTCGGTTCGTCGGTCAGACCGAGGGCGCCAGCTCGGCGACGGCCAACCGGCCGCACCTCGCCCTCGCCGAGAACATGGACAATCTGAAGCTGCCGCTGGACTCGCAGCTTGCTGTCACCCAGGTCGGTCAGCTCCTGTCCTTCTCGAAAACCACGATCGATATCGACATGATCAACGGAGCCGGCAGCGACATCAACTTCTCGCCATCCGGCTATCTCTACGTGGGCAACGGCACCTATTCCGCGCTCCCTCTCCAAGAGGCACTCGACACCCTCTTCCAATTCGTCGACGAGGACTACAACGAGGTCATGGTCGATGGCGAGGAGGTGAAGGTCACTGCTATATCCGTCGGGCCGGCGGTGGGCTCTGGTTTCTACAACACGGCGGTGGTTACGTTGCAGCTGGGCACGGACAGCGGCCCACTCACGGCGCTCCCGTCTGGCAACTATCGGCTCTCTTATGCCAGAGAGGCGACGCTGGCCACGTTGCCGGACGACGCCCTCATCCGGGCTGACATCCGCGGCATCCATGAGGGCGCCGGGGAGTCGGCCAAGCCCTCCTGGGTGGTCTGCGCGGTCTCCGGCATCGCGGACTACGTCGGGGCGTCGGCGCTCGAGGACGCCATCTCGGATGGCCACGAGCGCATCTACCTCAAGCAGGGGACCTACGGCCCCTACAACTCGCTGTCTCTCAACGCCCAGCACATCATCGGCGAGGACAAGAACACGACCGTCGTCGAGGTCAACGCCGACGCGGCCAACGGCCTCATCAGCACCAGCAACGGCTGCTCGATCGAGGACCTGACCATCACGGCGCCCGGGGCGATCACCTCGACAAGCGCTCGTATCCAGCTGTCCCAGCGGTCGTACCTCCGAAACGTGAGCGCCATCGGCTGGCGGCTCGAGCTCGACACGAGGACCTCAGTCGAGAACGTCGAGTGCGGCGGGCCTAGCGGCTGCATCCTCGTCGGCCAGAACGAGAACACGGTCCATGTCCGCAACGTCAAGTACGACGCTCAGCACATGACGACCGGTGATGTCATGTTCATCGGGTCTGGCTGCGCAGACATGGTGTTTGAGAACATCCGCCCCTTCACACCAGGTTCCGGCATCTCTGTCGGCGTAGGCATCGACTTCGCTGGGGTGACCGCCTCTCAGCGGCTGCGCTTCACCAACTGCTACATCGAGGTCGGTGACGTCACCTGTCTGCTGATCAACCAACCGCTCCAGGGGGTGAAGTTCGAGAACTGCGAGTTCCGCGGCAATCGCCGGGTCGCCGACACCGACTTCCCCGTCGAGCAGCACGGGCTCATCTTCGAGAACTGCCGATTCATCAACACGGCCAGTGCGTGGTATGGCCTCTTCTTCGTCGAGCTCCAGGCCATGCACGAGCCCGAGGGCGTCTCGGTGACCGAGCGCGGGATCATCCTCAACAACTGCTACTTCTACGACAAGTGGAGCAAGGGCACTGACGATGCGTCGGACCCGGGCGCGACGCCGACCGGCGGTGGCACCCTCTTCCCCGTCATGAAGCTGGACGGCGTGGCGGGTCGCAACGTGGTCTTCGACCGCGGCGACTGCTCGCACATCGTCATGGACGAGTCGTGGGTCTACATGTCGACCTGCAACATCGACGGCTTCGCGGTCCACCACCAGGATTCGCCGGACGGCGCGCAGCCTTTCTCCTACGGGGCGCTCGCGGGCGGCCTGGTCGAGGTGGACTTCCAGTCCAAGATCACCGAGCTCTCTGTGCAGCTGGACACCCACTACGACCTCAGCGGCACGCCAGTAGCGCTTCAGTACACGGGCGGCATCATCTACATCCGTGGCGGCTCCTACGTCTCCGACAGCGTGTATCTCATCGATGGACGAACGGTCGTCGAGGGGGTGTCCGTGCGTTTCGACGGGGATGCGCTGTTGAGCAGCACCTGCGGTGCGATCTGCGTCGACAGGCAGGCCACTGTTCGGGGATACACGTTCGGTCGTGGGAACAACCTCTACAAGCTGGCCAGCGGGTCCAAGGCGCTCGTGTTCCTCCAGGGCAAGGACGTCGTCTTCGAGGACTTCAACATCTACTGCGATGCGACCGGCGACACGCACGACATCGAGAGCATGATCCGCATCCGGGGCAACGCGACGGAGAGCATCCGCATCCGCAAGGGGCGCATCTACATGCGGCCGCAGACAGGCTTCCGCCCCTACCACGCCATCTACGCTGAGGATGACACGATGGACGACATCCTGGTGGACAGCGTCACGGCGATCTTCGGCGACGATATCCAGTCGGCGGGCCAGGCCATCTTCGATTTCGACCAGACCGGCGTCTCGCTGGTGAAGGTGGTCAACTGCCTGATCCGTGTGCTCGGCAACGGCCTGGACTCTGGCAGCGGGGTCTACGACGCGATCAAGTTCAACTCTGGGGTCATCGGCGGCGGCGTCGGCAACTCGGCCAAAGCCATCGGCAACGACGTCATCCTGGACGGTGGGGTAAGCCCAGAGATCACTCCCAACACAGTTGTCGGGTACGCACTCAACAATCTTACGACAGCTGGCACTCCGCCGATGGCATCGTAGAAGGGGGCTGGTATGGACGACCTTTGGGCAATCATCTCGAGCTGGCAGTTCATCGTCATGGGCTGTGTGGTCTTTCTCATCGTGGCCTTCTTCAACGGCCTCGGGAAGTGGAAGGGCATTGGGCCCTACCTCTGGCACACTGGCAACAAGCCAGTTCGCAAGTTCCTCAAGTTCATGGAAGCGGTGAAGATCCCGCTCATGTTCTTCCTCGGTTTCGGCCTCGGGTGGATACCGCAGGTGCCTCGGCCCCCGCAGCTCGAGGAGGTGAGCCAGTTCACGATGGCGCTCGTCTACGGCATTGCGGGGCTCTTCTCCATCGTCATCGTCAAGTGGGTGAAGAAGATGGCTGAAGCTAGGGGGATCGACATCGAGCTCGATCTCGACCCCAAGGAGCAGAAGAGGGTGAAGGAGGGCTGAGATGAACTACGGAGCCAGCGCTTGGGAGCTCGGCGTGACCAAGCTGGGCTCGGGGAAGACGGCGGTGACAGCCCGGCACGCGAAGGGCGTGCTGACCAAGGCCCGCCGGAAGCTCAAGGGGATCATCGGCGCTCCCAGGGCCAAGGACAACCCCAACATGCCGGGCTCGTTTTTTGACCAAGGGACTGGCATTCGTGGGGCCCTCTCCCGTCTGGGCGGCTGATGATCGACTTCACTGCTTTCTCCGATGAGCTCGTCAAGATCGCCGCTGAGGGATTCAAGCCCCTCGGGGCTGGGTACGCAGGCGTGGAGATCAAGGCGAAGCTCCCCATCCTGGAGAAGCTGCCGAAGAAGCCCGAAGCTGCGAAGAAGAGGATCATCAAGGCGCTCGAGGACAAGGACGTTCCGGCCATCCTCGGCTACCGCAACGTCGTCGTCCCAGAGAAGCAGATGCCGGACATGAAGGCGATGGGCTTCAAGCCGACTCGGCTGGCCACTCCGCTCCCGGGGGAGAGGCCCCTCACCATCAGCTACAGGGCGGGACGCCTTCACGCTCACAGGTTGGGGCCGGCCTACTTGGTTCATCAGGACAAGCACGCCCCGATGGGCAAAGGCGGGGGCTATCTCAGCCTGAAGGCGGTGAGGCATGGCCTTCGGGAGGGGGTTCCGTCTATCATCAAGAGAATCAGGGAGCGGGACTCTCTCGTGACAGGAGTAGGAGCATGATCGACTTTCTCGCATTCAGCGACGAGCTCCAGAAGATCGCTCAGTACGACCCCAACCGAAAGGCCAAGGTCGTCGGCGGTGTGGCTGGTGCTGGGGCTGGCGCGGCTGCGGCCAACAAGCTGGTGGCCAAGGCACCCAAGAAGGCCCGCATCGCGGCGGCCTTGACTGGGGCCCTCGTCGGCGGCCTGGGCGGCCGGGAGGTCGGCGAGGCCGGGGCCAACATCGGACGGGGCGCTCGGATGACTGCCCAGCAGGTGCGGTACGGGATGCAATGATCTCGTCCGGCACCATCGAGGCGTTCGCCGACGAGCTCGAGAAGATTGCCGGCACTCAACGCTTCATCCGCCCCGTGCGTAAGAAGGTGCTTGGGGTGGCGATCAAGAAGCGGATGCGCGAGCGCGAGGCTCGGAAGGCCGAGCGGGCCGGTCGCTATCTCTCCGAGGAGGCCCGGGAGTTGATTCGATGATCTGGCTCACGACCAAGGCATGGCCCTGGATCAAGAAGAACTGGAAGTGGATCCTCTTCCCGATCGGCATCGCTATCGCCATCATGACGGCGGTGACGACTGCGTCCCTCATCGCTCAGTACGCTGAGCCCCCGAGGGACCTCGATGAGAAGACCCGTGAGGCTCTGAAGAAGCTCCGCAACGCTGAACTCGTCCGAGATCAGAAGATCGCCGAGCTCGAGGAGCGGAAGGTCGAGCGTCTCAGGGAGCTCACCGAAGAGCAGCAGGCCGAGCTCGACGAGCTCCAGGACAGGCCTCTCGAGGAGGTTGTGACGTGGTTCGACAGCCTATGAAGCTCGCTGCTGCCCTTACCGAAGAGCAGCGGGCACACCGTGACGAGAGAGCGGCCCTTCGCCGAGCTCGCCAGTCGGTCAATCCCCGAGGTGGTCCGCGGCGGGTGCTCAGCAGGGCGGCCCGGCGGCGTCGGCAGGCCGAGAGGGCTGGGCTTGGCCCAATGGGTAGGCGGCTGGAGGCGGAGCGTGAAGGAGAGGGACTCGGAGATATGCCACCAAAGACGGCTTCCAGCGCAGCATTTTCGGCTTTCGCAGACGAGCTCACCAAGATCGCGAGGGAGGGCCGCGTCATGACGACCCTGAAGAGGTTGCTCGGCGGCCCGGCCGAGAAGAAGGTGGCCCCTACCATCGCTGGGCGGCTTCGAGAGGCCAAGGCGGCTCAGGCCGCGATGCCTCAGCCCTCCGAAGCGTTCCTGGCGGCAGCTCGTAGGCAGAGGGCGCGATGAAGCGCCTGACGACGGTTGTTCTGCTGGTCGCCCTCTATCCGTCGCAGGGGTTGACGCAGACCGTCTGCGGGCCACAAGACTACGACTCCAAGCAGGCTCCGGACTTCGACTGTCCGAGCCCGGAAGAAGAGGCGCTCATTCCTCGCCTCAACCCCCCACCGTCGATCCCGGTGCATCAGGGGAAGGTGGTGGAGGCTCCGTGGGATGGCGCCCTGGTACACCGGGATCGGCTTGTGGAGTACGGCCTGAAGCTGAAGGCCCTGCGCCGTTTGCGCTGGGCCGACCGCCTCTACATCGCCGAGAGGTACCGCATCGAGATCGAGCATGTGAGGGAGACGGCCACCATTCGGGAGGGCCTCCTCGAGGAGCAGGCCGAGTACTACTCCGAGCAGGCGCTTGCAGCCGAGCGTCGAGCTCGAAGTGCCACGGCGTGGTACAGGTCGTGGTGGTTCGGTTTCCTCTCGGGCACCCTCGTCTCGGCCGCGCTTGTGGCCCTCGCCGCCTACGTCGTCACCGCCATCTGATGACCAGCTAAGAAGTGAGTCCGGCGCTCGAAAGAGTGGGGACCCACCGACAGCCGCCTTCCCGTCTGCGACTGTCGGTGAGCCCCCGTGTGGACTCGTTTGTTCCGGACGGACGGGCGTCCGCACCGCTCCCCAGGGGCGAAAGGAGAAAACTCCCCTGGGCACAGCCTGCTAGTTGAGGCTGCGTGCCAGAACCCCTATACCACCTGGGTCGTGGTTTTTCGTCCTGAGAGGGCCACCATACGGCGGAGAGCAGGCAGGGATTCGACCCCGTCGGTGCTGAGGCCGACGGCCGCCACCACCTCGAGGAGCTCCTTCTCCGTCATCCGTTCGATCTCCTCTTCGCGGAAGACGAGCGTGGAGGGCACCCGAGGTGGCGGTGACGGCCGAACCGGCCGGGCCGAGGAGCCTCAGTCCTCGATGCCGCAGGCCTTCTTCGCCAGGGCCGTGGCGTGCTCCTTGACCTTGCCGAAGCCCTTGGCCGGGAAGCCCTTCTTGAACAGGACGGCCAGCCCGGTGACCGTGGCCTCCTTGCCCTCGATGACCAGGAACTTGACCTCGTTCACGGTCGCGTCGATGCTGTCCAGCGTCTTCTCGATCTTGGAGAACATCGAGGCCATCTTCATCAGCGTGTCGAGCACCTTGTCGACCTTCTCCTCGAGGGCCGACGTCTCGGCCGCTGGGGCCGTCTTGGTCTTCGTCTGACGCTGCCGGCGCTTCGGCTTCTCGGGCTCCGGTTCGGGCTCCGGCTCGTCATCGTCGAGGTCGAGGTCGAGGTCTGCGGGCAGACCATCCGACCCCTCCTCGTCCCACGCGCTGGCCACCGGGTCGTCGTCACCCGAGGCTTCCGGCTCAGGAGCGGGCTCCGGGTCGGGCTCGTTCTTGGGCTCCTCCTTGGGGGGCTTCTTGTCGGTCGTCCGCTTCTTGGCCGGGCTCGAGGCAGGGCTGCTCTGGGGGTTGAGGGCCGCGCCGCCAGGACGCCAGCCCTCGTCGTACTTCTCCATGATGACGTCGACGACGGCCTCGGGCCCGGTCTCCTCCGCCTCCTTCACCACGGCGATCTCGATGCCAGCCCCTTTGGGGCCGGTGGCCAGCCGGCGCAGCCCCCAGTTGCTGGTGTGGAGCAGCTCCTGCTTGAACGCTTCTCGGGCGACCTCTTCCTCAGTCTTGGTACCCATGCTTGTCCATCTCCCTTTCGATGTTCCTCTTGGTCAGAGGGGCCGTGTAGCAGTACAGCACCTCTGCGTCGTGCTTGTCGAAGCAGCGCATGTCGCACTGCGTGGTCAGTTGGTCGCGAATCTTCTCGTAGTGGAGCTCGATGAACCAGCGGATCCTCCGTCGGAGGTAATCCACCGGGTGCTCGATCACCACGTCCTCTCCTTGCAGATTCAGGACGAGGGCCTCTCGCAGCTCGTCCAGCTCCATGCCTCTGTGCGCCCGCACTCCCCTCAGATTGAGGATCTCCACGAGCTCTGAGGCGTTCATGCCTTCGATGAAGTCCTCCCGGAAGACGACCTCGTCCTTCCAGATCCTCTCGTCCCAGTCGATCTTCTCCCAGGCCCATTTCTTCCTCAGGCCCACTCCCACCTCCTTATCTCCACCTCGATCCGGGGGTCTTCCGGATCTTCCTGCTTGGTGATGCTCTGCTCGAACAGGCAGTTGTCGTCGAGCCCCAGGCCCTGCATGACCGCGTCAATGACCAGCTTCAGCCGGTTGTGCGAATCGATCTTGCGGAACCGACACTTCGCCCGCTTTGGCCAGTCCTTGCTGTAAGCCGCCTTGAAGAAGACGACAAGGGTGATCGAGTACTCCACGTCGTCTTCGACCACGAAGTCGGGCTGAAGCACGGCCGCGTCGGCCATGAGCTCAGCGACCTTGACCTTGTACGCTCGAGCCGTGTCGGACAGCCGCATGCCTGCGGACTTCCCCCTCTTCTTGACGGGGACGTAGATGTCGTTGTCCGTCGGCGGCAGCGGCAGCGAAAGGCGTAGCGGCATCAGTCCCCTTCCTTCTCTGGGGTCCGCCGGAATCTCGGGGCCCCGCGCCGTTCGTGCCGCATGTTCTGGACGTTGTGCGTCCTGGTGTGGGACTCGAACTCCATCCTGCGGATCTCGACATACCTCGAGCACACCTTCCGCTGGGTCTCCTGCCCGCTGAGGGCGGCCTTGACCTCGTTCAGCACCTTCTTGGCGACGAGGAACTCGGCGTCGGCATCGACGTAGCGGGGGTCGGTCTTGGCCTTGTCGGCCCTACCAGTCTGCGGCCCAGTCGCGTTCTTCTTGAGCTCAGACAGCAGGTAGTCGCGCATGGCCTTGCGGACATCGACTTGTGACTCCGCGTCCGACGTGATGCGGCTGAGGTAGGACTCCCAGACCGCGAAGGCTCCTTGCGTGTCCCCCAAATCGGCGTCCGTCATCTCACTGACTGGACCCTCCAACATGGGCATCTCGTCCATGTCAGGCCTCCTCGGAGCAGGCACACCCAGCTTCTTGAGGATGGCGTTGGCGCGCTTCGGGACATTCGCGTACTTGACCACCTGCTCGTCGATGTCGGTGAGCACCTCCCCAATCCCAGGCGGCGCAGCTTGCCGCCCCATCGTCTTGTCTCTCTGGTTCATTGGAACTTCGGCGACCCCTTCCCTTGCCGTGACTTTGAGATCGGCGGCTCGCACTCCTTGAAGAACTTGCAGTAGACGCAGCTCTTCCCGACGTTGCGTTCCGGGAGCTCGAAGTCGTCGGCGAGTCGGGTCAGCCGCTCCAGGCGCTCCTGGATGGGCTGCCAGACCTCTGGGTCGAAGAAGACGAAGAACGCCTTCTTCAAGCTGTTGTTCTTGTTGTAGTACAGGATGATCGTCAGAGGGACGCCCGTCGCAGCCATGTAGGAGTGAACCTGTCGGACGTAGCCGATGTCGGGCTTGGTCCGCAGCTTGGCGAAGAGCTCTGTCTTGATCGTCTTGAACTCGAACAGGCAGCGAAGATCGAGGTTCAGGTCTCGGAGCTTGAGCACCCGCTCCATGAACCCATCGCAGTGCCCGCCCATCCGCAGCTTGGCGGCGAGCTCGCTGCCCTCAGACACGGGCACCTCGTCGATGTACTCGTAGCCCTCCGACAGAGCACGGGTGTGGAAGTAGTACTGGAGCTGCTCGTGGATGACCGTCCCCGTGTCGAAGATCTGGAGCGTCGTCGCGTTCATCTTCTCGAACTCGTGTGCTGCGAGGAGCTCGAGATAGAGGTACATGTCGCAGGGCTTGTTGATGGACGAGGGGTGGAAGACGCCTTTGCGGCGGGGCTTGCCCCACTCGATGGTCGTCGTCCACGGCACAGGGTTGTTGCGGAGCCGCCCGACCCAGTCGTCGATCTCTTCTACGATGTTCCACTCCTCCTTCAACTTCTTCGCGAGCTCTGGCTGGGCCACGAGGTCCTCGTGGGAGTGGAGTGTTGCTGTCTTAGTCACTGATCACCTCCTCGGCGAAGTCGGACCATCGACAGACAGCTAGCTCGGTACCATCAGCCAGGCCCACCCTTATCACCGCGTTCCTTCCCGTCTTGCTGGCCTGCCCGATGGCCTTGGAGAGCACGGTCGGGGTGAGCGTGTAGCTCTTGCCCGTCGTGTGCTTGTCCTCCACCATCCAGCAGTCGTTGCGGGCGTCCCCTTTACACTCCTGGGAGCCGGAGCCCGCTACCCGCCTCCCCCCGATATCGTCTGCCGCACGGTCCTCCCTTCTGCGGGCCGTCTTGTTCTGGCGCCGCCTGCTCGACTGGGTCGGTACGTCGATGACGTCCCGGACCCCGATCTTCTCTACCAGCTCGGGGTGCTCTTGCCTGAGGCAGTCGATGCACCCCTCCCACGCCTCATGGCGCTCCTCCCCCTCCCGGTCTCGGACCAGCAGCACCAGATGAAACAGGTCGCAGATCGACCGGCACTCGGGGCAGATGTCGTCCTCGACGAAGAGGCGAGCTACAGCTTGTGCAGGCATGACACCCCCGCGTTCTGGAGACAGGCGTAGTACATCTTCTCGAAGAGGTCCGGGTCGGCGTAGAGCGCGTCCCTGACCCCAGAGCCTCGGCTGCCCCACCGGCACTTCTCTACGACGACTTCACCGTTGTTGTCGATGATGTCGCACGTCTTGGCCTTCGGAGCGTGGAGGATCATGTCGAAGTCCATCATCACGTTGGCCAGGTCGTCGACCCGGTCGAAGCCCGTCGCGTAGTAGTACTTCACCTCGCCGCTGGCCCCCTCATGGACGCCGGCTTTGCCCTTGGTGATGCGCCACTTCACGACCTTGCCGACCTGCTGGCCGTCCCGGTTGATGTACTCGCCGGGCTTCAGGGTGATGTCGAGGAGCTTGGCGTGCTTGATGGAGTGGGGGCTCTGCTCCTTCGTCGCCGGCGACCGCCTCGAGATGCGGTTCATGTTGGCTCGCACCTGGTTGGTGACGACCATCGTGGTGAGGTTGAGCACGCCGCGCAGGGGGTTGAGGAAGTTGTGCCAGAGGATGTGCTGCCAGTCGGTCAGCATCTTGGCGTTGACAGCCTGGGCCGTCTCGTTCTCCAGCGGGGTCTCGATGCGGTAGTGGCTGGTGGCGGCGGCCAGCGAGTCGACTACCACGAGCTGGCAGATGTTGGAGTGGACGACGTCCAGCACGGCCTGGAGCCTGTTTTCGGTGGGGCCCGCATCTGCCAGGGCGAACTGCCCAATGGAGAACTGTGCTCGGGTGATCTCATCCTTGGTCATTGGCTCGGCGCCCTCTGCTTCACGCTTGGCGTTCTCGAACTGTATGTCGAGCGGCGAGGAAGGGACGGCGACCCCCTGCCGACGGCCGTGGCTCTTGTCGTAGGGGAGCTCGAGCTGGCACCAGAAGACGCGGGACAGCTCGCCGTAGATGCCCTGGTTCATGGCGACGGTCAGGTTGCACAGGGCATCCTTGCCGACACCAGTCTCCCCATCGATCTGCGTGACGCCGCCGGCTGGGAGACCGCCTCCGGTGCCGATGTCGAGCGAGGCCAGGCCGGTTGGCCGCCGAAGGGTGAAGGGGTTACCCGTCTCGTCGGCTCGTCGGACGGTCGACCGCTTGATCTTGCGCCCCTCGTTGATGCGCTTGTTGATCTCCGTGGCGAGCTCGTCGATGTCCGTCGGGATGTCCTCATCTTCGGCGAAGATGGCTGGTCGGCCCTTGAAGAGGTCGGCCTTGCTCTTCCTCCGGCGCTTCGTCGGCTTCTTGTCAGCCTTGGCCTTCGCCATCCTCCCTCCTCTCGAATGGCTCGGACCCGTGGTTCGGGCACACCGGCGGATTGCCCCGCACCTCGGCTCCGCACTTCGGGCACCGCCCTTTCTCCGAAGCCGTCTTGACCCTCGGGTCTTCCTGCTCCTTCTCGTAGGCGTACTTCTCCTTCATGGGGGTCTCTCCTCTCGTGAATCTGCACCGCTGCCTCCAGTCGGGGCTTCGGCGCATTCGAATCTTCCAGCCGGACCAGCCGGTGCTGTACTTCTCGAACTTCGGCTGGAACTTGATGAAGTTGTCGAGCCAGACGGTCCCTCCTTTCGAGGTCTCCTGCTTGATGATCTCGAGGGCGAGCTCGAGAATCAGCTTGGCGACATCGTAGCTCACCTCGATGTCTCGCCGGCGAAGCTCCTCGACTACCCCGAGTGCTACACCCTTGAGCCTCACTTCGCTTCCTGCCAGTTGTTCCCTGTGCCCGGTGGCGCCCGAAGAGGCACCTTCAGGCTGAGCCCTGGGTGCTCCATGTGGTACTGGATGATTGGCGCTGCCTCCTCCACGCTCTCGTTCGGAATCTCGAAGACGAGCTCGTCGTGGACCTGGAGCAGCATGTGGACGCCGAGCTCCTTGAGCCGTCGGTCCTGATGGCACTTGATCATGCCGAGCATGGTGATGTCAGCGGCCGTGCCCTGGATGCGATGGTTGACCGCAGCACGATCTTCGTCACGAGACAGCTTGCACTGAGCACACCAGCAGAGCTTCCGCCCCTTCTTCTCGGCGGCGAGGCTGTGCGCCATCTGGTCGTCCCAGTTCATGATGTCCCAGAACCACCGGCGGCGACCGAGCATGGTCTCGGTGTACTTCGTGTCGGAGACATCCCGCTGGGTGCCATGGATGAAGTCCTGGACCTCAGGCAGCCCGCTGAAGAAGTCGTCGATGACTCCCTGGGCACGTTCGGTCGCCATCTTGCTGATGGCCCGGTCTGCTAGTTGGGGGTACTGCTGGCGGAACTCGGCTTCGTAGCCGAGCTGGACGCCCAGAGAGCGTGCGGCTTTGCCGTAGATGAGGCCGAAGCCGACGCTCTTGACCGCCTGCCTGAGCTCGGCGAGGTACTCCTGGTGGTCCGTTCTCTCCTTGGCCTTCTTCGCGGCCACGACATCGTCGTAGGGCTCGCCGTAGACGAGCTCCACGTTGGCCGTGTGGATGTCCTTACCGTCCCAGGCAGCCTGCACGAGGCCCGGCGCACCAGAGTAGTGCCCCGTGATGTACATCTCGAGCTGGTCGTAGTCCGCCACCAGCATCGTGTAGCCCGGCGTCGGGATGAACGACTTGCGGATGTCGAAGAGGGCTGAGCCGG